>NZ_CP043320.1:0-321736 GCF_008807395.1 Pseudomonas sp. C27(2019)
GTTATATTTAGTGAGAAGTGACGCACACTTTTTTGACTAGGATCAACTTTCGTCTGACAGCTATCAAGCATGATAGTTGCAAGAAAAATATTCAATACCATCGAGGAATAACCTGATGCTTAGATTATCTGTATTAGCGCTCTCTGTGAGCATGAGTGTTGGCGTACTGGCTGCGCCACAAACGAACGAGCCGATTCAACCGATTGAGGCCTATGTGGTGACTGATCAGGCAAAGGTTGAGTTGGGTAAGCAGTTGTTTTTTGACCCGCGTTTATCGAAGTCTGGTTTTATTTCTTGCAACTCGTGCCATAACTTGAGCATGGGTGGCAGTGATAACTTGCCAACCTCGATTGGTCACAATTGGCAAGAAGGTCCGATCAACTCGCCAACCGTTTTGAACTCCAGCTTAAACTTAGCGCAGTTCTGGGATGGCCGTGCTGCTGACCTGCAAGAACAGGCCGGTGGCCCATTGAAAATCCAATGGAAATGGGCTTTACCCATAATTTAGCGGTGGGTGTTTTAGCCTCGATTCCACAGTATGTGCAGTCGTTTAAAGATGTGTACAACGTTGATAAAATTACTATCAATGAAGTAACAGATGCTATTGCTGAGTTTGAAGAAACCTTAGTAACGCCAAATGCCCCTTTTGATCAGTGGCTCAAAGGCGATGAAGATGCACTGACTGCTGATGCCAAAGCAGGTTATAAGTTATTTAAAGAAATTGGCTGTACTGCGTGCCATAACGGTCCAGCAGTCGGCGGTAACTCTTTCCAGAAAATGGGTTTATTTGAAGAGTATGTGACCAATAACCCGGCAGAAGGTGTTGCTGGCTTAACCGGTAATGATTTAGACCGCTTTAAGTTTAAAGTACCAACGCTGCGTAACGTAGAATTAACCTACCCCTACTTCCATGATGGCGCGTATTGGAATTTAGATGATGCAGTTGATGTGATGGCACGTTTACAGCTGGGACGTAAACTTGAAAAAGATCAGATCAGTCAGATCACAGCATTTATGAAAAGCCTAACTGGTGACCAGCCAAGTTTTGTTATTCCAATGCTGCCACCGTCCACACCTGAGACACCACGTCCAGAGCCATTTGCTAAAGTAAGCAACTGATACTCAGACAATAAAAAACGGCCTGCGGGCCGTTTTTTATTGCTGGGATAAAACTATTTTGTTTTTTTCAACTTAGGATTAGGGAAAAACTGCAGCGTTTGGCTTTTCGCCTCTTTGGGCTTTTGTAAGGCGCTGACATTCACTCGCGTCGGTAATTCATTGGGAATGGAATTGCCATCGGCATTCAGAGTATCGCTGTATCCACAGTGCACACAATCGCGGTGGGTACATCATCTACATCCCACATGCGAATGCCATCCATCACCTGACAGGCTGGACATACCGCACCGGCGATAAAGCGTTTTTTAGTTTCAGTCTCTGGCGTATTACTTGGCGTAGTCATGATGACCTCTTCTGTTATGCCGCGTGAGGGTCGCTCAGGCCGCTGTGACGCAGTAACGCATCAATGCTCGGCTCGCGTCCGCGAAATTCGATAAACAGTTGCATGGGTGATTGTGAGCCACCTTTAGCGAGGATGGCATCACGAAACGCACGGCCTGTGTCTGGGTTGAGCACACCCTCTTCTTCAAAACGTGAGAACGCATCAGCTGATAGCACTTCGGCCCACTTGTAGCTGTAATAACCGGCAGCGTAGCCACCAGCAAAAATATGCGCAAAGCTGTTGGCAAAACGGTTCCAGCTCGGTGGTGTCATCACTGCCACTTGCTCACGCACTGCGTTGAGAACATCCAATACGCTGCGGCCATCACCATGGCTGCTATGCAATTCAAAGTCGAACAGGGAAAACTCCAGCTGGCGCAACATCATCAAGCCGGACTGGAAGTTGCGCGCGGCAAGCATTTTATCTAAAAGTACTTTAGGCAAAACCTCGTGTGTTTCGTAGTGCCCAGAAATCAGAGCCAAGCCTTCCGGCTCCCAGCACCAGTTTTCCATAAATTGGCTGGGTAGCTCGACCGCATCCCAAGCAACAACACCGTTGATCCCAGATGCACCAGCAAACTCAATGCGGGTCAGCAAATGGTGCAGGCCATGGCCAAATTCGTGGAATAAGGTAGTGACTTCATCATGGGTTAGCAGCGCAGGTTTGCCTTGGCTGGCTGGAGTGAAGTTGCATACCAGGTAAGCAATTGGGTTAACCAGAGTCCCGCATGAAGCGCGGAATTTGTCACGTGAGCCATCCATCCATGCGCCGCCACGCTTGTGTGAGCGGGCGTACAGGTCAAAGAAGAAGCGTCCCACATGCTTGCCATCTTCAGTGATTTCAAACAGGCGCACATCTGGATGCCAGCTATCAAAGTCGCTCAGCTCAGTGATTTTAATGCCGTATAGTTGTTCAACAATGGCAAACAGGCCGCTGAGAACTTTATCGATGGGGAAGTAAGCACGCAGTTCTTCTTCACTGATGTCATAGCGCGTGTTCACGCAATTTTTCGCTGAAGTAACCCACATCCCAGCTGTTTAAATCACTGACATTATGCTCTGCAGCAAAGGCGCGCAGCTCAGTTAGATCTTGCTCAGCAGAAGGTTTGCTACGCTCGGCTAAATCGTGCAAGAAGGTTAAGACTTGCTCGGTTGATTCAGCCATTTTGGTGCTCAGTGACAGCTCGCTGTAGTTCTTAAAGTCCAGTAACTGCGCCAGCTCTAGGCGTAAATCAAGGATCTCAGCCATCACCGGTGAGTTATCCAGTTGACCTGCATTGGGGCCTTGATCAGAGGCGCGCGTGCTGTAGGCACGGTAGACCTCTTCGCGCAGGTTGCGGTCGTCAGCGTAAGTCATCACAGCATAATAGCTGGGGAACTCAAGGGTAATTAACCAGCCATCCAGTTCTTTATCTTGCGCGGCTTGAGCCATTTGTTCTTTAGCAGAATCGGTTAAACCAGCTAAGGCCTGCTCGTCAGTAATATGCTTGGTCCAGGCTTGGGTGGCATCCAGCACGTTATTAGAAAAGCTGCTGGATAGATCCGAGAGGCGCATTTGAATCTCACCATAGCGCTTTTGTTTAGCCGGCTCGAGATCAATACCCGATAAACGAAAATCGCGCAGCTCATGTTCTAAAATAGTTTTCTGCGCAACTGAAAACTGCTCAGCGGGCAGGGCTATTGGCCAGCGCTTGATAGGCATCAAACAGGGCGCGATTTTGCCCAAGCTCAGTCCAGAATTCAGACAGTTTAGGCAGGCAGGCATAGGCAACGCGCAGCTCTGGGCTGTTGCAGACAGCGTTGAGGTGACTGACTGGGCTCCAAGCTTCGCCTAGGCGCGCGCCGAGTTCGTCCATCGGTAGCACCAAGCTGTCCCATGTGGGTTGCTCTTGTGTGCTTAATAAATGCTCAATGGCCGCACGGCTATCAGCTAAAATCGTATCGATGGCCGGCTCAACATGCTCAGGCCGAATAACAGAATAGGTGGGTAGGTCGAAATCTTGCAGCAGAGGATTGTCTTGATCAGTCACGGGAATACCTGTAAATACAAAAAAGGGATGGCCTGTATCGGGCCAATCATGTGTCTATCTTAATACAAATCAGTGCCTACGCGGCCTAAGGTTTCTATTGTGTCGATTAGAATCTATAACCAAATATTACCACAGTGTGGAAGTCGGGTATTTATTGACCCCAGTGCAGTGGTGATTGGTGATGTGCAGTTAGCTGATGATTGTTCGGTGTGGCCGCAGGCGGTGATTCGTGGTGATATGCACCGGATTCGCATTGGTGCGCGCAGTAGCGTGCAAGATGGCAGTGTGTTGCATATCACCCATGCGGGGCCGTATAACCCGAAGGTTATCCGCTGACAATTGGTGACGATGTCACTATTGGTCATCAGGCCTTGCTACATGGTTGCAGCATTGGCTCACGGGTGTTGATTGGTATGGCGTCGATCGTTATGGATGGCGCACGTATCGACGATGATGTGGTGCTGGGTGCAGGCAGTTTAGTGCCGCCGGGTAAACATCTCACCAGAGGTTATTTATATGTGGGCCGTCCAGCACAGCGAGTGCGCGCGCTGACTGAGCAAGAAATGACCTACTTTACCTATACTGCTGCCAATTACGTGCGTTTGAAGGATGAGTATCTGGCGCAAACGCAATAAGCCTGTAGCTGGGCGCTACTCAGGTATCAGGCCTGAGCAGCGTTGCACTTTAGTAACGCCAAAAGGCTGGTGATAATAGAATCAGCAAGGAGAACACTTCAAGGCGCCCGAGAATCATGGCCAAACTGAGAATCAGGTGTGCGGCATCGGGTAGGCTGCCATAGTGTGCGGTAGCGTCACCCAGCGCGGGGCCGAGGTTATTCATGCACGACGCTAATGCTGAGAAGGCAGTGATCGGGTCCAGTTCGCAGGCCAGCAACGCCAGCATCATGGTAAAGAACGTCACCATATATACCACACAAAAGCCCCAGACTGATTCAATCACACGGTCAGGCACTTTGCGCTTACCCAGCTTAATGGTAAACACACCGTTAGGGTGTAACAGGCGCTGAATCTCACGCTGGCCTTGGCGATACAGGAGCATTACGCGCATCACCTTCATGCCACCACCAGTGGAGCCGGCACAGGCACCAATAAAGGTGGTGTACAGCAATAAAAATGGCAAAAAACTCGGCCAGAGACTGAAGTCAGTGATGCCAAAACCTGTGGTGGTCGCTACTGATACCACTTGGAAAGCGGCGTAGCGTAATGACAGTAATGGATTGTCATAGTGGTTATAGATGACCAAGACAACGGTCGCAACGACAATCACGGCGGCCAAAATCTTCAGATAGGTTTGACACTCTGGATCAGTTAAATAGGCTTTAAGTGAACGGCTGCGCAAGGCTAAAAAGTGCAAAGCAAAGTTCATCCCTGAAATAACCATGAAGAAGATACAGATCATTTCAATCAGAGAGCTATCAAAGTAACCAATACTGGCGTCATGGGTGGAAAAACCACCAATGGCAACGGTTGAGAAGCTGTGACCAATGGCATCAAAGAGGTTCATGCCCGCAGCCCAATAGGCCAGAGCGCAGAGCAAAGTTAGCGCGCAATAAATCAGCCATAATGTTTTTGCTGTGTCAGCAATGCGTGGTGACAGTTTATTGTCTTTCAGTGGGCCTGGCATTTCTGTGCGATACAGCTGCATACCACCCACGCCAAGCATCGGCATAATGGCGACAGCCAGCACCACGATCCCCATGCCGCCGAGCCATTGCAGTTGCTGACGATAATAGAGAATAGAGCGCGGCAATTGATCAATTCCGGTCAGCACTGTGGCGCCGGTGGTGCTTAACCCAGAAAAAGCCTCAAACAGCGATTCGCTGATGCCCATATCGGGACTGGGCGAGAGCAGAAAAGGAATGGCCCCGAAGGTGCCCAGTACGATCCAGAATAGAGCGGTAATTAAATAGCCATCGCGTACCCGCAATTCAGCGCGCGCGCTGCGTACTGGCAGCCAAATAAACAGCCCAGTTAATACCGTGATGGCAAAGGCCCAAAGAAAGCTTGAGCTGGAGCCGCCGCCATCATACAAAGCAATCAACAATGGAGGGACATGGCTGAGGCTAAACAGCATCAGTAAAACGCCAAGAATTCGACCAATCGCGGCAAAGTGCATGCAGGCTACTCGTTAATGGGTGTCTAAGGTATAGGTTAAAAGAAGGTTAAGCCGGGCTGGAACAAGCGCTCCACATCACGGATGTATTTTTTATCAACCATAAATAAAATAAAATGATCATCAGGCTGAATAACAATATCTTTGCTACCGATTAACACTTCGTCATTACGAATAATCGCACCAATGGTGGTCGCTGGCGGCAAATTAATTTCGCTCACCTTGCGGCCAATGACTTTACTGGATTTACGATCACCATGGGCAATCACTTCAATCGCTTCCGCAGCACCGCGCCGCAGCGAGTGAACGCTGACAATATCGCCACGGCGTACATGCGTTAGTAAGGTGCTGAGGGTTGCTAATTGCGGGCTGATAGCAATATCAATCGCGCCGCCTTGCACTAAATCTGCGTAGGCAGGGTTATTAATAATCGCCATCACTTTACGTGCGCCCAAGCGTTTTGCTAGCAAGGATGCCATGATGTTGGCTTCATCGTCATTGGTCAGCGCTAAGAAAATATCAGTTTCGTCGATGTTTTCTTCTACCAATAGGTCACGGTCAGAGGCACTGCCGTGTAGCACTACAGTGGTGTCTAAACTGTCTGATAGATAGCGACAACGCGCTGGATTAATCTCAATAATTTTAACTTGATAGCGGCTTTCAATCGCCTCAGCCAGACGTTCACCAATCTGTCCACCGCCGGCAATAATGACTTTGCGGTAGCTGTCCTCCATGCGTCGCAATTCACTCATCACTGCACGAATGTGTGTGCGTGCAGCAATGAAAAACACCTCGTCATCCACCTCGATAATGGTATCGCCAGTGGGGATATAGGCCGATCACGACGGAAAATAGCAGCAACGCGGGCGTTAACATTGGGCATATGTGCGCGTAATTGGCGTAGTTCTTGGCCAATCAGTGGCCCGCCATAGTGGGCGCGCACACACACTAATTGTGCTTTGCCTTCAGCAAAATCCAGTACCTGCAGTGCACCTGGGTACTCAATTAAGCGTTTAATATGGTTAGTGACAGCTTGTTCTGGGCTGATCAAGACATCAATCGGGATGGCGTCATTATCAAACAGCTCAGTACGGGTTAGATAGGCTGATTCGCGTACGCGGGCAATTTTTGTAGGTGTACGAAACAGCGTATGCGCGACTTGGCAGGCAACCATATTGGTTTCATCACTATTGGTGACGGCCACCAGCATGTCGGCGTGGTCAGCACCGGCTTGGCGCAAAATAGTTGGAAAAGAGCAATGTCCTAGCACCGTGCGAATATCTAAGCGGTCGCCTAGATCACGCAAACGTTCCGAGTCAGTGTCGACCACGGTAATATCATTGGCTTCGCTAGCCAAGTGCTCTGCAAGTGTACCGCCAACCTGCCCAGCGCCGAGAATAATAATTTTCATAGGGTGTCCTCAAATACTCTGTGTTGGCGCTTGTTTGCTCAGGCGGGCATAGTAAAAACCATCATGACCACCGACTTGCGCAAGCAATTGACGACCGTGTGCTTGTGCTTTGCCAAATATTGCGCTGAACGGCAACTCTTGTGCATCGTCAGTGCGCTGTAAAAAAGCCGCAATCACTTCACTGTTCTCGGTCGGTAATGTAGAGCAAGTGGCGTACAGCAAGATACCGTTTTCTGCCAGTGTCGGCCATAAGGCATCCAGCAGCTCGCCTTGCAGTTGTGCGAGCGCGGCGATGTCGTCGGCTTGACGGGTAAGTTTAATATCTGGGTGACGACGAATCACTCCAGTTGCTGAGCAAGGTGCATCGAGCAAAATACGTTGGAACTGCTGGCCATCCCACCACTGATCTGTGGCGCGGGCATCTCCAGCAAGAAGAGTGGCGTTTAATTTTAAGCGCGCTAGGTTTTCTTTAACCCGTTCTAAGCGCTGCGGCTCCAAATCAATCGCCACGACCTCGCGCAAGTCTGTCTGGCTTTCTAAAATATGACAGGTTTTTCCACCGGGTGCGCAGCAGGCATCCAGCACCCGCTGCTCAGGTTCGAGCATCAATAAGTCAGCTGCCAGTTGCGCTGCTTCATCCTGCACACTGACCGCACCGTCAGTAAAACCAGGTAGCGCGGTGACATCACAAGGCGTGGCTAAGGTGATGCCGTCTGCGCTGAAGGGTGTCACTTGCCCAGCAATACCCGCTTCAGTTAATTTGGCTAAATACGCTGCTCGGCTAGAGACGCGTTGATTAACACGCAGGGTAAAGGGCGGGTGGCTGTTATTGGCCTCGCAAATGGCGAGCCAATCATCTGGCCAAAAAGCTTTAAGTGATTTTTGCAGCCAGCGCGGGTGCGCCGTCAGCACCACAGGATCTTTTTCCAGTGTTGGAAGTAGCGTTTCGGCTTCGCGTTGCGCACGCCGTAACACCGCGTTGAGTAAACCTTTGGCCCAAGGTTTTTTTAGCGCAGTGGCACAGCCAACGGTTTCTGCAATGGCTGCGTGCGCTGGAATACGGGTGTAGAGCAACTGGTATAAACCAATTAACAACAGCGCCTCAATGTCCTGATCGGCTTTGCGAAACGGTTTACTGAGCAGTGCCGCGGCTAAAGCAGATAAGCGCGGTTGCCAGCGTGCTGTACCAAAGGCCAACTCTTGCACTAAGCCTTTGTCGCGATCGCTAACGCGTTCTAGTTGTGTTGGTAAGCTGCTGGCTAACGAGGCTTTGCCCGCAAGCACTGCAGCCAGTGCGCGTGCTGCGGCGAGGCGAGGGTTCATAAACCCAATACCTGACCCGGCACAAACAGCTCTTTTTTACTGTTAAGCAAATCACTAAAGGCCAAAGCTTTGCCGTTAGGTAATTGCAGATGAGTCAGACGCAGCGCTTGCTCGCCACAGGCCACTAATAAACCTTGGCGCTCAGCACTGAGGATTTCACCGGGCTGGCCTTGGCCTTGCGCAGGCAGGGCCGCATGAATTTTTAGGGTTTCACCGGCTAAGAGCGTATGGCAAATAGGTGATGGGTGCATAGCGCGGATTTGACAGTCCAAAGCGGTGGCAGGGCGCTGCCAGTCAATCAGAGCAGCTTGCTTGTTAAGTTTGTGCGCATATGTGGCTAAACCATCGAGCTGCTTTTCAGCGGTTATGCTGCCATCAATTAAGCCTTGGATGGCTTGTAATACTGCATCAGGACCCAGCGTGGCTAACCGATCATGCAAGCTGCCGCCCGTATCAGTGGTTAAAATTGGCGTGCTCACTTTTAGTAGCATGGGGCCGGTGTCTAACCCTGCCTCCATTTGCATAACGGTAATGCCTGTTTCGCTATCGCCCGCTTCAATCGCGCGCTGAATCGGTGCGGCACCGCGCCAGCGCGGTAGCAGTGAGGCATGGCTATTGATACAGCCTAAGCGTGGAGTGTCCAAAATGGCTTGTGGCAGAATTAAACCGTAGGCTACCACCACCATCAGATCAGCATTAAAGTCAGCCAGCTCTTGCTGCGCTTCAGCACTGCGCAGGTTTTGCGGTTGCAGTACAGGAATGTCATGCGCAAGCGCGAGCTGCTTAACTGCACTGGGCGTGAGTTTTTGACCGCGGCCAGCCGGACGGTCCGGCTGTGTATACACCGCTACAATGTTGTGTTCGCTATTGAGTAATGCTTGTAAATGCCTAGCAGCAAACTCAGGTGTACCGGCAAACACAATCCGTAGAGACGAAGACATACAATTACCTTGCTAAAACAGAAGGAATATCAGTGCGCAGCTAAAACTTGGAAACGTTTAATTTTTTTGCTGGCGATGAATTTTTTCAAGCTTTTTCTTAATGCGATCACGTTTCAGTGATGATAAATAATCAACAAAGAGCTTACCGTTCAAGTGGTCGCACTCATGCTGAATGCAGACCGCTAATAAACCATCAGCTATCAGCTCAAAGGGTTTGCCATCGCGGTCGAGCGCATTGATTTTAACCCGCTGTGGGCGTTGCACATCTTCGAAAAAGCCGGGCACCGATAAACACCCCTCTTGATAGAGGTCGGTTTCATCAGTCAGTACTTCGAACTCAGGATTAATAAACACTTGCGGTGCAGACTTATCTTCTGATAGATCCATAACCACCAAGCGAATATGTTGGTCAACCTGAGTTGCGGCTAAGCCAATACCCGGAGCGTCGTACATGGTTTCTAACATGTCGTCGATCAGGGTGCGAATTTTATCATCGACCTGCGTCACAGGTTTAGCTATTGTGCGTAGTCGAGGATCGGGATATTCAAGAATATTTAAAATTGCCATATGCGTTTGTGATGTACTTATGGAATAAATTTAGAAAGCACTGCTACTATGACACGCAGCATAATAAAGAAATGGCTGTAAAGCCAAAATAGGGTTCTGGAATTGTCATTAGGCGTTCCACTGTCGACATATGATAAAGGGATTCACCGCATGAGGAAAACATTACTTGCTCTGTTACTACTTGCTACTGCCACAGTACAAGCTCAAGTACAGTTAAAAGATGGTCACCCTGACACCTATACTGTCGTTAAAGGCGATACGTTATGGGATATTTCCGGTAGATTTCTAACTAAGCCATGGAAATGGCCTGAAATTTGGCATGCTAACCCACAGGTTGCTAATCCGCACTTGATTTATCCAGGTGATCGCTTAAACCTAGTATACATTGATGGGCAGCCGCGCATCATGTTAAACCGAGGTGCGAGTCGTGGCACAATTAAGTTGTCCCCTAAAGTCCGCAGTACGCCAATGGCTGAGGCCATCCCCACGATTCCTTTAGAAGCCATTAATAGCTTCCTATTGAGCAATCGCATCGTCAATACACCCGAAGAGTTTGCTTCAGGTCCGTATGTTGTTGCTGGTAACGCTGAGCGCGTGGTCAGCGGTGCAGGCGATCGCATTTACGTGCGTGGTGCTGTTGAAGATAATGCCATTTATGGCATCTTCCGCCAAGGCCGTACCTATATTGATCCAGTGACTGAAGAATTTCTCGGCATTAACGCTGATGATATTGGTGGTGGTGAGATTGTTGCCATTGAAGGTGAAATTGGCACCATGATGTTAACCCGCACCACCCAAGAAGTGCGTATTGCTGATCGTTTGTTTGCAACTGAAGAGCGTGCCATCAACTCAACGTTCTCACCGAGTGAGCCTAAAGAAGCCATTGATGGCGTGATCTTGGATGTGCCACGCGGTGTGTCGCAAATTGGTCAGTTTGATGTGGTTACCATTAACAAAGGTACGCGCGATGGCCTCGTTGAAGGCAACGTTTTAGCCGTGTACAAAACCGGTGAAACAGTCCGCGATCGTATTGGTGGTGACTCGGTGAAAATTCCAGATGAGCGCTCTGGTTTACTGATGGTGTTTCGTACCTACGATAAGCTCAGCTATGGTTTAGTGCTGTATGCCAGCCGTCAGTTAGCGGTTTTGGATAAAGTAAAAAACCCTTAGTCTGACTCTGTGCTACCTGTAGCAAAGCAAAAGCGTCCTTAATTAGGGCGCTTTTTTGCTTTTTAGCGCTTGATTACTACACTGAACAGCACGAATGGCAGGACGTCATTCGCTCGTAATAAGGATGTTGATATGACGCAGTGCTCACCCGCAGAGCTTGAAGCGCGCTTGCGCTTACATAGCCTTCCTGATATCGGTCCACAACGATTCTACGCATTAATTAAAGTATTTGGCTCTGCCAGTTCAGCCTTGAGTGCGCCGGCCGCCGCGTGGCGGGCAATTGCTATGCCGCAAAGCAGTATTGATGCGCGGCGCTGCGCCACCGTGCGCGAGCAAGCGTTGCTGGCGCTGCGTTGGGCGGAGCAAACGCAGCAGCATGTGCTGTTGCATGATATGCCTGAGTACCCAGCCTTGTTGAAAGAGACCACCGGCGCGCCGCCATTGCTCTTTGTGCAAGGTGATCCTGCTGTTTTGGAGCAGCCACAAATCGCTATTGTTGGCAGTAGGCAAGCAACACGCCCCGGTTTAGATACGGCGCAGCGTTTTGCGCGCAGTTTGGCCAGAGGTGGCTTTGCCGTGACCAGTGGCTTAGCGCTTGGGGTTGATGCGGCAGCCCACCAGGGTGCTCTAGATGTGCAAGGTGCAACGATTGCCGTGGTGGGTACGGGGCTCAATCGAGTCTACCCAGCGCGGCATCGTGGTTTAGCGCGCACTCTTGTTGAGCAGGGTGGTGCGCTGGTATCAGAGTTGACGCTAGACAGTGCGCCGCATGCCAGCCACTTTCCGCGGCGTAACCGTATTATTAGCGGTCTTGCATTAGGCGTGTTGGTGGTGGAAGCCAGCCCTTCGAGCGGCTCGCTAATTACCGCACGCTTAGCTGCCGAGCAGGGCCGCGAGGTGTATGCGATTCCTGGTTCTATCCATTCGCCAGGCGCGCGCGGATGTCACCAACTGATTCGTGATGGTGCAACCTTGATTGAAACGGTTGATGATATTTTGCAGTCGCTGCGAGGCTGGCAACTGACAGGGCTGCCTGAGGAAAAAGCCATACAGCAGTCACTTCCGCTTCAGCATCCGTTGCTTGACTTGTTAAAAGCACAGCCGTTGAATATTGATGAACTGGTTGAGCTCAGTGAATTGCCATTGCCAGAGGTGCTAACTTTACTGACCGAATTTGAAATAAATGGCAATGTAAGTTATGCAGGCGGTGTCTGGCTGTATCGTGTATAACTGTGCTATTAAGATAGATTGTATAAAATATTGACGCCAATTAAATGGCTGTATGATTTATTGACGTAATAGCTATGTGCTTGTATATTTAAGCAGTTATGCATGATGAATATTTAGAAGAGTGGCTTTATATAATAGAGGCTGCTTAATGAGTCTATCTTTGTTTGTAAAGCTGTAATTAAAACTGCTTAAGTTCTGCTGATTTCATGAAAATATTAGATTGTTAGGGAAATACTGTATAAACCTAGTTTTATCATTTGTACGTATGCCGGTATCTAGTGAAATCAATAACATAGGCCTCTGCGCTTACTAGAGATTACGATTTAGTCAGCGGCTCCTTGGTTTTTAAATTATTGGCAAATTATGAATACTCGTCACGGTAGTGCGCGTGAGTTTATGGTGCCTTCGATAGGCATAACAGGCTGTCTTCAAGAATACCAGCAAATGCGATTTGGCTCAGTCTATTGGCTGAGTATGGATACTCATGTCAATGCTTTGCGTTTTGCTACGCAAACCTTGGCCGCTTTAGACTTTAACAACCGTGCGGTAGTGGTTGGCAGCGACAAAATTCCTGTGATTATTTCTGCTCTTAAAGAAGATCAAGGGCCGGCTGAATTACGTAGCTATTCTTTACGAGGTGAGATGCCAAAGGCTGTAGTGCAGCTGACTAAGCAATTGGATCGAAGACTCAAACCTAGTAAGCGCTTGATCGTATGCTTGCTGCCAATAGAGTCGCTTAGCTTTCTAGAAAAAAACACTCATATTGTGCTTAAAAATTGGCGCGATTGGTGTGAAGGTAATGGTTGTATTTTGTTAATTTTGGCATATGGCGAGCAAGCTCAGTATATGAGCCTGCCACTAATCGCTGAAAGTGTTTTTTTATCGGGCCTCGGGCATTTAAAGACGCAAGAAAATGGTTATATTTATCAGCTTGATTACTGGGTCAACAACTTAGGTGTACAGGCTGCCCAGCAGTTTTTTTTGCAAGATAAAAATATCGGATATGAGCTGTTAAAAACTGCTGCGTTGCCAGTGAAAAAAGCGTTAGGTGAAGTGTTTTTACAGCGCAGTGTATTAGAAGGTGCTCCTGTCTTTATGGCAGAAAAATGGCGTATTGCTGAAGATTGGCAAGGGCTGGTTGATGCGGCGCAAATAGTTGTGCGCGGCACCTTTGTATTTGCATTGTCTGAGAATAATGAACTTGAATCCTTGGCTCGAACATTATACAAGCTGCGCCAGCAGAGAGGGCTATCTATAAGTATAGTGGTGCGTGAAATGAAGCAAGTGCTGCGCAATCAAGAAGTGCAATTATTGCTGCAGTGCGGTGCCGCTACAGTGGTCTCTGCTGATACACATTTAGCACGATTCTTCGGTATATTGGAAAACTTAAAAAATCAACAGAGTAATCAGCCTTTAACACACAACTTGGAATCTGCTATTGCTAAAATAAAAGCGCCTGATGATATCAAAGGGATTGTCTCAGTGCCGGAGTTCACTGCCTATTTAAAGCGTGTCTTAATGAACGCTTCTGCTGTAGATGCAGGTGGTGTTTTAGTTGCAATGCGCCCAGCTCCTGCGCTGAGTGTTGAGCAGTTGATGGGGCAGTTAAGAATAGACCGTCAAGGTGACGTGGCTTGTGCAGCAAATGGAGTTATGCATTTGTTTTTGTTTGGCTGCCATCAGGACTTTATTGAGATTGCTTTGCAGCGTGTGTTTTCTTTGCCGATGCAAGACATAGTATCAGAGCACCAAGTGCACACAGAGCATGTCAGTATTGAAGATCATGTTAGGCGGATGCAGATACTAAACAAAACACAAGCTAACTCTACGCTAGAGCAGGTGAGAGAAAATTGCTTAGCAGTTCACCCTACGCAGCGTAGCGAGAAACACGATCGGCGTACGTCTATTTTGTTTAAGCCGCAGCTTAAGCCCTTAAACTTACGCAGCCAAACCCAATCAGAATTCTAGGATAATACAAGTGGGGCTTTTTCTAATAGGTGTGTTTTGTGGCTGCATAGTGACCTTGCTCTGCAAAAGAGTATGGCGATGGCTGTCAATTCGAATATTACCAGCGCGGTATTTACAAGCGCATGCTGTACGTCGTCGGGATATTTCTGGCTTGAAAAAAGAGACTGATAGTGGTGACTGATATTAAAGCTGAGATTGAATTACAGCGCAGCGATTTATGGCGAGGCTTCGGTCTGTGGAATTTTTACTTTCTAGCGAAAATAGCATTATATTGGGCCGATTTTATTGGTTTTGATGTTTTTTATAATCTGTTATTAGCAGCCTTTCTACTCTTACCTGTAAAGTTTAAAAAACTGCATATAACACGGGGTTTATTCGCTTTACCTGCTGCTATTGCATTGCTGTATTACGATAGTTGGTTGCCACCATTTAGTCGTTTACTTGAACAGCCTGACATATTGAAGTTTTCAAATGCGTATATGTTAGAGCTGGCTCTGCGCTTTATTAATTGGCAGTTATTGGGTATCGGCTTTATTTTTATAGTTGTTTATCTGTTTCTGACACAGTGGTTACGAATGACGGCCTGGACGCTGCTGGCTTTACTGCTAGCGGTATTACCTAGTGTTCCAGGTGTGCCGCGATTATTATGGGCTGATACCGCAAATACAGTGACGCAGCGGTTAAATATCGTTACTGACAATCCGCAAGCTGCGAGTTTGCAAGGTAGCGATCTTAATAGCCTGCTCAATGAAGAGCTTGAACGGTTTTATACGGCAGAACAAAGTCGAATGACTGAGTTTGCATTGCCGCTCGCTGATGCTGCGCCATTTGATGTGTTGCTGTTAAATATTTGCTCACTGGCATGGACTGACCTAGAGGTCAGTCAGCTCACGCAGCATCCATTATTTGCAAAAATGGATATTATCTTTGATAACTTTAATTCTGCCACCTCCTATAGCGGGCCTGCTGTTTTACGCTTGATGCGCGCCAGCTGCGGGCAGACTGCTCATGAAGCTTTGTACCAGCCAGCAGATCGACAGTGCCATCTCTTTGATAACTTAAAACAGTTTGGCTTTACTGGCAACGCAGCACTTAACCATACCGGTGAGTTTGAAGGCTTTATTGATGAATTAAGCTTGGCTGGCTTTGCGTCACCACCAATGATTCCTAGCAATATTAAACCTAAACTTAAGGCGTTTGATGGCAGCCCTATTTGGGGGGATTATGATGCTTTAAAGTTATGGTGGACTGATCGGCTACAGCAAAACACATCATCAGCCGCACTTTTATACAATACGATTAGCTTGCACGACGGTAATCGTGAAGCAACATTGGACGGCGGTAGTCGTTCATCACCTTATGCTAAGCGGGCAAAAACATTACTGGATGACTTGGATGCTTTTATGGATGTGTTAGCAGCCAGCGATCGCCAAGTGATGGTGGTTTTTGTGCCAGAGCATGGTGCTGCATTGGAAGGTGACCGTATGCAAATACCTGGTATGCGTGAAATACCTACGTCCGACATTACCCACGTGCCGGTTGGCGTTCGTTTTATTGGTACGCAGGCAATTGCTCCTGAGACGACTCTTCAAATTAGTACGCCGACCAGTTATTTAGCATTATCTGAACTCATTTCTAGAGTGATCAAAAGAGATGTGTTTGACCAGCCGCAAGTTGAGTGGCGAACACTGATATCTGACTTACCAGAGACTCAAGCTATTTCGGAAAATAGTGGAACAGTCATGATGAATTATCAAGGTGTTCCTTATCTGCGCTTAGGCGAACGTGATTGGGTTAAGTATGCACGATAAGAAACATGCAATCTCAGCTTTTAATAAGACTAGTTTGGCTTTATCTGATGATGTTGAGCTGCTCAAAAAGCAGCTTAAAATGGATTCTTTTAATTATGTAGATATTGCTTCGATACAAGCTTGGGAAGCCTCTTTAGGTGAATGGCCTTTACTTGCTGAGTGGGATACATGGAGCAAAGATTAAAATGACTAAGAGCTATTTTTAAGTGTTGATTTTAGAGGGTGCAAGAGGCGTTATATGCAAGTAACTGTAGTTGGGCTGCGCGGGGGAGTGGGAGCAACTAGTATTGCTGCAATGCTTGCTGATGCACTGAGTCTAATGGGGGAGTCAGTATTACTGATTGATTTAAACCCCAGTGATCTTTTACGCCTGTATTTTAATATACCTTAGGAGCCTCTGAATAACTCCCCACTTTTTGCGATAATAGCCGCATCGACCTTTTTTTTGCCCAGTGAGCCGAATCATGAGCCAACTGACCTTTGCCGAAGCAGAGTACCAGAACAAAAAGCGTAAGACGCGTCGTGAGATTTTCTTGGAAAAAATGGATGCCATTATTCCTTGGAAGCGCTTGGAGAATCGCGCCGCTAAGCATTACCCAAAAGGTGAAATGGGGCGTCCCCTTATCCGCTCAGTGTGATGCTGCGTGTGCATTGCTTGCAGTTGTTCTACAACCTTAGCGATCCTGCTCTGGAAGATTCGCTGTATGAAATTGAATCAATACGCCGCTTTGCAGGATTGCGTTTGTCAGACAATATTCCTGATGAAACAACGATTTTAAACTTCCGTCACTTCCTTGAAAAGCATGGGCTGGGCAAGCTATTTCTGAAGGAAATTAACAAGCACTTGCAGCATCAAGGCTTGCTGTTTCGCGAAGGCACCATTGTGGATGCCAGCATTATTTCCGCACCGAGCTCAACGAAAAATCAAAGCCGCAAGCGCGACCCAGAAATGCATTCCAGCAAGAAAGGCAACCAATGGCACTTTGGCATGAAGATGCATATCGGCGTGGATGATGTCACAGGTATGATTCATAGCGTGGAAAGTACGGCTGCCAATGTGCACGACGTAACCATGACTGCAAGCCTTCTACATGGCGAAGAAAAGCGTGTATTTGGTGATGCTGGATACCTAGGTGTTGAAAAACGCAGGGAAAACAAAGAGCGCAAAAATCTTGCCTGGCTGATCAGTGCTCGAATCAGTAAGCGTAAAACCATGACCGAAAATGAGCAGGAAATTGAAAAAATGAAAGCCAAGCTACGCGCTAAAGTTGAGCATCCGTTTCGCTACATCAAGTGCGTATTTGGCTATAACAAAGTCCGTTACAAAGGGCTTGATAAAAACCATAACCGTTTATGCCTGCTAGCAGGACTAACGAACCTCATGATCAGCAGAAAATACTTGCTGGCTTAGGGTTAGTGCGCCCTTAATCCGCCAAAACGGCGAATTAAGGGCTAAAAGAGGTGGTTTTACCTCGAAAACGGCCTTTTTTAGCTGTTTTTTTGAGTTTTCGAGTCATTTTCTGAAAAGCTCAATAATAAGCTGAGATTTTCAGAGGCTCCCTTATGCTGACAAGCAGGGCTGGGCGCTGGCTGAAGCCAATGGCAGTGGCTGGGAGCGGCAGACGTATCAAGTTAAAGATAATTTTTATGTCTTACCCTATGGGCGTCATGGCTTAACAGCGCTGGGCGTGCATATGGATACGCCCATCAGTGCGCCAGCGTTATGGCTTAATGAAAAATTAAGTGCTGCTACAGGCTGTTCATGGGTGATTTTTGACGCAGCAGATACGCGCGGACAGCATGCCCGTTTGCACCAGAGCAGTGACTTACATTTATTAGTCACTCATGCGGATATGGCCAGTCATATCTTATTAGGACAGCATCATTTAGCAGAAAAGACAAAAATAGTTGTTAATCAACTAGATGTTAAGCAGCGTTTAAGTGATACGGTTTTATTGGACTGGAATATACGCTATGCAAAGCATTTGGTGCCAATCAGTGTGCGTCAAGATTTACATGTGCAAGAAGCTTTTGCGCATAAAATGCCAGCGACAAGCTACTTTCCTGACTCTTCGAGTGCGCAAGATGTATTAAGTTTAGCAACCTGGTGTTTAGTGCAGCGCGGTGCTGCTTGATGATTCAGCGTCATAAATTGCCTGAGCTCAGCCAGCAATACCGAAATGCCCGAGGGCAGCAGATGGGGTCGATAACAGCGGCTTTATTTGTTTGTGTGAAAATGTTGGCTTATATGTTTTTACGCCTAGAAGATCAAGCATGGCAACAACTTTGGCAGCGCTATCAGCCTTGGTTTAAACACTTGACGCAGCGGCCCTATCAGCCTGCAGATCCGCTGCGCTATACCCTGCAGGTGATATGGTTAGTGTTTGTGCGCATCCCTACAGCGCAAACAGTTTGGTATGTTGCCTATTTAAAAAAAACAAGGTCGAGAATATTGCGCTGGCGTCGTTATCTGGGGCGCTTTTTAGCACGAGGGATTAAACCTGCAGTAGCGCAGAGCCCATTACGTCATGCTTTTGCGAATCCGCGCCACTTAATGCAGCATATCGCAAAAAGCCGGCTCAAAAAGGCGATTTTTTATGTGTTTGTTGCGGTGCTGATGTGTTTAGCCGTGCTTTTGGTAACACAGCCGTTTAGTCTCTTGGCCCAATTCATCTTTGTAGTGCTGCTTTGGGGAGCAGCAATGCTGGTGCGGCGCATCCCCGGACGTTTTCCAACTTTATTATTGATTGTATTATCTCTGACGGTATCGGCGCGCTATATTTGGTGGCGTTATACTTCCACTTTAAACTGGAATAGCAATGTCGACCTGCTCTTTGGGCTCATTTTGTTGGCTGCCGAGACGTATTCTTGGGTTGTTTTGGTCATGAGTTATATTCAAACGGCCTGGCCACTAGATCGTAAAGTTGCCCCATTACCTGCAGACCGAGCGCTCTGGCCAACGGTTGACTTGATGATTCCTACCTATAATGAAGACCTCAGTGTTATCAAGCCGACTGTGTATGCTGCGCTGGGTATGGATTGGCCGGCAGATAAGTTACGCATTCATCTACTTGATGATGGTCGCCGTGATGCCCTGCGTGAGTTTGCTGAGGAAGCGGGCATTGGTTATATCGTACGAACGGGTAATCGCCATGCAAAGGCTGGCAACCTGAACAATGCTTTGCAGCAAACAGAGGCTGATCTTGTGGCCATTTTTGATTGCGATCATGTCCCTAGTCGTTCTTTTTTACAATTAACCGTTGGCTGGTTTTTGCGTGATGAAAAATTAGCATTGGTGCAGACACCGCATCACTTTTTCTCCGCTGATCCGTTTGAGCGTAACCTTGATCACTACGGTAAACAGCCCAATGAAAATGCGCTTTTTTATGGCTTGATTCAAGACGGTAATGACTTGTGGAATGCGGCGTTCTTTTGTGGCTCTTGTGCAGTCTTAAAGCGTAGTGCGGTTGAGTCGATTGGTGGTTTTGCGGTAGAAACTGTCACTGAAGATGCCCATACCGCTTTGCGTTTGCATCGTGCAGGCTATAATTCCGCGTATCTACGAATTCCGATGGCGGCGGGTTTAGCCACAGAAAGCCTTTCAGCACACATTGGACAACGTATTCGCTGGGCGCGCGGCATGGCGCAAATTTTCCGCACGGATAATCCCATGCTTGGCAAGGGCTTAAACCTATTCCAGCGCTTGTGTTACGTCAATGCGATGATGCATTTTCTTGCAGGCATACCGCGTATTATTTATTTAACTGCACCACTGGCTTTCTTATTGTTCCACTCCTATATTATTTACGCACCAGCAATCGCCATTATGCTTTATGTGCTGCCACATATGATCCATGCCAGCATAACCAACTCTGCCACTCAGGGAGCATATAGACGCACCTTTTGGGGTGAAATCTATGAAACTGTTTTGTCTTGGTATATCGCAAGGCCAACCACTGTTGCACTCTTTTCGCCTAATAAAGGTCAGTTTAATGTGACAGAAAAAGGCGGTTTGATTGAGCATGAATATTTTGACTGGAAGATGGCCAAGCCTTATGTGCTCTTAGCGCTGCTTAATTTTTTAGGAGTGGCTTTTGGTATTTGGCGGCTGTGGAGCGGCCCCGTGGATGAACACGCCACCGTCATCATTACCATGCTGTGGGTTGCGTATAACTTAATTGTGTTAGGTGCCGCTGTTGGTGTGGCTGCGGAAGTGCGACAAACTCGACATAGTCACCGAATTACCACCAATTTGCCTGTCGATCTGATTGATACAGATGGCTACATGTATAGCGGCACCTTAACTGATTATTCAGATGCAGGGGTGGGAGTAAAACTGGCTGATACGGCATTGCTTAAGGTGGGTGCCCTCGTTGATTTGATCTTGGTGCGCGGTGCACGACAATTTAGCTTCCCAGGTCGTGTGAGTCGCAGCATAGATGAGAGTGTTGGTATTCATTTTAAAACCCTGAGCAAGCAACAGCAAATTGATTTTGTGCAGTGTACCTTTGCTCGAGCGGATGCTTGGTTAACCCATAATCGTGATTTTTCACTTGACCGGCCGATGCAAAGTTTTATTGATGTTGTCTTACTAAGTGTGTCGGGCTATCAGCACTTAGCTAAATATTTACCTTTTCCGCTGAGTAGGCTTGTTAAGTGGCTTACTCAGTTGGTGGCATGGGTGCTGTCTTTTTTACCACGTAATCACCCCATTACTTACTAATATGAGTCTACTAAACATTATGTTAAAGCCCTTGTTGTATAAGTTGCATGTGAGCCTTGTAGGCGTGCTATTTTGTTTTTTATATAACGCAGTACATGCGCAAACACTGGACGAGTCCTCACGGCAGATAGAAAGCATTGAGAGTGCTGTAATGCTAGGCAATTCAATTGCTGAAGCGCCAGTTTTAGCACCTTTGCGCAGCGATACTTACGCGCTAACCCAATTGGCACAGGGTGATAGTTATAAATTACTGGGTATAGATAACACGCAGCAACTGGAGTTTACGGTACGTCGTGACCAGCTTATAACGGATGCAGAGCTGGAATTAGTGTTTACCCCGTCGCCTGCTTTACTGCCAAGGCTTTCTCATTTGCGCGTGTACTTAAATGAGGAAATGATGGGTGTTATTCATATCGAGGCAGCAGATACAGGGCAGCAGGTGCGTAAAACGATTAAGTTAGATCCTCGCATGATGATCACTTTTAACCGTATACGTTTAGAGTTTGTAGGGCACTACACCGAAATTTGTGAGGACTTAGCGCACTCTTCATTGTGGTTAGATATCAGTAAAAAAACTCAGATACGGATCAATCAGCAAGCCTTAGCAATTACCAATGATTTGTCTTTTTTTCCAGAACCCTTTTTTGATGCGGGTGATATGCAGGCGCAAGAGCTGCCTTTTGTCTTTGCAGGTGCGCCAAGCAATCAACAAATGCAAGCAGGTACAATCCTTTCATCTTACTTTGGAACGCAGGCACAATGGCGCGATATCAGTTTCCCCGTGCATTACAGTACTTTACCTGAGCAGCATGCCATTGTTTTTGCAACGAATGTGCAACGCCCTGAGTTCTTGAAGGATTACCCACAAGTAAGCGGGCCTGTTGTTGACCTCATTAGCCTGCCAGACAATCCGTATTATAAAATGCTATTGGTGTTAGGCAGAGATGATGACGACTTAATCACTGCAGCCTCTGCTCTTGCTATAGGCAATCCATTGTTTCGAGGGCAAAGTGTCAGCATCAATGAGGTGCAAAGCATAACGCCCCGTCAGCCTTACGATGCGCCGAACTGGGTCAGCACAGAGCGCCCTGTGTTTTTCTCAGAGCTGGTAAGTTACCCAGGCCAACTTGAGGTGTCTGGGCTTATTCCACGGCCCATTGCGCTGAATCTTAATTTGCCGCCAGATTTATTTATTTGGCGCAACAGTGGCATTCCCACATCAGTTATCTATCGCTATACGCCACCGTCGAAAACGGATGATTCACGATTAAATTTAAGCATCAATGATAATTTCATACATAGTTATAGCTTGCGGCCAAGTGATGAGCAGGGTTTGTTAACAAAAATCCGTTTGCCTTTAAGAAACAACGAAAGAGCCAGCGTCAATCAAGGATTGTTAATCCCAGCGCTCAAGGTTGGCGATAACAACCAAATTCGTTTTGATTTTTCATTTGCGAGTACGCTGGCAAGTGCGCAGCGTGATACTTGCCAAACAAACTTGCCGGTTGATGTGCGTGCTGCCATTGATGAAAACTCAGTTATCGATTTTTCAGGTTTTCGTCACTATTTAGCGATGCCGAACTTATATGCGTTTGCTGGCAGTGCTTTTCCGTTCAGCCGTATGGCTGATTTATCAGAAACGGTTGTTGTCGTGCCGTCTGCACCCAGTGCCAAGCAAGCGCGTTTAGTACTTGAGGTTATGAGCAAAATGGGCGCGCAAATTGGCTATCCTGCGCTAAAAATAAGAATCATGGATGACTGGTCAGCAGCCAGTCAAATGGATGCGGATCTGCTGCTTATAGGTAGCTTGCCGCAAGCCATTAAGGAACGATCTGATGCGCACTTGCTCTTGCACAATACGCAAACACGCTTACGTCAAGCACGCGTGGTAGGGGGGAGCTCTGATCAAAAAAATAGCCATCTACTGCAAGCTAACCAAACAGAACGAGAGCCTCAGTCGTCTGTAGATGTGCAATCTTTAGCGCCTATGGCAGCTATTATCGGTTTACAGTCAGAGCTCTATCCGCAGCGCAGTATTGTGGGTTTGTTGGCGAGCAGTGATGAAGATTTCAACTTGTTAACTCATGCACTAAACAACCCGGGGCTGCGTGAAAATATCAAAGGCTCTGTTGCGCTAATTCGAGAGTCTGGCGTGAGTTATCACAGTGCTGGGACTGTTTATTACGTGGGCGAGTTGCCGTGGTGGGAGTGGCTTTGGTACCACTTGTCTGAGCGTCCTTTATTACTAGCGGCTATAGCGTTTTTTGTGGTTTTAATTCTATCTGTGATGCTTTGGCACACACTTCGTCTGCTTGCGCGTAGACGCCTAGAGTATGATGCGTAGAGTATTAATGAGCGCTTTGCTCGTGTTCACAGTGACTGCTGTACAAGCAAAAAATCTGTGCAGCACTGCTCCGCCTTGGCAGGATTGGAATACTTTTCAGCAAACGATGATCAGTGCTCAAGGGCGAGTGATTGACGTCTCTGATGCGCGGCAGATTACAACCTCGGAAGGGCAAAGCTACGCCATGTTTTTTGCCCTGGTGAACAATGACCCGCTACTGTTTCGACGCTTAGTGCGCTGGACGGAAGATAATCTTGCGCAAGGTGATTTAACTGCCCATTTGCCTGCTTGGTTATGGGGGCGTGACGCAGCAGGTGTTTGGCAGGTTTTAGATGCCAATACTGCGGCTGATTCAAACTTATGGATTGCTTACAATTTACTCGAGGCTGGGCGACTCTGGGGTGAGCACAGTTATACCGTCTTAGGTCACTTAATGTTGCAGCGCATGGCCCGCGAGGAGCTGGTTAAGGTTGCAGATTTTGGCTATTTGCTGGCACCAGGTAAATATGGTTTTAGTGATAAAGGCGTGTGGCGATTTAATCCGAGTTATTTGCCACCACAACTCCTTGCTAGAATTGTACAGGATCAGCCGTCAACACTATGGGCAGAGCTTCAAGCAAATACAGCGCGCTTTTTGATTGAGACATCCCCCTTAGGGCTGGCGCCTGATTGGGTGAGTCGATCAGATCGGTGGACGCATAGTGAAGATGATCAACAGTTGGGCAGTTATGATGCGATACGCGTGTATTTGTGGGTGGGCATGCTGCATCAAGACAGCCCTGATAGCACTTTATTAAAAGAGCATTTTAAGCGGGGCTTATTGTCTCTGGGGGCACAGCATTTGCCCGTCGAGAAAATAAATATACTGCAGGGCACGGCAGAGGGTGTGGGGCCAGTAGGCTTTTCTGCAGCGCTTATACCTTTGTTTGACGGCACAGATGTTGCGCAAACACAGCGCCAACGCTTACTCGAAACATCAATAAAAGATCTTGGCTATTACAGCCAAGTATTGGTTCTTTTTGGCCAAGGCTGGGATGAGAAACGCTACTCTTTTGATCGGCATGGTTTTTTAGTGCCTGCTTGGGTGCATTGTTATGAATAAATTTTCATTAAATATAGCCTTTTGTATACTGCTTGGCACAGGTTATACGCAGGCCGTCGCCGATCCGCTTGCTGTGGTCAGCATTGAGAAAAACATGCTCGAGCAGATTCAGCTTGGCGAAGCCATGTTCCGTGATGATATTGTCCGGGATGCTTTAGCGCGTTTATATCGAGTCCATCCGCATCATGTGCAGGGCTTGTTGGCAGAGCTGCGTTTGGCGGTCAGGCTCGACAACCTTGAGCAAGCCCAAATATTGCTGATTGAGCTTAAAAAAGTCGCACCGGACTCAGAGCCTTATAAGCAAGGTGCGCTCTTGCTTAAGTTGACAGAGCCAGAGATGCGCGAGCAATTAGCGCAAGCACGCCTGTATGCCGCAGCAGGACGCTTTGCTAAGGCGCAAATTATTTTTGATGAGTTGTTGCAAGGCTACTATCCCAGTGCTGATATGGCCGTTGAATACTGGCATCTTCGCACGCAGCAAACCACTCAACGCCCTTTGGCGATTAAGGCATTAACGGGCGCTTTGCAGACTTTTCCCAAGCACCCCAGCCTGTTAAAAGCATTGATTAATTACCATTTTCAAGAAAATAACCCTGCGCAGGCTTTACAGTACTTGCACGTGCTGGCCGAGCAAAAAGCGCAGCGTGATTGGGCGGCAAGTCGAGAATATGAGTATTTAATAACATTGCCCGTCAGCAGCCAAACGCGCAGCTTATGGGCAATCTTTGTTAATCGCTACATGGGTTTAGAGGCTGAAGATAAAGGGCGAAACGAGCTGGAGCGGCAAACAGCTTTGTTGGCTGATGGCTCTTGGCAGGCTGGGCAAGCAGGCTTACGGTTGTTAGATCAAGGGCGTAATCCGCAAGCCATTGCACGCCTAAAAAAAGCGATTGCAGCCTATCCAGAGGATGTCGAGCTGCATGGCGCTTTGGGTTTAGCTTACCTGCGACAGGGAGAGCGTGAACGGGCTTTAAAGTATTTTCATTTAGCTAAAGAAAAAGAGCAGCGGGCTGATGAAACATCAAAGTGGATCAGTTTAATTGCCTCCACAGAGTATTGGTTGTTATTGAACCAAGCCTCTGAGGCATTTGAGCGCCAAGAGTATGCACAAGCGCAGCGCCTTTACCAGCAAGCCCACCGGCATGATGCAGATAATATTTTTGCCTTGATTGGTTTGGCAGATACAGCCTTAGCGATGCAGCAGCCGAATAAAGCATGGCCTCTTTATAAGCGCGCTTTAAAGCTTGAACCCTATGATGAGACGGCGCAGCGTGGTGTTTTACGCTACATTGCCACCTTGCCTGCACAGCAAGCAGTCAGCTTATTAGCTGCACTGTCGCCACAGGATGCCGCTTTGTTTGTGCAGACTAAGCGTAGCTTGCAGATTGAACTGCTTGAGCAGAGTGCAGCGAGTGCTGAAAAGCAGGAGCGTTGGCAAGATCAAGTGCATGCATTAAAGCAGATACAGCAACTCAACTTGGCTGACCCTTGGGTAAGTTACCGCTTAGCTTTAGCGCTGCGTGAGCAGGGCCATGAGGCTGCAGCGCTGGAAGCCTATGAGCTGCATTTGTCCGTGCACCAACAGGCGGCTGTGAGTCGTTATGCTCATGGTCTGCTATTGGCAGCCGCAGACCGTTGGGATGCGACATTAGAGACGCTAAATGCCGTACCTAAGCAGGTTTGGACGCAGGACATGCATAATCTTGCACAGCGCGTCACTGATGCGCGGTTAATTGATCAGGCACAACAGCATTATGATAATGGAGAGCGCGCGCAGGCGTTTGCGCTGCTGGAGGCCAAACCACAATCGCAAGCTGCACGCTTACAGCTGGCTCGATGGGCGTATGAGCAAGGAGACTATACGAAGTCGCTTGCGCATTACACCAATGCCCTACGCACAGAGCCGGATAATATCGATGTGCGCTTAGGGGTGTTAGAGAACTGGGCGGCACAGGGTAAAACTGAGCAAGTACGTATGGTTTTGCGTAGTGCTCAAGTGACTCTCAATGATCAGGCACCCAGTGTTTATCGCCGCCAGGCCAGTTTATGGTCGTTGGTGGGAGAGAAGGGCCGTGCGCGTGAGATTTTACAACAACAAGTTGCACAGCTGAGCGAACCTGATGCGTTATTGTACCGTGATTTAGCACGCTTAACGGCTGAGCAAGACGTGGAGCAGGCGCTCGATTTATACGCCTATGCAATGCGTGATACACAGCTGTTACCGGCTGAGGCGGTTTCTCCACAGCGGGACAATATAGCCTTTACTAAAGCGATGCGCGAAAGTGCAGAAGATGACTGGCTGGCGCGAGGGCTTCGAGCTGAAGCTGAACAGCTTTACCTGCGTGAAACGCCCACCTTTACTTTGCATAATGACAGTTGGTGGCGCACGGATGGTACCCCTGGGATGTCTAAATTGAATGCCAATACTACAATGGCGCATTTAGAGTTTCCGTTTAGCCAAGGGCGGGCTTTTTTACGTGCTGATCATGTGCGTATGGATACCGGTACCTTAAAAAAGACTGATGGTAGTTATTCAGGTCGCTTTGGCAGTTGCTCGTTTGCCGGCGGGGGACAGTCGCTCGCGGGTTGTCAGCATGGGCTCACGCAAAAAGCCGATGGCACCAGCTTTGCCGCAGGCTGGTATGATGAGAAGCTATCTTTTGATCTTGGTACTACGCCTTATGGCTTTACTGTGCAGAACTGGGCCGGTGGTATCAGCTACACAGATAAAATAGGTTTAACCGGTTGGCGCCTTACAGCATCGCGCCGCCCCTTATCTAACTCTTTATTATCTTTTGCAGGCGCTAAAGACCCGCGTACAGGTACTGAATGGGGTGGGGTCATGGCCAATGGTGCAGCGCTGGGTTTAAGTTGGGATCAAGGCGGTGCTAATGGTGTTTGGGCGGACTTTAGTCATCACCAGCTGAGTGGTAAAAATGTTGCTGATAATTATCGCACACGCTTAATGGCAGGTTATTATCGGCGGCTGATTAATAATCCGAACGAAAGATTGACGCTCGGCATCAGCGGTATGCTTTGGCGTTATCAAAAGGACTTGGGCGAATACACTTTAGGTCAAGGTGGCTACTACAGCCCGCAACGCTATACTTCGCTATCTCTGCCTGTCAGCTATGCGCGGCGCACTGCGGATTGGTCATACGTTTTAGAAGGAAGCCTGTCTGTATCTCAAGCAAAGACACATGAGATGGACTACTACCCTATTCGCGGATTGATTGCAGAGCCGCTGCAAGAGCTGGCTGGCTTAGGCGTATCTGATACTGCTTTTATGGCGGCTAATCGCTCTAATGACGGCTCCAGTAGCGGCGTGGGTTATAGCATTCGCGGATTCCTCGAGCGCCGGTTAAATAATCATTGGGTGCTGGGCACAGGCTTAGACTGGCAATACAGTGAAGATTATTCACCCAGCCGAGCCGTGCTGTACTTACGTTATTCATTTGCACCATGGCAGGGTAATTTAAAATTGCCAGTCGAGCCGTTAACCCCTTACGCTGATTTCAAATAACAGTACTGAGTTAGAAGCTCAGTCGCACGGATAATTCATGACCAATGCTTGGCAGATTCAACAGATTGCGCAAAAAGTTCGCCGCGGCGCGGTGATTGCCTATCCTACGGAGGCGGTTTGGGGTTTGGGTTGTGATCCTTTTAACGCAACGGCTGTGGCGCGCTTGCTAGCTTTGAAAGAGCGGCCTGTGCATAAAGGTTTGATCTTAGTCGCGGCAGACATAAAGCAGTTTGCTTGGTTGCTGGACGGCTTAACTGCAGAGCAACTGCAGCAGTTAACAGACAGCTGGCCGGGCCCCAATACCTGGCTGGTGCCACACCATAACCGTGTGCCTGAGTGGATTTGTGGTGCACATGATAGTGTTGCTATTCGTGTCAGTGCTCATCCGCTGGTTGCGCAGCTTTGCACATTAACTGGCCCGTTGGTGTCGACTTCAGCCAACCCCAGCGGCCGTTTACCAGCGAAAAGCCGTTTACGCATTGAGCAGTATTTTCATGGCCAGCTTGATGCGGTGTTAAGCGGTGAGCTGGGCCAGAGCAGCAAGCCCAGCACCATCCGCGATTTGCGTACGGGGCAGGTGCTGCGTCCAGCTTAGGGTAATGGCCAACGAATATTTAGAGTTGCGCGCGTAGCTGCTGCAATACCGGCGCAGGGTCAGGGCGCACGCCTGTCCACAGATAAAAGGCTTCTGCTGCTTGCTCAACCAGCATGCCCAAGCCATCTAAAGTGCGCGCAGCGCCGTGTTGCTGCGCCCACTGATTAAAGACAGTGGTCTGCTTGCCGTACATCATATCGTAGCAGACGGTATCGCCGGCCTTGATCAAGGTGCTGGCTAGAGGTGGTAGGTCACCAGAGAGGCTGGCTGAGGTGCCATTGATAATGATATCCACAGGCTCGTCAATCCAGTCATAGCCACAGGCGGTCATCGGCCCTATGTCAGAAAACTCTTGCGCCAACTGCTCGGCTTTTTCAACGGTGCGATTGACGATGCACAGCTCTGCTGGTAGCTGAGCGAGCAGCGGCTCAAGCACACCGCGTACGGCACCACCGGCACCTAAAATTAAGATATTTTTACCGGCCAGCTCAACGTGGTTATTTAACAGATCATTGACTAACCCAGCGCCATCAGTGTTATCACCGAGCAGGCGACCATCATCGAGTTTTTTCAGGGTGTTAACGGCTTTGGCGCGTAGCGCACGCTCACTGAGTTGATCAGCGAGGGCAAAGGCCTGTTCTTTAAAGGGCACAGTGACATTGGCGCCGCTGCCTGTTTTAAAAAATGCTGTAACTGCTGAAGTAAAGTCATCTAAAGGTGCCAGTAGCGGTTCATAGCTGATTTGTTGGCCCGTTTGTTCTGCAAACAAGCGATGAATCAGTGGTGATTTACTGTGAGCAATGGGATTGCCAAATACGCCATAATATTTCATTTTCTTTGTGCCTCGCCAAGCCAGTCACGGTCTTGTAAAAAGTATTGGGTCAGTCGTGCTTCGCGGCTGTTGGCTGCAGGCTTCCAGTCGTAGCCCCAGCGCACCTGCGGTGGCAGCGACATTAAAATCGATTCTGTGCGCCCGCCTGACTGCAGGCCAAATAAAGTACCGCGGTCAAAGACTAAGTTGAACTCAACATAGCGTCCCCGGCGGTAGGCTTGGAACTCACGCTCTTGCTCAGTGAATGGCGTATGCCGGCGGCGTTCCACAATCGGCATATAAGCCTCAAGAAAGGCTTCACCGACGGCGCGCATAAAAGCAAAGCAGGTGGCAAAATCCCACTGATTAAGGTCGTCAAAAAATAGACCGCCAATGCCGCGTGGTTCATCGCGGTGCTTCAGGTAAAAGTAGCGATCGCACCAGGCTTTATAGTCAGCATACACCGTCTCGCCAAACGGCGCGCAGGCATCATGTGCGACTTGGTGCCAATGCACACAGTCTTCTTCTTCAGGGTAATAAGGGGTAAGGTCAAAGCCGCCGCCAAACCACCAGATTGGATCTTCTCCCTCCTTTTCTGCAACAAACAAGCGCACATTGGCGTGCGAGGTTGGAATATGTGGGTTTTCTGGGTGAATCACCAAGGATAAACCCATGGCTTGGAATGAGCGGCCCGCCAACTCGGGGCGGTGCGCGCTGGCCGATGGCGGTAAAGAGTCGCCATAGACATGGGAAAAATTCACGCCGCCTTTTTCAATTAATGCGCCATTTTCTAAAACGCGGGTACGGCCCCCGCCGCCACCTGGACGCTGCCAGCTTTCCTTAAAAAAAGAGCCGCCATCGGCCTGCTCTAAAGTCGCACAAATACGCTCTTGTAGGTCCAGCAAATAGTTTTTTACGTCATCAATTGTTGCTGTCAAAATACGCTCCAAAAAGGGTGTACAGCACCACTCAAAATACTGTTCAAAAGAAATAATTAGTCGTTGCAGGCAAGCATACCGATTATCACAATATTGGGCTAACTGAATCAGGCAAATACCGCTACAGTTGTTATTGCTGAGTGCTTGCCCTAGTATTCGCACGCCGCATAAACGCCTCAAGAGAGAACATTAAGGCTCTATGGACAAATCTTGTACAGGCCCTTGCTGGGCTTTATTCGCTATTATGATCAGTGTGTTTGCTGACGGTTTATGATGGACTGACCACGCTGGTTTTGAGTCGCGAGTCTCCATACGTTACCCGATGCCGGTCGCTTGGAGATTTAAAATGGATCACACCGATACAACCCTTACGCTCGCCTTGAGCGATGCCATTGGAAATAATGATTTTGATAGTGCCTTGGCTGCTGTTAAGAGTCTGCGCCCTGTTGATCTAGCAGATGTTTTAGAGCAGCTAGAGCCGACCCTGTGCTGGCGCTTACTGGAACGCTTACCTAAGCGTGCGGAAGTATTTAGTTATATTGAAGCTGACGAGCAAGTGCGTTTAGCCCGTGAGTTTCCGCGCGCCACGCTGGCTGAATTAGTCAGTGAAATGCCGGCCGATGAGCGCACCGACTTATTTAAACGTTTTGACCAAAATCAGCGTGATATTTTGCTACCGGCGTTGGCGCAAGCTGAGCGTGAAGACATTCGTAAACTATCGGCCTATGTGGAAGGTACGGCCGGCGCCCTGATGACTTCGGATTATGCCGCGCTGAAACAAGACATGAGTGTCGCTCAATCCCTAGCGTACTTACGTGATGAAGCACCCGATGCAGAAACAATTTATCAGGTTTATGTGATTGATGATGAGCGGCGTTTGCTGGGCGTGGTGTCATTGCGTGATTTAATTCTCGCCGACCTGAATAAGACGATTGAAGATTTGATGACCAGTGATGTGGTTAGCGCTGATGTGGGAGATGATCAAGAAGATATTGCCAAGAAAATTGCTCGCTATGATTTGTTGGCGTTGCCAATTATTGATGAGATTGGCGTACTGATTGGTATTGTCACTTATGATGATGCTATGGATGTGGTCAGTGCAGAGGCAACCGATGATATTCATAAATCGGCGGGTGTTAGCACCGTTATTGGTAACTTGAAAGACGCCAGTATTGGTTTGCTGTATCGCAAACGTGTTTTTTGGTTGGTATTACTGGTGTTTGGTAACTTATTCTCTGGTGCTGGAATTGCTCATTTTGAAGACATTATCGCCGCCAATATTGTTTTAGTGTTTTTTCTGCCGTTGCTGGTGGACAGCGGTGGTAACGCCGGTTCGCAGTCAGCCACCCTTATGGTGCGCGCTCTAGCTACCGGTGAAGTGGTAATGCGGGATTGGCTGCACTTGATTGGACGTGAAGCCTTGGTGGCGCTCGCGTTGGGTTGTACGATGGCGGCAGCGGTATCTGTTTTAGGCTATGTTCGTGGTGACGAGACTGTGGCCTTGGTGCTGGCGTTAAGTATGGTTTCGATTGTGATGATCGGTTGCATGATAGGCATGAGTTTACCCTTTGTGCTGAGTAAATTTAATTTTGACCCCGCCAGCGCCAGTGCACCGTTAATTACCTCGGTGTGCGATGCGACCGGTGTGGTGACTTATTTATTTATTGCTTCACGTTTGCTGGCTGACTTATCGGTGGTGCCTGTCTAAATAGCATGGCTGTAGCGTGCTTTAGGTTTCTAGTACAAGCGTAAAAAAGCCCCAGTTCTTTGTAGAGAGCTGGGGCTTTTTGGTTTAAAGCTTAGGCATAGACTCTGCGTTATTAAAGCAAATCATCCAACATGGCTTTGTTGCGTACTGCACCTTTGTCAGCACTGGTGGCTAACAGCGCGTAGGCCTTAAGAGCTGTGGTCACTTTACGTGGACGTACTTCCACCGGCTTCCAGCCTTTGCCATCTTGCGCCAAACGGCGCTCGGCCAGCTCAGCATCGCTGATTTGTAGATTGATACTGCGGTTGGGGATATCAATTAAAATTGTATCGCCTTCCTGCACTAAGCCAATAGCACCACCGGCGGCGGCTTCTGGTGAAGCATGGCCAATGGATAAGCCTGAGGTGCCGCCAGAGAAGCGCCCGTCGGTCAGCAGCGCGCATTGCTCACCTAAGCCTTTGGACTTCAGGTAACTGGTGGGATAGAGCATTTCTTGCATGCCTGGGCCGCCTTTCGGGCCTTCGTAACGAATAATCACGATATCGCCAGGCTTCACCTCGTCTGCGAGAATGCCGCGCACCGCAGAGTCTTGGCTTTCGAAGATTTTTGCTGTGCCTTTAAAGACATGAATAGATTTATCCACACCAGCGGTTTTTACCACACAGCCATCTTCAGCGATATTACCGTAGAGCACGGCTAAGCCGCCTTCAGTAGAGTAAGCGTGTTCCACACTGCGGATACAGCCGCTTTCACGGTCTAAGTCCAGCGTCGGCCAGCGCGTAGCTTGGCTAAATGCAGTCTGGGTTGGAATGCCGCCTGGGCCTGCTTTAAAGAAGGTGTGTACGGCTTCATCTTCAGTTTGAGTGATGTCCCACTTAGCAATGGCCTCAGCCATAGTCTTGCTGTGCACGGTTGGTAGGTCCGTGTGTAAGAAGCCACCGCGCGCCAATGAGCCTAAAATACTGAAAATACCACCGGCGCGGTGCACATCTTCCATATGATAGTCCTTGATGTTGGGTGCGACTTTACACAGCTCCGGCACTGTACGCGATAAGCGGTCAATATCCAGTAAGTCAAAGTCCATTTCGGCCTCTTGCGCAGCAGCTAACAGGTGCAGAATGGTGTTGGTTGAGCCGCCCATGGCAATGTCCAGCGACATGGCATTTTCAAAGGCTTTAAAGTTAGCAATATTGCGCGGTAGGGCTGAAGCGTCGTCTTCTTTATAGTAACGGTGGCACAGCTCAACAATGGTGCGACCGGCTTCTAAGAACAGCTCTTCACGGTCAGCGTGAGTGGCCAGTACTGTGCCGTTACCTGGTAAACCTAGGCCTAAGGCTTCAACCAGACAGTTCATCGAGTTGGCAGTAAACATGCCTGAGCAAGAACCACAGGTGGGGCAGGCGCTACGCTCGTATTCGGCAACCTCTTCATCGGATGCGTCGTCATCCGCAGCAATCACCATGGCATCCACTAAATCTAAACCGTGGCTGGCCAGTTTGGTTTTACCCGCTTCCATTGGGCCGCCAGAGACAAACACCACTGGGATATTCAGACGCAAGGCGGCCATCAGCATGCCAGGGGTGATCTTATCGCAGTTGGAAATACACACCAAAGCATCGGCGCAGTGCGCATTGGCCATGTACTCAACCGAGTCGGCAATGATCTCACGGCTGGGCAGAGAATAGAGCATGCCATCGTGACCCATGGCGATGCCATCATCCACGGCAATGGTATTAAATTCTTTGGCAACACCACCCGCGCGTTCAATTTCACGCGCCACTAATTGGCCCATGTCTTTGAGGTGCACGTGACCTGGCACAAACTGGGTAAAGGAGTTGGCAACTGCAATAATGGGCTTATGAAAATCTTCGTCGGTCATACCGGTTGCACGCCATAGTGCGCGAGCACCCGCCATGTTGCGGCCGAAGGTGGAGGTTTTCGAACGATAATCAGGCATGAGAACTTCCTGCAAAATAAAATAAGGGCGATAAAAGCATCTGCAACTGTTGCCGCGGGGTGACCGTGCGATGCGCAAAGTATGCTTGGCTCGCCGAGGGTAGTGACGAGTAAAATTTGATTCTACGCTGCCCAGTGCGGCTCGGCAAAGGGCAGTGCTGATTTGCTTAGTGCTGTTTAACTGTGCCAGTTTAACTGTTGGGTAAAATACGGCATACGGTGTATTTTAGATGGCGGGTTTCTGGGATGGCCGGGTGCATCGGGTGGTCAGCACTTTGTCCGCTTTGCTCCAGGATTTGAATATTGCGATCCAAATGCCGCGCACTGGCCAGCAAGGTGCTGTGCATGCTTTCTTCAGTGAAAAACGGCGAGCGAGATGAGCAAATTAAAATACCGTCACGGCTGAGTAAGCGGATGCAATGCTCGTAGAGTTTGCGGTAACCGGCTTCGCCGCTTTTTACATCTTTTTTGCGCTTAATAAAAGCCGGTGGATCAACGATGATCACATCAAAACGTTCTTCGTCAGCTTTGAGAGCTTGCAAGGTTTCCAGCACATCACCTTCGGCGCAGAGCAGGGTTTCACCGATATCGTTAAGTTGCGCATTTTGTTCTAAGGCATCTAAAGCATGCGCAGAGGCATCGGCGCAGAGTACTTCAGTGGCACCGGCCAGCGCTGCGGGAATACCCCAGCTGCCAACATCGCTGTACACCGACAGCACGCGTTTGTCTGTGCAATAGACTGCCGCCTGTAGGCGGTTAAAGCGCTGATCGTAATGCCAGCCCAGTGCTTTCTTTTGCAGCAAGGGCGCGTTATAGGTCAGGTCATTTTCGAGCAGCTGCACCCATTCCGGCACTTCGCCGTGGGCAACTTCTAAATAGCGCTCCAAGCCTTCTGCGTCGCGGGTATTGGCATCATTGCGCCAGAGCACACCAGTGGGCTTGCAAACCTGTAAAAGCGCTTCAAGAATGATCTCTTTATGCGGCTCCATGCAGGCGGCAGTGATTTGCGCCACCAGAATATCGCCAAAACGATCGACTTCCAGTCCCGGTAATAAATCACCTTCGGCATGCAGTAAACGATAAAAAGGCGTGTCAAACAGGCGCTCGCGTAATGACAGAGCAATATTGAGGCGGTGCACCAGCAGTGATTTATCTAGACGGTGCTCAGTTTCACGTGAGACCAAGCGTGCGCACACCAGTGTTTGCGGGCTCATCACCACCACGCCTAGGGTTTTTCCTGAGGCGTTTTCTACAATGGCTTGGTCACCGACTTTAAACCCGCTTAAGGGCGAGAGCTTGGTATCAATTTCATTGCTATAGACCCATAAATGGCCGCTGCGTAAACGACGATCAGCATTAGATTTTAAGCGTAAAAAAGGCAGTGACATGGGACTCTCCAAATAAACAATGTGCAGAGTATAACGATTGTCTTGGGCGCTGGTCTGATTTTAGCAGTAGGATGGCGCGCTGAATTAGATCGGCCCGAATGAGGCCGCTGACACAGCAGTTGCTTGTGACTTATACGTGATGAATGGGAAGGTTATTAACATGTTTAAAAGGATGAGACAGCGCCCGAAATTATGGACGTTGTTGTTGCTTGCTGTAATTGCAGCAGTAACTCTATCGCGTTACTTGCACTGGGATGATCGTCTGCGGTTCTTATGGCAAGAGCACACTACCAGTACACAGGAGCAAGCGGACAGCATTTGGCTGCCAGGCTATCGCGCGGTAATTCAAGCCAAGCCGTTAGCAGGCTTGGCCGAGGCGGAAACCTCGGGTCTAAGCTGGAGTCCGCTGAGCAACACCTTGTTTACCGTGACGGGAAGAATCCCCAAACTGGTTGAGTTGTCGCTAACCGGGGACGTGTTACGGGTGGTCGAATTGCGCGGCTTTTCTGATCCTGAAGGGGTGGAAGTATTGAGTGACGGGCGCATTGCTATTATTGATGAGCGGCGAGGGGAGATGACGATTTTTCATCTGTCACCCGATGCCAGCTTTATAGACGGTGATGCCTTGGTCTCGATCAGTTTGGGCTACCTGAATGCTGGCAATAAGGGTTTTGAAGGGGTGGCGTGGGATGCGCGCAACCAACGTATGCTGTTGGCCAAGGAGCGCAGCCCCTTTGGTTTGTTTAGTTTGCCCTTTCCTGAGCAGGGCGAAGATGACAGCGCAGCGCCACAGGCATTACTTGAGTTGCGCTCTAAACAGGTGTTTATGCGTGATCTTTCTTCACTGGCGGTTGATCAGCGCACTGGGCACGTATTGGTGTTGTCGGATGAGTCGCGCATGCTCTTGGAGCTGGATACCGAGGGTAACCCCGTCAGCTTTATTAGCTTAGCAGTGGGCTTTAATAACTTAGCGCGCAGTATCAAGCAAGCTGAGGGTGTGGCTATTGATGCAGAAGGGACTATTTATATCGTTAGCGAGCCGAACTTGTTTTATGTGTTTAAAAAGGACTAACGGAATCATCTCCTAGAAGCTTGTCGGGCTAAACCGATAAGCTTAATGCGCGAGGAATGTTATAGCGCTATGCAGCACATGCGCCTTAGCCGTTACTTGGCCAGATACTTATCGTTAACCCGATCTTGTAAATAGATATGGGTGTAGCTGCTTTTGCTGGTTTCGTTATACAGGCTGTAGGCCTTATCAATGCAGCTCTGACAGGCTTTTCTGGGCAGTGTAATGGCAAAAATATGCATGCGATTATCATTGCGGGAGTCAATGCTATTCACACCGGCACAGTCCGCACAGATCCTAAATGTTTGTACTTGATGCTCCATAACGCCAGCGGTGTCGTAATAAATCTGCTGCTCCCGTTTGACCTCGGTTTTACCTTTAAATTTTTCCTCAGCCAGTGCGTCTTTATTTTTCCATAACGCATAAATGTCTTTGGATAACTGCTGAATATGCGCTGTTATGGCTGGATCTTGTTTTAGACGCTCAGCGTCATAATCGGGCTCGAATACCTGTGAATAATCAAGACCGGCCATGGCCAAAATAATGCCCATATTGATATAGGGCAGCGCGCTCTCTATCGAATAACCCCCTTCTAACACGGCCAAATCTGGGTTTAAGCGCTCATTTAGGATGGCATAGCCTTGCGCGGTGAAGTTCATATTGGCCAGCGGATCGCTGTAATGGTTGTCTTGCCCGGCCGAGTTGATAATAAGGTCCGGCTTGAAGTCGTCGAGAATGGGCAGCACAAGGTTGTCTAAAATATGCAAAAAGCCTTCTTCACCGGTGCTTGGCGGCAGCGGTATATTGATGTTATAGCCATAGGCTGACGGCCCGCCAAACTCTTCGATACGCCCTGTGCCTGGGTATAGGGTGCGTCCATCTTGATGGAATGAAATAAATAGAGTGTCTTTATCATTCCAATAAATGTCTTGCGTGCCATCACCGTGGTGCACATCAGTGTCAACGATAGCTACTTTCAGGTCGCCATATTTTTGCCGAATATTCTCTAAGGCCACCGCACCAACGTTGACAATGCAAAAGCCTTTGTCGCCATACACAATGCGGTGTGCGTGGTGACCGGGTGGCCGCACAAGGGCAAAGGCTTTATCGACTTCTTTTTCCATAACGGCCTGATAGGCACGTATCGCGCCACCGGCAGCAACAAGGTGTGAGGGTGTGACGCGACTGGCGATATCAGGGACGGCAAAGTGCACCCGTGCGATATCTTTTTCACTGGCAATGATGGGGTTAAAAAACTTGATCCCTTCAACGTCTTCAATGCCTTCTTCAAAGATTTGATCCTGGGTGTACAAAAGCCGTTCTTCACGCTCGGGGTGGGTGTCGGAAATGGCCCAGTCGAACGCGGGGAAAAACACCAGCCCTAATGTATTTTTAGCTTTGAGCATTTATTGTTCTCCCTCTAATTTGTAAATTAAGCCTGGCGTGATTTGTGCTCTAACTCTGATGTTTTTCCAAGCGCTGGAATAGCCTTTGACCATATTAAAACTATTGGATTCAACGATCTCAGCGTCAATGCTATTTGGGTCTGCACCGAGCTGAATAGCACCCTCTCTAACGATCTCTAAGGCTCTACTCTCCGCCATGCTTAAATCAAAGTTTTTGTTGATCGCTTCATAGATGTCCACTTCGGGCACAGACATTATTCCGCGCTCGGTGTCGGCATGCATATTGATTTCGATGGTGGGTTTGGCCAGTGCCGCACCAATGGCATTGGCAACGTCGTACCTGCTGGGGTAATTAATCTTCAGCTTGAATCTGTCTTGTAAAAATGGCGCGAGTATTTTAGATGGGCCACCAATGATGTTAATAAACTGTGGTTCTATTTTTCTATTCTCAAGCACTTCTTTGACTGTATACACGGGCTGCGCATTGATTTTTTCCAGTAAGCCAGTCACTTCTTGGTGAATTAACTCGGCCATGGTTGCTAAGATTTTAGTGGCGGCTTCTGTGCGGGATACGCTTAAGTCTTGAGCGAGCTTATCGACGGCCGCTATTGCTTGATCTGTGTTGTCGGCAGCGATTTTACCTAAAACAACCATGGCATCAGTGGGTGTTAAATACGCGCCTCCGAAAGCAATCGGGCGGCCCATTCTCTGTGGGCCGATCTTGATTTCATTGTTTTCTACTCTGACAAAGCTGTCGCCAGCAATGCCAATAGACACTGAATAAATGGAGCGGATCAGTGTTTTGTGCGGACCAATGCTGATGCCCAGCGGCTCAAACAATTGCACACCATTGGCCAAAAAGAAAATATCTGTGGTTGTTCCGCCGATGTCTAACAGTACGCCGTCTGCAGTGTCTGAAAATAAAGCGCTCAGCCCCATAAAGCTGGCTGCTGGGCCGGACAAAATTGTCTCAACTGGTGTGTTTTTGGCGGTGCTTAAATTCATTGTGCCGCCGTCAGCTTTTAATATATAAACCGGAGCGTTAACGCCTTGTTCTTTAAGTGACTTTTCTATGTTTTCAGCAAAGTGTCTAAAAGTGCGATTGATGGCAGCGTTTAAATAGCTTGTGTGAACCCGTCTGGGGAAGTTTAGTTTGCCTGATAGGCTGTGTCCGGTGGTAATGCTGTCGAAGTCATCTGCCAGAATCTCAGCAATTTGTATTTCGTGACTGGGATTTCTGGTGGAAAACTTACTCACCACACCAGCTGACTCTATGCCATGGGCAATAAATTCAGCTTTGATGGCCTGTATTTCATTTTCTGCTACGTCTTTAACAACAGCGCCGCGATGGTCAATATAACCACTGACATAGCTTAATTGCTCGCCTGCAGCGCTAAAGTCATGCTGCATGCCGGGGCCGGTTTGCACGATCATGCCAACCTTGCTGACTTTGTTTTCGACAATGGCATTGGTTGACACCGTGGTACTTAAATTGATTCGAGCTATTTTTTTCTTATCAATATTGTCTAGCAGTTGGTGCAGTGTGGTTTGGATGGTTTGAAATAAGTCGCTTCTGTCGGTGGGGTTTTTTGTTGTTTTAAGGAAGCACTGAATAATGTTGGCGAGGCAGTCAGGGCTAGGCAAAAAACGGCGAAAAAGCGCAGTCTACACATAGTAAATGAGCATTTTGAGCCGTTTTTTAACACCACCCTGACAACGCAGGTAATTATTCAGCGTTTCCTTAATTATTTTCCCACTATCGATAATGACGCCATCAATATGTGTGCCGCCCATATCTATTCCAATGATCATTTAAAATCCTCCTGATTTTATTTTTAAGGAGGCACTGAATAATGTTGCCTAGCCCTGACAACGTAAGTACTTATTCAGCACTTTCTTAAGGAAACGCTGAATAATTACCTGCGTTGTCAGGGTGGTGTTAAAAAACGGCTCAAAATGCTCATTTACTATGTGTAGACTGCGCTTTTTCGCCGTTTTTTGCCTAGCCCTGACTGCCTCGCCAACATTATTCAGTGCTTCCTTAAATCAATAAGTTGCTTGTTTATAGCTATTTTTCCAGCATCGTGATTGCCTTCAGGCGCTTATATGGCCAACAGGCTGTGCTGGGTTCAAAATCCTGCGTCAGCCAGCACGCGGGGCAAGGCGTTGATCACATCGGTGGGTTGCAGGCTCATAAATCCAAACTGCTCTGTCGCGCTGTTCGCCGCGGCCAGATGCAAGGCGGCTGCGGTGATTGCAACCTGCTCAGGATCAGCCATCTGCCCCCACAGGCCAGCGGTAATGCCAGCCAGTACATCACCCATGCCACCGCAGGCCATGCCTGGGTTACTGCCACTGACCAGTGCGAGCTGACCACCAGCGCCGGCAATCACTGTGCCAGCGCCTTTGAGGACAATGGTGCCGCCGTACTGCGACTGCAGCTTACCTGCCGCGACCAGTCGATCAGATTCTATCTCTGCCACACTGACACCGAGCAGGCGCGCTGCCTCCCCAGGGTGGGGGGTTAAAATATGTTGATTTGAGCTCACTGCTACTGTGCCAGCCATCAGGTTCAGGGCGTCGGCATCCAGCACCAGCGGTTTGTTACAGGCCAGCACCTGCTGCAACATGTGTTGGCCCCAAGTCCCTTGCCCCAAGCCAGGGCCACAGACAATCACTGTAGCAGCTGCCAGCAAAGGCGCTAAATCGCCGTCATCAGTAACAGCGTGGCTCATCACCGATGGGCAGCGGCTCAGTGCTGCTGTCACATGCTCTGGCCGTGTTGCCAGCGACACCAGTCCAGCACCACTGCGCGCTGCAGCTTGTGCCACCAGCAAAGCGGCACCGCCAAAGCCATAGTCACCAGCGACCACCAGTACATGGCCAAAATGGCCTTTATGCGCGTTGGCTACGCGTCTGGGTATGCGTGCGGCGCAATTGTGCCAGTCGGCACGGGTTGCCAGCAGCGGTTCGCTACAGCGTGTCAGCTGCGGACCAGTGCCCAAGTCTTCAAAGACAAGCTCGCCGCAAACTGCGGGTCCTTGAGCGGTGAGTAAGCCCGCTTTTAACCCGATAAAGGTTACAGTCGCATCTGCGCTAACAACCTCACCCGCTGCGCTGCCGCTGCTGGCATTTAAGCCTGAGGGTACATCTAACGCCAAGATGGGGGTCGCAGCCTGATTACACAGGGCAATAACTCGAGCAAATTCGTCTCTTGGTGCAGCCTGTAGACCAGTGCCGAGCATGGCGTCTACCGTTACATCTGCCTGTTGCAGCCAGAGTGATAGCTCGCTGTCGGTTAATTGCGCCGATAAGGTTATTTCAACCTCTTGGGCGCTTGCCAATTGCCAGGCTTTGAGTGCATCGCCTTGCAGTTTGGCAGGATCGGTCAAGGCTAGACACTTTACCGCAAGGCCATGACGCAAAGCTAAACTTGCCAGCACATAGCCATCGCCACCATTGTTGCCTGCTCCACAGAGTACCAACACAGTACCCGTTTGGGGCCAACGCCGCAGTAACTGGCGAAAAGCGCTGCGCGCAGCTGTTTGCATCAGCTGGAAACCGCTGATGCCTTGTTTGTCGATCAAATAGCGGTCTAGGTTGCGTACACCGTCGGCGCTATACAGAGCCAGTGGTAGATTGGCCTGTGAAGCATGCGACTCTAACGGGCGGGCCCTTGCAGAACAGTGCCTTGTTGACGACGACATAGGGGTGCTCCAAGCTAAAAATCAGACTAAGACACGTTAGCAGCTATTAACAAACAATAGCAAAGCTGCAAAAAAGCTCACAATGGAATCGCATCGAGCTAGCAACCACTTACGCTGTCTGTACGGGTAGTGGTTGAGTGTGATTTGACTGAGCCGGCTCCGTCCGTGAGCAGGCAACTTAGCTTCTGCTAGGTTGCAGCCTGGGTTTGAAAAGCGTAAGGCGGCTGTATAAACCGCCTTATACTGGTGTCAGCTTAAGGCTTGCGCACTAAGGTTTCGACACCGCTGCTGGTGCCAAGCAATAAAACATCGGCAGGGCGCCAAGCAAAAAGTCCACTGCACACCACACCGACGATATTATTGATTTTTTCTTCTAAACCGCGCGGGTCAGTGATTTGTATATTGTGTAAATCTAAAATCACATTGCCGTTATCGGTCACCACACCCATGCGATAGACTGGATCACCACCGAGCTTAAGCAGTTCACGAGCCACATAGCTGCGTGCCATTGGGATGACTTCAACAGGCAGTGGGAATTGACCGAGTACGCCTACCTTTTTGCTGTCATCGGCAATGCAAATAAAGGTCTTGGCCACGGCGGCAACAATTTTTTCACGGGTTAGCGCTGCACCACCCCCTTTAATCAGTTCTAAATATTTATTGCACTCATCAGCACCGTCCACATAAAACTGCAAATCTTGCACTGAGTTGAGGTCATGCACACTGATGTCATGTTGCTTTAAACGCTCAGCAGTGGCTTCCGAGCTGGCCACAGCGCCAGCAAAGTCATATTTATGCTTAGCCAGTAAATCAATAAAAAAGTTTGCGGTAGAGCCTGTGCCGACACCAATGATGCTGCGTGGTTCGAGGTGCGGAAGGATATAGTCAAGCGCTGCTTGGGCAACCGCTTGTTTGAGTTGATCTTGATTCACGAGAGACTCCGGTAGAAAAGGAATATGCACTGATTATAGCGACTTAACTGCATGCATGTGGTTGAGTTGTTAACGGTGGAGTAGACTGTTTGACTTTGTCGTACAGTTTAGTGAACTCGCCATGCTTGAACATTATGTAAAAAAAACCTTAACCGCCCGCGTCTATGACGTGGCGCAGGAAACACCGCTGCACGCTGCGCCACAATTATCTGAGCGCTTGGGCAATACGATTTTGCTCAAACGCGAAGATTTACAGCCGGTCTTTTCTTTTAAGATTCGTGGCGCCTACAACAAAATTGTACAGCTCAGCGCAGAAGAGCGCGCCTGTGGTGTAGTGACGGCCTCGGCGGGCAATCATGCACAGGGTGTAGCGCTGGCGGCAAAGTTTCTCGGCATTAAAGCCACCATTGTTATGCCGAAAACCACTCCAGAAATTAAAGTTAAAGCGGTGCGCGCGCGTGGCGCACGGGTGGTGTTGCATGGCGATGCGTTTCCAGAATCCTTAGCGCATTCACTTAAGTTGGTTGAAGAAAAAGGCTTGGTGTATATCCATCCCTATGACGATCCGGATGTGATTGCAGGGCAAGGCACGGTGGCGATGGAGATTTTGCGTCAGCATCAAGGTCCATTGCATGCGGTATTTGTGCCTTGCGGTGGTGGTGGTTTGATTGCTGGCGTGGCGGCGTATATTAAGTATGTACGCCCTGAAGTGAAAATTATTGGTGTGGAGCCAGATGATTCCAACTGCTTACAGCAAGCGTTAGCCGCAGGTGAGCGTGTGGTGCTACCGCAGGTGGGACTATTTGCTGATGGCGTTGCGGTCACGCAAATAGGCAAGCACACCTTTGCCATTTGCCGTGACTACGTTGATGAAGTGATCACTGTCAGTACCGATGAAATCTGTGCGGCGATGAAAGATATTTATGATGATACCCGTTCGATTACTGAGCCAGCTGGTGCCCTAGCGGTAGCAGGGATTAAAAAATATATTGGCCGCACGGGGATTGTTAATGAAAACTTCGTTGCGATTGATTCTGGTGCCAATGTTAATTTCGATCGCCTGCGCCATGTTGCCGAGCGTGCCGAGCTAGGTGAGCAGCGCGAAGCGATTATCGCGGTAACCATCCCAGAAAAGCCGGGCAGCTTTAAGCAGTTCTGTGAAGCACTGGGTAAGCGTCAGATTACCGAGTTTAATTACCGTTATCACAGCGATGGTGTCGCGCATATTTTTGTCGGCGTGCAAACCCACCCAGAACTTGATCCACGGGCAGGCTTGCTTAAGAATTTGCGCGAACAAGGCTTTCCTGTGGTTGATCTGACTGAGAACGAAATGGCAAAGTTGCATATTCGTCACATGGTTGGCGGGCATGCCGATGCGGTGAGCAGTGAGCGGGTATTTCGTTTTGAATTCCCAGACCGTCCGGGCGCTTTATTTAACTTTTTAAATAAGCTCGGTGGGCGCTGGAATATCTCCATGTTCCATTATCGTAATCATGGCGCTGCTGTGGGGCGTGTTTTGGCGGCGCTGCAGGTGCCTAAAGACGAGCAGCCACTGATAGCAGACGCTTTAGATAAAATTGGTTACCGCTACTGGGATGAAACGGATAACCCGGCTTATCAGTTGTTTTTAGGTTAGGCTGAGCCTGCTTAGGCTGATAGTCAGTTTAATGCTGTGCCGGTTAATAGGTTTTAGGAGTAATACAGTTTGGATAGTTATTTAGTGTTGCGTATCAGTCACAGTGTCCCCGCAGTTTTACTGATTCTGGGTGTGCTTGTGCATATCGCCATTGTTTGGCGTGCTAAAAATAAAGGGCCAGTCGTGCTTGCACAAAAACTACGCCGCACCTGCATGATCAGCTTGCCAGTATTTAGCATACTGGCAGTGACGTTGCCGATAACCGGCTGGTGGTTGAGTCACTTATCAGGTCGACCTTTGAGCCAAATGTGGCTGACGATTAGTATCATTTTGATGCCTGTGCTGTTTATTTTTGGTGGCTTGTTGTACGGCAACCTCAGTCGCTGGCAAACACAGCTGGCCAATGAGCTCGAGACTAGCCCACGCCAGCAAGCCTTTGCCTTGCTTTGGGCAGTGCTAGTGCTGCTTAACTTATTGGTGACCAGCGCCCTGATGGGCGCTAAGCCGTTATAAATTAGCGCTGTGTTGCAGCATCTATAGCTTGCAAAGGCTTGGACTGCCCCAGCGTTTGCAGCTGTGCATCAACTAAGTGGGTCAATATCAGCTGACCCTCTTTGCCAACCCGAAATAGCCCGTATTGTGCTTGCTCATAGACATTGCTAGTGCCTTCTTCAAAGAAGAACGCATTGGTGGCGAACTTGATTTGGCCATTACGTAAGCGAAACTGCAGACGCAATTGGTCATCCTCTAGCTTCTGCTGTGTATCCAGCCCGACCAAGCTGGCGCGCCTCTGTGCATCGAGTTGCACAATAACCTGTCCTGTTAAACTCTCGTTTTTATTATGCAGCTTCCCGCGTATGGCATCGGCCATGGCAAAGCGTAGCGCCATATAATCGCCTTGCATCAATGAGCGCGGATCAACCGGCGCTAACTCTAGCAATACCGTTTCGCCATCTTTGATCAGCTTCTCGTTTTGCCAAATACTGACGTTGACCACAGCAAGAATCAAAAGCGCACAGAACAGAATCAGCCATTTACGCATGTGCCTTGCCCTCGGCTGCCAGAGTGTTTGCATAGCGATTGAGTAGCGCATAAAGACTTAATAAGAGCGCGCCGCTGGTACACAGCAGTATCGACTTATACAGCAGGCTGTTATTTAAACTGTAGTAATAGAGCAGCAGATACAGTGTTAAACATACTAAGTTGAGCCAAATAAGGCGCGTATGCGCGAGCGCCACACCGATGCATAGCAGTAAGCATAAAGGCGCAAGGCCGGGCATTTTAAGGCTAATGAGGCCAATCCCAATGCTGACCAATAGCGCGATAGTGCGCAGCTGAGGTTGCTGCACGCTGCGCTGGATCAGTTGCCAAGCCAGAAACAGACAGACTAAGCTGCTCAATGCGGCGGCAACCCATACTTGGGTGTGCCAGTTGCTAGGTGCCAGGCGCAGCCATGTGAGTTCAGTGCTGTTGGCTAGCAGCGCAATAAAAATCGTTGCGCATAAGGCCAGGGTTAAACCGATAGATGCAGGCTGCAGATAAGCTGCGCCTTTGTAGAGGCGCAAACGATTAAGCCATAGCCAAGCCGCTGCCGCACTGAGCACGGGTTGCGCATACAGCCAAGCGTGCTGCCCAAGCAACCACAGCAATGCAGCACAGGCGAGAAAGACAGCAGTAGCACGTTGGCTACGAACACCCATAGAGGCAAATAAAATCAGTTCCAAGATCAGCAGAGCGGCGGCAGCCAGTTGACCGCTAGCAGAGCTTTCCCAGATGCCATAGACAACAAAGACTTGCCCAGCAAGGCTGCAGGCAAAGGTAAACTGTTCGACAAATAAAGGAATCTTCGCCATGCGGCTGATCCAGATACTGAGCGCGCATAAAACAACGCCCACAGTCCACATACTGCTGGCTTGCGATAAAAAACTGACAAAAAAAGCGGCAATAAACACACAGAAAAATACGGCAGATAACCAACCGCTAGCGCCGAGCAAGATACGCAGGAAAAGAGCAGGAGGCTGATCATCAGGGTTAGGCATTGGCATCTCGCCTGTGACCAAACCAGCCTGTTGCAGTTGTCGCCAGAGTGCAGCGGATTGAGTCATGGCGTGTTCCTAGAACTGCTGGCTAAAGTAGCATGCTGGCTGAGTTTTCTCAGCCAAACCGCACCGGCACTGGATAAACCAGTGACCAGCAGGGCCAGCAGAAAATACAGGCCGTCGTTGGGGAGAATGCCTGAGAACGCATGCGCTAGAGTCGCCACTGTTAATACAATGGCAGCCATAACCAAAGCAGAGAGCATCATCAGGTCGAGCTGACGTAGGCGATACAGATACAACCATAAGGCACTGAACGCAGCCCAAACGGGTAACGTTAGTCCATCAGGGTTTGACCACGAATAGACATAGCCAATCGCTAAGACAGTAATGATCAGCAAGCTGTATAGATTGATCACGCGCTCACCCCAGCGCAGCAGGCGCGTTGCCGATAAGCGCTGGGTTGCTAGCATCCACAGGCCAGCAGCAGCGCTATTCAAGGCGAAGAAAGACCAGCCCAGATTGCTAAAGGGTGCGAATAAATGGCGGATAGAGAGAACATTCAGCGCCAACACCAGGCTCACATTGAGCAAGACCAGCAGTAACAGCCACAGCGCTGGCATACGAGCGAGCAGCACCCAAGGCGTGATCAACGCCGCCCAGACTACAAATAACTCATAGGTGTCAGCGCCGCTTTGATAGGTCTGCCCAACCAGCGCCAGCAGCGCACCGACTAATAAACTGGCGGCAAACATCGCTGCTTGGCCAGCAGGCTGCTGCAGATTAACCCGCAGCAAAGGCAGTAATGACACAATTAACGCGCCTTGGGCGAGGGCAAATTTGCTATAGCGGCTTAAGTTATCCCAGTTATAGGCAAAAAAGAAAATCACGCCACTGCATAGCAGCAATACGGCAAAAGCCAACACCACACGGCTGAGAAAACGCAGATTATTCGCAGCGCTGGGTATACTGTTGGTGACAGCCAGCGCTTGCTCAAGTTTGTCAGCAGCGAGGTGGCCACTGGCTGCCCAATCGAGGATCTGCTGCCTGCTGGCTGACATTATCGTGATTACGGCGCTAAACGTGCGTTAAGGCTATTTTCTGCCAAGCGCTGGGCTTGCTCTTTAGTCATGCCTAAATCTGTATACAGCGCATGAAAGTTCTCGGTCAAATAACCACCAAAATAGGCAGGGTCATCTGAGTTGACGGTGACCATCGCGCCTTGCTCAAGCATCTGTAAAATTGGATGCTCGCTCATTTCTTGGTAGACCCGCAGTTTGGTGTTGGACAGCGGGCATACGGTGAGGGGGATTTGCTCTTCAATCAAGCGCGCCATTAAGCGTTGATCTTCCCAAGCACGCACGCCGTGGTCGATACGGCTGACTTTAAGTAAATCCAAGGCCTGCCAAATGTACTCTGGTGGGCCTTCTTCACCGGCATGGGCCACGGCTAAGAATCCTTCAGCGCGGGCTTTGGCAAAGACATTGCTAAATTTGCTGGGCGGATGGCCTGCTTCTGAGCTGTCCAGACCGACGGCAAAAAACAAATCACGAAACGGCATCGCTTGCTGCAAGGTGGCAAAGGCTTCGTCTTCAGGTAAATGCCGTAAAAAGCTGAGAATTAAGCCGCTGCTGATGCCCAGTAAGTCCCGCGCATCAGCCAAGGCTTCACTGATGCCAGTGATCGCCACTTCCATGGAAACGCCGCGTGCCGTGTGCGTTTGCGGGTCAAAGAAGGGCTCAACATGGATGACGTTCTGCTCTTCACATTTCTTTAAATAGGCCCAAGTCAGGTCGTAAAAGTCCTGCTCAGTTTGCAAGACATTGGCACCTTGATAATAGATGTCCAAAAATTCCTGCAAATTATTGAAGTTATAGGCACTACGCAGCGTTTCAACAGAGTCCCAAGGCAGCTTGATTTTATTATGCTCAGCCAGTTGGAACATCAACTCAGGTTCTAATGAGCCTTCTAAATGCATGTGCAGTTCTGCTTTGGGTAGTGCGTTTAGCCAGTCGTACATAGCGAAACCTATAGTGTTGGAGTGGCAGGCTTAGCACGCTGGTGGAACGCTGAGCCTGCGCTGAAAAATGTTGTGCTTGAGCAGCATAGTAAAACAATGCTGCTCAATAAGCAGTTAACCAATAGCCGATACCTGTCTTAAACAGCCACTTTAGCCTTGATATGTGGGTGCGCCTGATAATCACAGAGCTCAAAGTCATCAATGCTAAAGTCGAAAATTGAGCTGACTTGAGGATTGATTTTCATGGTAGGTAAGGCAAATGGCTCACGGCTCAGTTGTTCTTCAACTTGATCCATATGATTGGAATACAGATGGCAGTCGCCCCCGCTCCAAATAAAGTCACCCAGCTTCAGGCCACAGACCTGTGCCACCATCATGGTTAGCAGGGCATAGCTGGCAATGTTAAAGGGCACGCCAAGGAAAATATCTGCTGAACGCTGATAGAGCTGGCAGCTGAGTTTGCCGTCAGCCACATAAAACTGAAACAGTGCATGGCAGGGCGGTAAGGCCATATCATCAACCAAGGCTGGATTCCATGCGCTGACCATTAAGCGGCGCGAATCAGGGTTGTTTTTAATCATCGCAATCACGTTGCTGATTTGATCAATTGACTCGCCATTGGGCGTTGGCCAGTTACGCCATTGATAGCCGTAGACGGGGCCTAAATCGCCATTTTCATCGGCCCACTCATCCCAAATCCGTACACCATTGTCTTTGAGGTATTTGATATTGGTATCGCCCTGCAAAAACCACAGCAGCTCATGAATGATGGATCTTAAGTGGCACTTTTTCGTGGTGACCAGTGGAAAGCCTGCGTTTAAATCAAAACGCATTTGGTGGCCAAACACGCTGCGTGTACCGGTGCCGGTGCGGTCGCTTTTATCCACACCCTGATCGCGCACATGACGCATTAAGTCGAGATACTGTTTCATTGTTGTGCCACCTCTTGACGCTTATATGCAAATACAATTAAGCCAATACCGCCGACAATCATTGGGATGCACAGTACTTGGCCCATGGTCAGCCAGTCAAAGGCTAAGTAACCCAGTTGTGCATCAGGGACGCGGACGAATTCGACAATAAAGCGGAAGATGCCGTAACACAATGCAAACATGCCAGAGATGGCCATGGTCGGGCGTGGCTTGCGTGAATACAGCCATAAAATGACAAACAGGGCGACGCCTTCCAAGGCAAACTGATACAGCTGCGAGGGGTGCCGAGCCAGTTGTTCTGGATCAGTAGGGAAAATCATCGCCCATGGCACATCAGTGGCTTTGCCCCAGAGTTCAGCATTAATAAAATTACCGATGCGGCCAGCGCCCAAACCGATCGGAACCAAGGGCGCAATAAAGTCCATTAGCTGGAAAAAACTTTTCTTATGCTTGCGACCAAACAACCAGACCGCCAGCATCACCCCAAGAAAGCCACCATGGAAAGACATCCCACCTTCCCAAATACGCAGCACCAGCGCTGGGTTATCAATATAGGCGGCCATATCGTAAAACAGCACATAGCCTAAACGCCCACCTATGATGATGCCCATCGCTACCCAGAACACTAAGTCAGACAGTGTGTCTTTCGTCCACTGCGCATCAAAGCGGTGTAAGCGACGACTGGCCAACCACCAGGCACCGCCAATGCCGACTAAGTACATTAAGCCGTACCAGTGAATTTTGAGCGGCCCAAGGGCAATGGCCACAGGGTCAATGTTGGGGTAACTGAGCATGTGAAATCCTTAGTTAAGCAAAAAACTGAGGCCAACAATGGTTAGCAGCAGGGCAAATAAGCGCTTCAATAACAGCGCTGAAAGCTTATGTGCGAGTTTGGCACCAAAGCGTGCAAAAAACACTGATGTCAGTGCAATGCCCAGTAGCGCGGGTAAGTAAACAAAGCCTAGGCTCCACTCTGGCAGCTGGCTGTCCTGCCAGCCGGTGACCATAAATACCACAGCACCGGCCAGCGCAATTGGAAAACCACAGGCGGCAGAAGTTGCCACCGCTTTTTGGATAGGCACACTGCGCCACACCAGAAAAGGTACTGTGAGTGAACCGCCGCCAATACCAAAGATGGCTGAGGCCCAACCAATCACGCCACCGGCAGCGATCAGCTCAGGGCGTTGCGGCTGTGGGCGTGCGGCTTTAGGTGTGAGATTCAGCGCCAGTTGAATCGCCATACAAATCGCGAAGACGCCGATAATCTTTTGCAATGCTGGGCCGTTAATCAACGCAGCGGTCACGCCGCCAACCGCCGCACCGGCAAGAATCCCAGGGGTCAGCCAGCGAAACATGTCCCATTGCACCGCGCCACGGCGGTGGTGTTCGCGAATTGAATTAATCGAAGTGAAAACAATCGTCGCTAAGGATGTGCCGACCGCTAAATGCGTTAGGATTTCAGGGGCAAAGCCTTGGGTGCTAAAGCTAAACACCAGCACAGGCACAATAATCAGCCCGCCGCCTACACCAAATAAGCCGGCTAACACGCCTGCGGCAGCACCGAGCAGTAAATAAAGCGCAAATTCCATACACTGTCCTCGCCGGTTGCCAGCGTTGTGTTGATTAAAAGGGGATAGAAGAACTGTATGTGCGCAGGTTACGCTGCTCTTCAGTCATTATCATAAGCTTCTTTGCATATACACTGCAGGCACACCGTAGGACTCCAACGCATCGGCTTGTTCAGGGTTGACTGTGTCTTGTTTTTCAAAGCCTAAGCGCTGCCAAAAAGGAGCAGAGTCCTGCACTGAAACTAAAGCGCAGTGTTGTAACCCGGCAGCACGGGCAATATTAAACTTATGCTTAACCAAGCTGGGGCCAATACCACGTTTCAGTGCGCGGGGTGCAACTGCTAGGTCATGCAAGTACAGGCAGTCGCTGTGTGGCGGCTCGAGAAATAGACCGTCGAGTGGCGTGATTGCGCCTTGCTGTGAGCGATAGCTGAATAAGTAACCACAAATACCGCGCTTATCTTCAGCGACCAGAGCCAAGTCTGGAGCTTGGGCAAAGCGCTGAGCAACAATTCCAGGTGCTTCTTGCAGTACATCGGGATAGACATCGAGCTGGATGTCCATAATTGCTACTAAATCATCAGTGCGCATGAGGCGGAGTGTATGCATGGCGTTGTCGGTCAATTAAAACAGCTATTCTAAAGCCATGCGCCTACTTTGTCAGGTCGGCGTGCGGGGTAGCTGTTTAATGCACGCAGAGCTGCCAACAGAGCACCCTGTTTTGGCTGGAATAAGCATCTATGGATGCAACTGCGGACAGACAGACTAACAGGTGATAGGGCTGGCGTTAGATTGCACGCCCAGTCTGCATTCTCAGTGCTGGGCGTGCCTAGACCATGCGGGCTGGGGTTTAACCTGCATTCTACGCATTAATAATGTTGCTCTTCTGATTCCTCAGGAATATCAGGTAATGGGCAGTCTTGCATCTGCTCGTATACGTGACTTTCTTCAATACGCGGGTCAAGCGCAGCGGCTAAAGGTGAGCTGCTGATACCATCGGGCATATAAATATGCTGCAAGGGCGCTTCATCGCTGAGAGTCTCACCAGTAATCACCTGAGAACGAACACGGATAGTGATATACATGGCAAATAAGCTAAAGGATAAAAACAACATGTTCGGTCCAAGAGTCTTCATTAGCGCACCGACTAAAAGCGGACTGATACTTGCACCTAGGCCAAAGGTGGTCAGTAATACCGCAGTCAGCGACACACGCTTTTCAGCTTCAATATTGTCATTAGCAAAGGCCACTGCCAGCGGATAAAGGCTAAATAACAACACGCAGGTGAAACAACCGCCAATAAAAACAAGCAGGATAGGGAGGTCATTCCAGATAGCTTGCGGTAGTGCAATCAACATTAGCAGAGCACTGCAAAAACGGATCAGTTTAGGGCGATCGACGCGATCAGACAGCCAGCCCAGCGGGCCTTGTACCATTAGACCTGCAACAATACAGGTGGCCATAAAGAAACCGATCATTTGCGTGGATAAGCCGATACGGCTGGCGTATAAAGGCGCTAAACCATAAAAAGAACCAACCATTGCACCGGCTGCTAAGCTGGTAATCATTGAGAGTGGTACACGCTTGAAAAAATAGCGTGGCTCCAGCGGTGCTGGGTGCAAAGGCTCCGGGTGAATGCGTCGAGTGAGCGCTACCGGCACCAAGCATAATGAAAAACATAGGGCAACAAGCAGCAGCAGGTTAATGTCTAATTCAGGCATTGCTGCCAACACCAGCTGACCTAAAACCATGCCGAGGTAGGAGGCCATCATATAGCCAGAGAACACCATGCCGCGCTCATTGGAAGTGCTTTGCTCATTGAGCCAACTTTCCACCACCATGTACATCGACATCATGCAAAGACCGACCACAACACGCAGTGCTAGCCATGCGGGTAAACTTTCAGTTATACCGTGCAGTAAAACAGCGGCGGTGACAATACCTGCACTGGCGACATAGGTTCGAATATGTCCGACACGGGCGATCAGGCGGTGGCCGAGCTTACCGCCCAGCACCAAGCCTAAGTAAAAGCCGGTCATTAAAGCACCGACCCAGATACCATCAGCCCGCTCAGCCACATGCAGAGCTAAATAGGTACTTAGCAAACCGGAGCCGAGCAGCATCAAAAGGGTGGCAAAATATAATGATCTAAATGACTTCAAAACTGACATGCGGCATCCCACTGAGCAAAGCGTGAAGAGTGAATAACTTATAACTATCAGCTCTGCGCAGAAAAGCCCAGAAAAGAGTGGCTAGTCTACGCGCGACAGGCCTTGGCGACCAACAGATTACAATGATTTTTAGCTTTAATCGCTCGTCAGTCGCTGGATCAGCCTCTCGCTTAATAAAGCGCACAGCGCATAAATGGACAGTTGTGGGTTGGCACCAATGCTGGTTGGAAATAAAGAGCCATCGTGAATGGATAGATTCTCCAGTTGATGATGCACGCCTAAACTATTGGTCACACCCCGTTTGGCGTCGTCACTCATAGCACAACCGCCCATCACATGGGCGCTGCCTAAGCGTGCACGGTATAAAGATAAGTCCAAGCCATCGATCAGAGTTTTAGCGCTGGGGAGGTCTGTTACGTAGTCAGCATCAGCATGTACTGGGAAAACTTTTTGCGCGCCGGCAGCAAACTGAATCTCGGCCATGCTGTGATAGGCGCGGCGGATACCGTCCCACGTATAGGGTGTCATCTGATAATCCAAGACAGGGCTACCATCACTGCGTAATTCCACGGTGCCGCTGGCGCTGTCAGGGTGAAAGCCGTCGCGCATTAAGGCGATCATCATGTGGGTGTTGGGCAGTTGCGCCATGCGCTGTGCATTCAGCTCACCGTAGCTGCCAAGAATGGTCGCGGCAAAGGCAGGGTGCAGCGGTGGTACTTCAAGCTTGTAGCCAATCGGTCCGCTGGCGCCGTTACGCCATTGGAAGTGATCGCTGTAAATGGATTGCGGTGCGCCGTAAAAGGGATTTACCTGATCGGCAAACTGCGCTGCGGAAAAGTTGGTTGTGTGTAAAAAGGTGCGCTTGCCACAGCGTTGGTGTGGATCGGGCGCTTTTGAGCGCATTAAAATCGCTGGGGTATTGATACCGCCGCCGGCGAGAATATAGTGCTTGGCGCGAATTATGATTTTGTGACCACTGCGCTCGACACCACGGGCATCTAGGGCATGACATTGCAGCTGTTGCACACGGTCCTTTTCAATTATTAAGCGTTCGGCGCGGGCTAAATACAGCAGGCTGCCGCCCTTGTTTAAGCTGGCAGGAATGCTGGTGACCAGCATCGATTGTTTGGCGTTAATCGGGCAGCCCATACCGCAATAGCCTAGGTTGGCGCAGCCGCGCACATTACGCGGAATCACTGCCCAGTCCAGATTCAGTGCTGCGCAGCCGCGCTTGATCACTTCATTGTTGGCGTTGGCGGGAACTGACCAAGGCGCGACGCCAAGGCGTTGCTCTAAGCGTTCAAACCAAGGGCGTAGGGTGTCTTTGTCTAAACCACTGACCGCATGCTCGTGCGTCCAATGCTCAAGGGTTTCAGGTGGTGTACGAAAACTGGAGGTCCAGTTAATCAGCGTGGTGCCGCCCACTGCACGGCCCTGCATAATCGTGATGGCGCCGTCTTTACTCATGCGCCCCATGCCTTCTTGATACAGCTCGCTGTAGGCCTCGGGTTCTTGCATTTTGAAGTCAGTGCTGGTGCGCAATGGTCCTTCTTCAACGATCAATACGCGCAGGCCCGCAGCGCTTAATAACTCAGCACTGGTTGCGCCGCCAGCGCCACTGCCGACAATCACTACATCTGCTTCCAGTTGCAGGTCGTTGTCTAATAGCGAGGCATTGTGTACTTGCCAACCGCTGTCGATGCCTTGCAGGAAAGGGTCTGGAATGGACATAGGGGCTCTCGATATTGTTATTGTGGAAAAAAACTTGAGCGTGCTGCTTGCGATTATTGCAGTACGGGTGGGCCAGGGTAGCCGCAGTGTTGCCAGGCACTGGGCTGGCCATAATGGGCGAGCATGGCCAGTTGCAATAGGGCGTTATGGCCCATTTTTAATAAGTCAAAACGGCTGTTTTCCCAGCGTTTAAGAAAGTGTTGAATATCTGCAGTTGATGCGTTTGGCCAAGCACCCCAAACTCCAGTTAACGGGCCCCGGGTCAGCGGGTTGTTGAGAACGTCGAACAGTTGCAAAGTGAGTTTGCGCATCGCTGGCGAAAAGCTGGCCAAATTATCGTCAATGGCGCGTAGCGTGCTGTGTAGGTGACTGCTCATCTGCTCTGTACTGATTGCGCCGCTGTAGAGCACCGGCAGCAGCGCACTTAAACACTCTAGATCATCACCGCGCAGCACTAAAAAACCGCTGCTCGCCGGCTCGCTGCTGCAGCCGGTCAGGCTGGCTGAAAGGCTGAGTACACTCAAGGTCGCTGCAGAAGCAGCGCTGAGTTTGAGAAAGCTGCGCCGAGAATACTCGGCACTCTGAACAGTGTGGGGCATGGCTTAGCCTCGCATTTGGTACTGGTTTAGCGCACAAAAAATCTCAAAATCAGCTTTTGCAGCCAACCGCCATAGGGTGGGTAAATCAGCTTGGCGGCATTCAATTTCTGCTTGCTGAATACGGCCTTACTATGGCTAAAAGTTAAGAACCCTTCGTGCGCATGATAATGACCCATGCCGGACGGGCCGATACCGCCAAAGGGCAAATCATGCTGCGCCACATGCAGCAGCGTATCGTTAATACACACGCCACCGGCATGGCTGTTATGCAGCACATGCTGTTGTTCGGCGCGCTCATAACCAAAATAATACAGCGCTAAAGGCCGTGGCCGCTGACGAATGTAAGCTAAGGCATCATCCAGCGTTTGGTAGCTGACGATGGGTAAAATTGGGCCGAAGATTTCATCCTGCATCACGCGCATGTCATCAGTTACGTTCAGCAATAGGGTTAAAGGCATGCGCTGGCCTTGCCCTTCTGCATGCATGGCAATTGCCTCTGCACCTTTATTGGTGGCATCGCTAAGGGTGTCTTGCAAGCGCTGCTGATGCTGTGGATTGATAATGGCTGTGTAGTCAGGGTTGTCGGCCAGTTTTGGATAGAATTTGAGTACGGTGCTGCGCATTGCTTCGACAAACTCATCAACGCGTGTTTCTGGCACTAGAATATAGTCGGGGGCGACGCAGGTTTGGCCTGAGTTGACCATTTTGCCAAAGGCAATTCGCTCGGCGGCTTCAGTTAACGGCATGTCCGCGCTGATAATCGCCGGAGATTTGCCGCCTAACTCTAAGGTGACTGGGGTAAGGTTTTTTGCAGCAGCACGCATCACATGTTTACCGACCTGGCTTGAGCCGGTAAACAGCAGGTGATCAAACGGCAGTTCGGAAAACGCGGCGGCCAGGTCCGCTTCACCCTGCACCACACAAACCAAGTCTTCTGAGAATATCCGCGCTAATAACTCTTTCAGCAATTGCGCTGTACGCGGGGTGTGCTCACTCATCTTGATCATCACCCGGTTACCCGCCGCCAGTGCGCCAGTTAAGGGGCCGATGCTTAAAAATAACGGGTAGTTCCACGGCACAATCACACCCACCACACCGAGTGGCTGGTAGATCACCTTGGCTGAGGCGGGTTGAAAAGCGATGCCGACTTTACGCAGTGATGGTTTCATCCAGCGCTTAATACGTTTACAAGCATAATCAATACCTTCAAGACTGGGCATTAATTCGGCTAACAAGGTTTCATTATGACTGCGATGGCTAAAATCCGCGCTGATGGTCTCGGCTAGCAGCTTCTTTTCACTGACCAACACGCCGCGTAAAGCACGTAACCATTCAATGCGTTGCTCAGCGCTGGGCATGGGTTGCGCCTGAAAAGCCTGTTGTTGCGCGCTTAATAAATCGCTTAAAGCGTTTATTGGGGTGTTATTGGACATGATGAAGCCCGTCAGCAATCAAGTGAATCTTTGTTTTAGAGCCTTTGTTGTGCAGGGTCAAGCGATAGCAGATTCGAGAACCGTGCGGTCTAAATAACGACAGAAGCGGAGCCTAGTTTGGCGCAGGATTAGCCTCTCTGCTGCATACATTAATTGGTGTGCTAAATATTCTCAGCGACTGGCTATTAATAATGTGCGCTGCAGCGACGAATGCCCGCTGCGGAAGCGCCCGTATTTGGGTATACTCCCAAGCTTTCTGCCCATCTTTAATTGTGGATATCTATTGTGACCCAGACAACCGCCGCCGTGCGTACCTTCCAAGATCTGATTCTCGCCTTGCAGAGCTTTTGGGCTGAGCAGGGCTGTGTGGTGCTGCAACCCTACGATATGGAAATGGGTGCTGGCACCTTCCATACCGCAACCTTTTTACGCGCTTTAGGTCCAGAAACCTGGAACGCCGCTTATGTGCAGCCGTCACGCCGTCCCACCGATGGCCGTTATGGCGATAACCCCAACCGCTTGCAACATTATTATCAGTTCCAGGTGGTGCTCAAGCCCAACCCAGATAATATCCAAGAGCTGTATCTAGAGTCTTTGCGCCATATTGGTGTTGATCCTCTGGTGCACGATATTCGTTTTGTCGAAGACAACTGGGAGTCACCGACATTAGGCGCCTGGGGCTTAGGCTGGGAAGTCTGGCTCAATGGCATGGAGGTCACTCAGTTTACTTATTTCCAGCAAGTGGGTGGTATTGAGTGCTATCCGGTGACCGGTGAGATCACCTACGGCCTTGAGCGTTTAGCCATGTACATTCAGGGCGTAGATTCAGTGTATGACCTGATCTGGACCGATGGCCCCTTTGGTACAGTGACCTATGGTGATGTGTTCCACCAAAACGAAGTGGAGCAGTCCACTTATAACTTTGAGCATGCCAACGTCGAAAAGCTTTTTGAACAGTTTGATTTTTACGAAAATGAAGCGGCACGTTTAAGCTTGTTGAATTTACCGTTACCCAGTTATGAAATGGTGTTGAAAGCCTCGCACACCTTTAACTTGCTGGATGCGCGTCGTGCTATTTCGGTGACTGAGCGTCAGCGTTATATTTTGCGTGTGCGTACCTTGGCGCGAGCAGTGGCGCAAAGTTATTTAGAAGCGCGGGCCAAATTAGGCTTTCCTATGGCGCCAGATGCATTGCGTGATGAAGTATTGGCCAAGCTGGAGATTGAACAATGAGTGCGCGTGACTTTTTAGTTGAACTGGGTACCGAAGAGCTGCCACCCAAAACGCTCAACACCTTAGCCAAGGCTTTTTCTGATGGCATTAAAAAAGGCTTGCAAGCTGCCGGTTTAAGCCATGGCGCTGTGCAAGTGTATGCGGCGCCGCGCCGTTTGGCAGTAATGATTGAGCAACTGGCCGAGCGTCAAGATGACCGAACCCAAGCAATGGACGGCCCGCCGGTTAAAGCTGCGTTTGATGAGCAAGGTGAGCCGACCAAGGCAGCTTTGGGTTTTGCGCGTAAATGTGGCGTTGAGATTGGTGAGATTGATCGCAGTGGTGCCAAATTACGTTTTGAGCAGCACATTGCAGGGCAGGACACCGTTGGCTTATTGCCAAGCATTGTCACTGAATCGCTGAATGCCTTGCCGATTGCTAAGCGTATGCGCTGGGGTGCGCGCAAAGAAGAGTTTGTGCGTCCGACGCAGTGGTTGGTGATGCTGTTTGGTGAGGATATCGTTGATTGCACGATTTTAGCGCAAACCGCAGGCCGTGCCTCACGCGGTCACCGTTTCCATCACAACAGCGATGTGGTGCTCAATCAGCCCAGTGATTATGTTGAAGCCCTGCGCAACGCCTATGTCTTGGTTGATTTTGCCGAGCGCCGTGCCTTGATTGAAAATCGTGTCAATAAGCTGGCGACCGAGCAGCAAGGCACCGCTATTATGCCAGCCTCGTTATTGGATGAAGTTACCGCTTTGGTTGAGTGGCCAGTACCGCTGGTGTGCTCATTTGAAGAGCATTTCCTCGATGTACCGCAAGAAGCGTTGATTATTACCATGCAAGACAATCAGAAGTATTTCTGCTTGTTGGATAGTCAAGGCGCGTTATTGCCGCGCTTTATTACCGTAGCCAATATTGAAAGCCGTGATCCACAGCAAGTGATTTCTGGTAATGAAAAAGTTGTGCGTCCACGCTTAACTGATGCTGAGTTTTTCTATCTGCAAGACCAAAAAGAGCCGCTGGAGTCATTCAACGAGCGCCTGAAAAATGTGGTGTTCCAAGCACAATTGGGCAGTGTTTATGATAAAGCCGTGCGTGTATCGACACTGGCCGCTGTAATTGCTGAAAAAATCGGTAGCAACCCAGAGCATGCCGCGCGTGCCGGTTTGTTATCCAAATGTGACCTAGCCACTGAAATGGTTGGTGAGTTCCCTGAGATGCAGGGGATTGCCGGCTATTACTATGCAAAAAATGATGGCGAGGCCGGCGATATCGCGCTGGCATTAAATGAGCAATATATGCCGCGTGGTGCTGGCGCTGAACTGCCGACAACACCGACCGGTGCCGCTGTTGCGGTGGCCGATAAACTGGATACCTTGGTTGGTATTTTCGGTATCGGTATGCTGCCCACCGGCAGTAAAGACCCCTATGCATTACGTCGTGCTGCGCTAGGTGTGCTGCGGGTGTTGATTGAAAAACAGCTGGATGTTGATTTGGCTGAGTTGGTGACCATCGCTATCGCCCAATATGCCGATAAAGTTGATAGTGCAGGCCTCGCAGAAAAAATCTTAGACTTTATCTTTGATCGACTACGCGCGCGTTATGAAGACGCCGGTGTGGATGTGGCTGTCTACCAAGCGGTGCGTGCTGTGCACCCGATGTCGCCGTTAGATTTTGATCAGCGTGTGCAAGCGGTGCAAAACTTCCGCGCCTTACCTGAAGCGCAAGCCTTGGCTGCAGCCAATAAGCGCGTGTCTAACTTGCTGGGTAAAAACGCCTCTGAGCAAGCTGAGGCAGTGCAAGCACGTTACTTTGATAGCCCCGCTGAGTTTGCCTTATATGCGGCCTTGCAGCAGGCACTACAGGCGGTTGCGCCTTTGGCTGAAAACCATCAGTACACTGAGATATTGACGCGCTTGGCCAGCTTACATGAGCCGGTCGACGCCTTCTTTACTGCAGTGATGGTTAACGCTGATGAGCCGAGTGTGCGCGCCAATCGGCATGCGCTATTGGCGCAGTTAAGAGGGTTGTTCTTAGGTGTGGCAGATATTTCTGTATTGGATTAATGCACGGTAGGCGTGCGGTGGGTTTGATGCCAGTTAAGCTCACCGTGCGTAAGGAACACCTATGAAGTTGATAATACTCGATCGTGATGGCGTGATTAATTACGACTCGGATGATTACATTAAAACAGTCGATGAGTGGGTTGCGCTGCCCGGTGCACTGGATGCTATTGCACGGCTCAGTCGCGCGGGTTGGACTGTCACCGTTGCTACCAATCAATCGGGTTTGGCGCGCGGCTATTACAGCGTGCCCACCTTAGAGTCAATGCATCAAATTTTGCGTGATGAAGTGCAGCAGCGCGGCGGCCATTTGGGCTTGATTAGCTATTGTCCGCATGGCCCTGATGATGGATGCGGGTGCCGTAAGCCGCGAGCCGGCTTGCTGGAGCAGATTGCCGAGCACTATAAAACAGAGTTGGATAATGTGTGGTTTGTTGGCGATAGCTTGCGTGACTTGCAGGCGGCTGTGGCCGTCAATGCGCAACCTGTCTTGGTATACACGGGTAAAGGTGAGCAAACGGCTGAAAAGCCGGTGCCTGATAACACTTTAAAGTTTGCTGATTTATCAGCAGTTGCAGATCATTTATTAGGTTAAAGGCTAAGAATATGGGCGTCATTTACGGATTAAGAACGGTCGTTTTTTATCTTTTACTGGGCTTAAGCGCGCTTATTTGGTGTTTGATCAGCTTGTTGATTGCGCCGTTCTTACCTTTTGCAGCACGTTACCGCTTTATCAATGTGTATTGGTGTCGGTTTGCCGTGGGATTAGCTAAATACATAATTGGTTTGGATTATCGGGTGACCGGTGCAGAAAATATTCCAACTGAGCGCTGCGTGATTTTGGCTAAACACCAAAGCACTTGGGAGACGTTCTTTTTATCAGCGTACTTTCAGCCGCTCAGCCAAGTGTTAAAAAAAGAGCTATTGCGCGTGCCGTTTTTTGGCTGGGCAATGGCGATGCTCAAGCCCATTGCGATTGACCGTGATAACCCCAAGCAAGCGCTTAAACAACTGGCCGTGCAAGGCGCTGAGCGCTTAGAGCAAAACTGTTGGGTGCTGATTTTTCCTGAGGGTACGCGTATTCCGGTCGGGCAAATTGGCAAGTTTTCGCGTGGCGGTGCTTCTCTAGCGGTGAATGCGGGTTTGCCGGTTTTGCCGATAGCACATAATGCGGGAATGTTTTGGCCTAAAGTGGGTTGGGGCAAAAAGCCCGGAACGATTGAGGTTGTAATTGGTCAGCCGCTTTACGCTGAAGGTGAAGGGCCGCGTGCCATTGCTGAGTTGAATCAACGGGCTTTTGAGTGGATTGCGCAGGCTCAGTACGATATTGGTGCGTTAGATGCTGAGTATTTTGCTGAGATTCAGGCGCAGTCGGCTAAGTGATTTCTCTCTTTTGATAGGCGTCGTGTGTGTTGGTTTTTTGTTTAATATGGTTGCCTGTTCGGGTGACTGATTCGCAACAGTTGACTGCACAGAGCGTGTTATAGGTCTTTGCGCGTATGACGCACCCCGCTACTGTCGTTTTTCCCTTAACGAATCCATCCTGGCTTCGATGCGGGCGCTACGCCATCCTTGGCTTCGCTTGTCACGACAATAGCGAAGTGCTTGTAACCTTTAGTGCCGACTGCTGGATTTGGACGCATTGTGCTGCAGTTGCTCTGGCGTCGAATGAGCCAGTTCAGAGTTCAATTTTGGCGCGACGCTCTCCAAAGTTTCCTTGGTCATGATAAATAGTGGAGTGCTTGTAACTCTTAGTGCCGACTCCTAGCTGCAGATATTGAAGTTGAGTGCATTGTGTGGGTTGTGTATCTGTGCGCTTGGCGCACTTGTCATTTAAGTGTTTAAACAGACAAGACGCCAAGCTGCGCTTTAAAGCGTATAGATTAACTGCGCCAGTAGTTGTTGGCTGCAGATACCGTTTGGAAGTTGATGGCAATGACTTGTGATGCTGCAGTCAAACCATCCGCTGACTCTGCATAAGCAGAACGTAGCGCTTTCAACGTTTCCATATCGGGTTGGGTGTATTTCACACCGCGGCGGCTCAGCGTTATAGCTAACTCAAAGCCTTCTTGCGGCGTGGCCGTGATCAGGGAAGGAAGCCAAGTGTCAGTCATCGTTATATCCTTTTTATTGTTGCTTATTAAAGATAATTGCAGTGGCAAAGTTGCCTTGTTCGCTGCAAAGGCAGCGATAAAAATACTTTGCCTCAGCACTCAGGTTACAGCAAGCACCTAATGGAGTTTCTTAATCTCACTCAGTCAGAGGGCATTAAGTCCATCGACACAGTGTGATCCTATCGGTGCTCTGCTTAGTAGGATGAATTAGGCGTGTTTTGAGGATCAATTTCGCCGTACACCTCTTCAGGGTCAACATCGTTGAGCAATAACATTTCTTTCACTGTTTCAATGTGCTCGAGTACGACTTGATAATGCTCGCCGTATTCGTATTTGGTAACGTCGATGGCTTTGGGCATATAAATAAAGGCGGTTTTAAGTGCTTGCAGGGCATCGCTGCTTAGTTTGTCAGTCATGTAAACTCCTATGGTAGCTGCGGCGCTGTGGTTATCCGTGCATGGGCAAGGCTGACCGCTAAAAATAGACTTGCATAAGTTAGAGCCGGGTTGGCTTAAACGTATGCAGGCAGTATCACAGATCATGCTAGCAAAAAATCGCTACCCCGCGCAGGGAATCATTTTAGACGCCTGTAACATTGTTAGATTGACTGCTAACGCTACAGGCTGGGCGCTATAAGGTGTTTGCCTGTATGCTAGTTTGCTGATTATCCTGTTATTTATTTCGTTGTTTTAGTTATTAAGGTTGGTTATCCGCATGTCTCAGGCTCCTTTAGTTCTGGTTGATGGCTCATCATATTTATATCGTGCATTTCACGCGCTGCCTCCGCTAATGACTTCCACAGGCGTACCGACTGGTGCGGTTAAAGGCGTACTGAATATGCTGCGCAGTTTGCAAAAGCAATACCCTGACAGTGTTATTACGGTGATTTTTGATGCTAAAGGGCCAACCTTTCGTGATGAGCTCTTTGCTGAGTACAAGGCACAACGCCCGCGTATGCCAGACGACTTGCGCGTGCAAATTGAACCTTTGCACGAGTGTGTGAAGGCCATGGGCTTCCCTTTTTTATGCGTAGAAGGTGTCGAAGCCGATGATGTGATTGGCACCCTGGCGCGCAGTAGCACGTTGGCTGAACGCGATGTGGTGGTTTCCACTGGCGATAAAGATATGGCACAGCTGGTCAATGGTCATGTGAGCTTAGTCAATACCATGTACAACACTAAAACAGACAGTGCTGGGGTGGTAGAAAAATTTGGTATTGGCCCCGAACTCATTATTGATTACTTAGCCTTGATGGGTGATAAATCCGACAACATCCCTGGTGTGCCGGGGGTGGGTGAAAAAACAGCGCTGGGTTTATTGGTTGGTCTGGGTGATATGGATGCGATTTATGACAACATCGATAAAGTCGCCAGTCTGCCGATTCGGGGGGCTAAAACACTAGGTGCCAAGCTGTTAGAGCATCGTGAAATGGCGTATTTGTCGCGTAAACTGGCGACGATCAAAACTGATGTTGAACTAGAGCTGGATATTGAGCAGATGCGCATGCAGGAGCCACAAGACGAGATCTTAATGGAACTGTATCAGCGTTTAGAATTTAAAAGCTGGCAAGATGAAATACGCCGCCGCAGTGGTGCAGCATCCAATAACGCTAACACCGTTGCGCCAAGTAGTGCTGCTGATGATTTGTTTGCAACACCTGTTGCACCTGACGCACAGAGCAATGCCGATACTGAGCCGACTGCAGCCGAGGCCGAGTCTCAAGCGCAATACCACACCATTCTCACGGACCAAGCCTTTGCGGATTGGCTGCAGCGTTTAAGCGCAGCTAAGTTGTTTGCCTTTGATACCGAAACCACCAGTGTGGATGCGCAGCAGGCACGCTTAGTCGGCATATCTTTTGCCGTTGCTGAAGGTGAGGCAGCTTATGTGCCCTTGGCGCACAGTTACATGGGCGTGCCAGAGCAGTTGGATAAGAAAAAAGTGCTGGATGCATTACGGCCACTGCTGGAAGATCCAGCGATTAGCAAAGTCTGCCAAAACGGTAAGTACGATATTAACGTGCTGGCGCGTTATGAGATTGCTGTGCAGGGTGTACGTTTTGACACCATGTTGGAATCCTATGTACTCAATTCCACCGCCACGCGTCATGATATGGACAGTTTGGCGCTGCGCTATTTAAATCGCAGTACCATTCGCTTTGAAGATGTCGCGGGTAAAGGTGCTAAGCAGCTGACTTTTGATCAGGTTGATCTCACTATTGCCGGTCCTTATGCAGCAGAGGATGCAGAGATTACCCTGTGTTTGCATAATCGCTTAATTAAAGAGCTGCAAGATATACCGCCACTGTTAGATGTACTGGACAGTATTGAAATACCCTTGATGCCAGTATTGGCACGCATCGAGCGTTGTGGTGCCTTAGTTGATGCGCATTTATTGGGTCAACAAAGCTTAGAGCTGGCAGAAAAACTCACTGAGCTGGAGCGCCAGACCTTCGCAATTGCCGGTGAGGCATTTAATTTAGCCTCACCAAAACAATTGGGTGTGGTCCTCTATGAAAAACTAGGGCTGCCAATTTTGGCAAAAACCGCCAAAGGCCAGCCCAGCACTGCTGAGGCGGTTCTGTCTGAATTGGCTGAGCAAGGCCACGAACTGCCAGTGTTGCTGATGCAGTATCGCAGTCTGAGCAAACTAAAAAGCACTTATACTGACCGTTTGCCTGAGCAAATTAACCCGCTGACAGGTCGTATTCATACCAGTTATCACCAAGCAGTCACCGCAACGGGGCGTTTATCATCGAGCGACCCGAATCTACAAAATATACCTATTCGCAGCGCTGAAGGTCGTCGTATTCGCCAAGCCTTTATTGCCCCTAAAGGCTACAAATTGTTGGCCGCTGACTACTCGCAAATTGAGCTACGAATTATGGCGCACTTAGCACAAGATGCCGGCCTGCTTGAGGCTTTCCGCAACGATCGTGATGTGCATAAAGCCACTGCGTCTGAAGTGTTTTCTGTTGCTTTAGATGAGGTAAGCAGCGATCAGCGGCGCAGTGCTAAGGCGATTAACTTCGGATTGATTTATGGCATGAGTGCGCATGGACTAGCCAAGCAAATTGGTTGCGATCGAGGTCAGGCGCAAATGTATATGGACCGCTACTTTGCTCGTTACCCAGGTGTGCTTGATTACATGGAGCGCACACGCCAGCAAGCCAGTGAGCAAGGTTATGTAGAAACCTTATTTGGTCGTCGCTTGTACTTGCCCGATATTAAGGCTAAAAACGCTGCGATTCGAAAAGGTGCTGAACGCACTGCAATTAATGCTCCGATGCAAGGCAGTGCCGCCGATATCATTAAGCGCGCGATGATCAAGGTGGATGAGTGGCTGGCGGAGACTGGCCTTGATGCGCGAGTGATCATGCAGGTGCATGATGAATTAGTGCTGGAAGTACGTGAAGATCAGGTTGACGCGCTACGTGATGGTTTATTGCCATTGATGAGCGCAGGGGCAACTTTAGATGTGCCGTTAATTGTTGAGGCAGGGGTGGGTGATAATTGGGATCAGGCGCACTAAAAAATAATTTGCAGGCGGCTGGAACTATTCGCAGGACTGGGTAGTCAGAGTATTTGAATGGTTATGGATGCCGTTTTTGACACTCCTTGATGTGTTTTATGTTGGCAGATATCCGGGCTACCCCCTAGCAGTCCGGGCTTCAACTCCGAATCTCTCCCCCCGTGAGGTTCGGAGTTTTTTTTGCCTGTTAAAGTAAGCATAAGTAAAAACCTCCTTACATATTTCCCTCTGCTTTTTTTTAAATATTCATGTAGTATTTATCTGTATGCACTACATGGCCTAATGGCCGTTCTATTTGAGGCTTTTCCAAGCAGAGTGAGGCAAAAATGACTGATCGCGTTCAAGTCGGTGGCTTGCAGGTCGCCAAAGTTTTATATGACTTCGTTAACACCCAAGCTATTCCAGGCACTGGTCTGACTGCAGAGCAGTTCTGGGAAGGCGCAACGACGGTCTTGAAAGACCTTGCACCGAAAAACCGTGCCCTGCTAGACAAACGTGATGCCTTACAAGCACAAATTGATGAGTGGCACCTTGCACGTAAGGGCCAAGCTCATGACGCAGTTGCTTATAAAGCGTTTCTGCAAGAAATTGGATATCTGTTGCCAGAAGCAGCAGACTTTCAAGCCAGCACACAAAATGTTGACGACGAAATTGCTCGTATGGCAGGTCCACAATTGGTGGTGCCTGTAACTAATGCACGTTTTGCTCTTAACGCTGCTAATGCGCGTTGGGGATCTTTGTATGACGCTTTGTATGGCACTGATGTCATCAGTGAAGACGGCGGCGCAGAGAAAGGTAAGGGTTACAACAAAGTGCGTGGCGATAAAGTTATCGCCTATGCTCGTGCTTTTCTAGATACATCAGCACCTTTAGCTGCTGGATCACATGCTGATGCAAAGGGCTACCGTATCGAAGACGGTAAGCTGGTTGTCAGCCTAAAAGGTGGCAGCAACACAGGTTTGGCAGATGATGCGCAGCTTGTTGGCTTCCAAGGCGAGGCTGCTGCGCCTACAGTTGTTTTGTTGAAAAATAATGGCCTACACTTTGAAATTCAAATTGATGCCACCAGCATGATTGGTCAAACCGATCCGGCCGGTATCAAAGACATCATGGTTGAAGCAGCTTTAACTACAATTATGGACTGTGAAGACTCCATTGCTGCAGTTGATGCCGATGACAAAACACTGGTGTACAGCAACTGGCTGGGCCTGATGAAGGGTGATCTGTCAGAGAGCGTGACTAAAGGCGATAAAACCTTTACTCGCGTGATGAATCCAGACCGCGTTTACACTGCTGCAGATGGCGGTGAGGTAACCTTGCATGGTCGCTCATTATTGTTCATTCGTAATGTTGGCCATTTAATGACTAACCCTGCGATTTTGGATGAACAAGGCAACGAAATGCCTGAAGGCATTATGGATGCGCTGTTCACCAGTTTAATTGCCATGCACAACCTGAAGGGCAACACCGCACGTCAAAACAGCCGCACTGGTAGCATGTACATTGTTAAGCCAAAAATGCACGGCCCAGAAGAAGTAGCCTTTGCTGATGAGTTGTTTGCCCGCACTGAAGATGTTTTAGGCTTGGCACGCAACACCCTGAAAATGGGTATCATGGATGAAGAGCGTCGCACCACTGTTAACTTGAAAGCCTGTATTGCGCAAGCCAAAGAGCGTGTTGTATTTATTAACACAGGTTTCCTTGATCGCACTGGTGATGAGATTCATACCTCGATGGAAGCGGGCGCAATGGTTCGCAAAACAGCCATGCGTGGCGAGAAGTGGATCGCAGCCTACGAAGACTGGAACGTTGACACAGGACTGGCTACCGGTCTGTCTGGCGTTGCACAAATCGGTAAAGGCATGTGGGCGATGCCTGACTTGATGGCAGCTATGGTTGAGCAAAAAATCGGCCATCCAAAGGCCGGTGCTAATACTGCATGGGTACCATCACCCACTGCAGCAACTTTACACGCACTGCATTACCACGAAGTTGATGTATTTGCTCGTCAAGAAGAGTTGAAGAAGCGTCAATTTGCTTCAATCGACGATATTCTAACCATTCCATTGGCCCCAAGTACTGACTGGAGTGCTGAGGAAATTCAGAACGAGTTAGACAACAACGCACAAGGCATCTTGGGTTATGTTGTACGTTGGATCGACCAAAGTGTCGGTTGTTCTAAAGTACCTGACATCAATGATGTTGGTTTGATGGAAGATCGTGCTACTTTGCGTATCTCAAGCCAACACATGGCCAATTGGCTGCGTCACGGTATCGTGAGCGAGGCGCAAATCGTTGAAACCATGCAGCGTATGGCTGTGGTGGTTGACCGTCAGAATGCTGATGATCCAATCTACAAGCCAATGGCGGCAAATTTCGATGATAACGTCGCGTTCCAAGCGTCTTTGGAGTTGGTACTGCAAGGCCGTGAACAGCCTAACGGTTATACTGAGCCAGTGCTGCACCGTCGTCGTCGCGAATTTAAAGCTAAAAACGGCTTATAATTTGTAGAGATGTACAGTGTTAACAAAAAACCGCCTTAGGGCGGTTTTTTGTTGGCTGCTATTGCTATAAAAGCGCTGTTCAATTGTGCTTAAGCCTGTGAAAATAACCGCTGACTAATAACAATAAAACGCCATAAAGTTTAAGTCGACAGTCGTACGAGGCCGTCAAACTTACGTCCAGTAGACGCGTTAGATAAAAACTTTAGGATGGCTTAATTGAGTAGGAGAGTTTTCATGAGCAGGAGTGAAGCCTTTGCAAAAACAGGGCGTGCAGCAGTGCAACAAAATATCCAAGGCACGCTGGAGTTTCTGCAAAAATATCCGCCTTTTAACCAGATGGAGCTTGCCCATCTCAGTTTTCTAGTCGAAAACTGCCAGCTACGTTTTTACGCTGAAGGCGAAAAAGTCGTCTGCCCAGAAGATGGGCTGGTTGAGTTTTTTTATATCGTCAAGCAGGGTACGATTTATGGCGAGCGCCGGCAAGGGCAAGACAGTAGCAAAGAAACGACCTTTGAAATCACTACAGGGGAGTGTTTTCCGATCGCGGCGTTATTGGGTGAGCGTGCCACCCGTACCTCGCATATTGCAGCAGTGGACACCTTTTGCTTACTGCTGGATAAAGCCGCATTCGTTAAGATTTTCACTAAGAGCAATCCGTTTCGTGATTTTTCGTTGCGCGGCATCAGTAGTTTGCTTGATCAAGCCAATCAGCAAGTGCAAAGCCGTGCAGCAGAAACCTTGGGTTCACAGCTCTCCTTAGAAACCAAGTTGGCCGAGCTGTTGATGCGGGAACCGGTGACCTGTCAAGGCGATTTACCTTTGCATAAAGCTGTGCAACTTATGCATGAGCAGCAAATCAGCAGTGTGATGATTGCCGATGAGATGCAGCGTCTGCAAGGAATTTTCACCCTGCGTGATCTGCGCCGAGTGATCGCTGATGCGAATGCCGATTTACGCCAGCCCATCAGCGAATTTATGACCCCTAATCCGTTCCATTTGTCACCGCAAGCCTCAGCTTTTGATGCCGCGCTGGCGATGACTGAGCGCCACTTTACCCATGTTTGTTTGGTGGAAGATGGCCGTTTAGTGGGGATGATTTCTGAGCGTGATCTGTTCTCTTTACAGCGTGTTGACTTGGTTCACTTGGCGCGCGCTGTGCGTAATGCCGTCTCGGTTGAAAGTCTGGCGCAACTGCGCGAGGACATTCGCTCGTTAGTCGATCGAATGATTGCTCACGGTGCCAGCCCTGAGCAGGTGACACGTTTAATTACCTTGCTTAATGATCATACGGTGTCACGGGTTATTGAGCTGTGTATGGAGCAGCATGGTGATCCTGGGGTGGAATTTACTTGGCTGGTATTCGGTAGCGAGGGGCGTAAAGAGCAAACGCTGTATACCGATCAAGATAACGGTATTTTATTTGAGGCCAGCAGCCAAGAAGAAGCCAATGCGATTCGGCAAAAGCTGCTGCCACTGGCGCGTGAAATTAACTTAGCGCTGGATGATTGTGGTTTTACCTTGTGTAAAGGCAATATCATGGCTGGTAATGCTGAGCTGTGCTTGTCTCGTGAAGAGTGGACGCGGCGCTTCAGTAAAATTGTGCGCGAAGCCACTGCAGAAAACCTGCTCTATTCAACAATCTTCTTTGATTTGCGCGCGATTTGGGGGCCGCTAGAAGGCTGTCAAATATTGCGCCGCGAAATGCTGGCATTGATTCGTAGCAATGATGTATTTCAGCGTCTGCTGGCGCAAGCTTCTTTGCAGCACAAGCCGCCGCTGGGTGGGTTGTTTCGCGACTTCTCTTTAGATAAAAAAGGTGCCGAAAAAGACACCTTAGACCTTAAAATTAAGGGCCTAACGCCCTTTGTTGATGGTGCGCGGGTGTTGGCGCTCAGTCATGGTATTGAAAGCAGCAACACGCTTGAGCGCTTTCGCCAGCTGGTGAGCAAAGGTGTGATCGAGCGCTTAGATGGTGATGCTTATGCTGAGGCGTATCATTTTATTCAATTGATTCGTATGCAACAGCACCAGCAGCAAGCGCGCAATGAGCTGGCATACTCGAACCGGATTTATCCCGATGAGTTAAATCATTTGGATCGCCGTATTTTGCGTGAGGCGTTTCGTCAAGCACAACGTTTGCAAGCCAGCATAGCCTTCAGGTATCAGCTTTGAAATTTTTTAGTTGGTTGCGTAAAAGTCCTGAGCTGCGCCAGAGCGATGCTGTGCGCTTAGCTGCTTTGGCACCGGCCCCTGTACCGGGTAATCAGCCGTTGAATGAGCAGCGCTTCGTTGTGGTTGATCTGGAAACCAGTGGCTTGAATACTGCTAAAGATAAAATTCTATCCATTGGTGCGGTTACCATTGAGAACTCAGCGATTGCTTTAGGTGATCAATTTAGTTGCACGCTGCGTCGCGTGAACCATGCGGTCAGTGAAAGTGTATTGATTCACCAAATCCCGCCCAGTGAAGTGGCGGCTGGTATGCGAGCCGAAAAAGCTTTCTTAAGCTTTATGGAATACGTTGGTAGCAGCCCACTATTAGCGTTTCATGCAAGCTTTGATCAGCGCATGCTGGTGCGTGAAATGAATGATGCGTTTGCTTATAACTTGCGCCATCCTTTTTATGATGTTGCTGAAATTGCGCCCTTGCTGTACCCCGAGCACGGTATGCGTAATCCTGGTTTAGATGATTGGGTAGCGTTTTTTGGCCTGCAGGTTTTGCAGCGCCATAACGCCAGTGCTGATGCAATGGTCACTGCTGAGTTGATGCTGATCCTGCTTAAACGTGCTGAACAGCAAGGTATTGCTGATCTAGCAACGCTGGATGTCAGCTTGCAAAATTGGCGTCGCCGCCAGCAGCATACTTTATAGTTGCTGTGCGCAGGAACATCAGTTTGTAGCCGATAGCCGATAGCCGATAGCCGATAGCTGATAGCCACACTGCGCATCAGAATACGATGCGCAGCGCGACTTGGTAGCCTAAACAGCGTTGGCTAAGAATTCGGCCATAAACTCATCAAAACTGCATTGCGGTTGTTGCTCAATTGCCTGCTGCGCTTGGTGAGAGCGCTCGGCAAGCTCTTGGTAATGCGCTATTTTACTTGTGTCTAAGGGCGGTGCGCTTAACAGTTGCGCGTGCTGCAGGCTCTGTTTTAAAGCAAACTGGCTGAAGCTGTCTTTGTGCTCGCGCATGCAGGCTAACACTTGCGCTGATGGTGTGAGGTCTGGGTTGTGGAGTTTTTCCATTTGTTTGCGTAAGGCCTCAGTGTGCTCGGTGGTGGCGTAGCTGTCATCGAGTAGCTGCGCGCAGGCTTGCATCTTCTCAAACAATTCAAGACTCCAGTCCAGCATGCTGATAGCTTGACTGTTGCGCTGCAGTTGCAAGTTGGGCTTGCGACCTTGCTTGACCACAGTTAAAAAGTTTTCAGTGGTTTCCGGGCATTCTTTATCGCAGAGCAGTGGGCTGTCTTCCAGTGCGCAATACAATAAGAATGTATCTAAAAAGCGTGCTTGCGTTAAATCGATACCTAGCGGCAAGAAGGGGTTGATATCAATACAGCGCACTTCGACGTACTGAATGCCACGGTCAATCAAAGCATCAACCGGACGTTCACCATCATTGGTGATGCGTTTCGGGCGCATGGTTGAGTAGTATTCATTTTCAATTTGCAAGATATTGGTATTGATTTGTATCCACTCATCGCCTTGCTTGCTGCCAATTTTTTCGTAGTCTGGATAGGGCGTATTGACTGCACGGCGCAAGCTATCGGTGTAACTGCTGAGCTTGTCGTAGCAGGGGGTTAAGCCCGCTTGTGCATTGCTTTGGTAGCCAAGGTCACTCATGCGCAAACTGGTGGCGTAAGGCAGATACAGGGTGTCTTCATCAAAGCTGTCGAGTTGATGCTCACGGCCGCGTAAGAAACTGATATCCAGAGCGGGTGACGCACCAAATAAATACATCAACAGCCAGCTGTAGCGGCGAAAGTTACGGATTAAGCTGATATAGCGTGCCGACTGATAGTCCTGTGGCGAGCGCGGATCATTTTCTGCTTCGCGCAACAACTCCCAAATTGAATCAGGCAAGGAGAAGTTATAGTGAATACCGGCAATACACTGCATGGCTTTGCCGTAGCGTACTGACAAGCCTTTGCGATACACGTATTTTAATTGACCGATATTGGAACTGCCGTACTGGCCAATGGGGATCTGCTCTTCTTTGGGCAGGTGGCCTGGCATCGATGGGCTCCACAGTAATTCCTGATCAAGGTTGGCGACAGTGAAGCGATGGATGTCTTCCAGTTCCGCTAGGGTCTGTGCTGAGTCAGGGTGGGCGTCGGTAATAAATTCTAGCAAGGCTTCTGAGTAATCAGTGGTAATGCTGCCGTGGGTGAGGGCAGAACCAAGGACTTTAGGGTGCGGGGTGAGCGCTAAGCGGCCGTTGCGTTCAACACGCAGGCTTTCGCGTTCAATACCGTGCAAGCAGTGCTTGAGCTGTGCTAAAGCTTCGGGCTGGCTGAGAAGCGCCAGACGACGAGAATATGTATCGCTCAAGGGAAATTCCTCAATAGGGCATCGTGGCAATATGGGGGTGGTGATCACCAAGTACAAGGGCGTATGCCGACTTTTAGCACAGCATGCGCCTTGCATGTCATAAAAAGAGCGGTGTAACCGTTACTTTTTCTTCAGTTTTTTCGCCTCAGCAAACAAAGCGGCCATGGCGCTGTTATTGGGTGCGGGTTTGTCTTGCTGAGCATGACGCTCGCTGCGCGGCGTATTACGCGCTTGTGGCGCACGTGCTGCGGGTGCTGGTTTTTCGCCAGGGTTGTCACTCATACGCATGGATAAAGCAATGCGTGCACGGGGAATATCGACATCCATCACTTTCACTTTAACAATATCGCCTGCCTTAACCACTTGATAGGGGTCTTTAACAAAACTCTCTGATAGCGCAGAAATATGGACTAAGCCATCTTGGTGCACGCCAATATCAACAAAGGCACCAAAATTGGTGACGTTGGTGATCACACCTTCGAGCACCATGCCTAGAGTTAAATCTTTTAAACTTTCCACGCCGTCTTGAAACGCTGCTGTTTTAAACTCAGGGCGTGGGTCGCGAGCCGGTTTATCCAGTTCTTGCAGGATATCGGTAACGGTCGGCAAACCATAGGTGTCATCGGTGAACCGCTTGGGGTCCAGCTGCTTTAAAAAGGCTGAGTCGCCGATCAGTGAGCGAATGTCACGCTGGGTATCTTGCGCAATACGCGTGACCAGTGGATAGGTTTCAGGATGCACTGCGGATGCGTCGAGCGGGTTTTTCCCGTTCATCACGCGCAAGAAACCTGCAGCCAATTCAAAAGTTTTTTCACCAAGGCGTGGGACTTTTTTCAGTGCCGCACGGCTGCTAAAAGCACCGTGCTCGTCACGGAAGGCTACGATGTTTTTCGCCAGCGTGCTGTTGAGGCCAGAGATACGGGCGAGTAGGGCATCCGAGGCAGTGTTGACATCAACTCCGACTGCGTTCACACAGTCTTCCACTACCGCATCCAGCGAGCGCGCCAGTTGTGTTTGTGAAACGTCATGTTGGTACTGACCGACACCAATGGCTTTTGGGTCGATTTTTACCAGTTCGGCCAATGGGTCTTGCAAGCGACGGGCAATAGAGACAGCGCCGCGCAGTGATACATCGAGGTCGGGAAATTCTTGCGCGGCCAAGGCTGAGGCTGAATACACCGAAGCGCCGGCCTCGCTGACCATCACTTTGCTCATGCGTAATTCAGGCAGCAGTTTTACCAGCTCAATCGCCAGACGATCTGACTCACGGCTGCCGGTACCATTACCTATGGCAATCAATTGCACCTGATGTTTTTTGCACAGTTGCGCCAACGTAGTCAGGCTGGCATCCCATTTATTGTGCGGTACATGCGGATACACGGTGGCGGTATCCAGTACTTTACCGGTGGCATCCACCACGGCAATTTTGCAGCCGGTGCGCAAACCGGGGTCAATACCTAAAGTGCAGCGTGGACCAGCCGGGGCAGCCAGTAACAAATCATGCAGGTTGCGGGCGAAGACATTGATGGCTTCTGTTTCTGAGGCTTCACGCAGCTGACCAAATAAATCGGTTTCTAGATGGCTAGAAAGCTTCACACGCCATGTCCAGCGCACCACTTCTGCTAGCCATGCATCAGCGGGGCGACCCGTGTTTTTGATCGAAAAGTGTTCAGCGATCACCACCTCACAAGGGTGCATACTGCCCGCCGTCTCTTCGCCTAAGCTTAAACTGGCGGTTAAAAAACCTTCATTGCGGCCACGGAAAATCGCCAAGGCGCGGTGTGAGGGTACATTTCTGAAGCGCTCGTCATGCTCAAAGTAATCACTGAATTTGGCGCCGTCCTGCTCTTTGCCCTTGACCACGCGTGCTGTTAGCAGCGCATCGCGTTGCAGCATATTACGCAAGCGTTCTAATAATGCAGCGTCTTCAGCAAAGCGCTCCATAAGGATGTATTTTGCGCCTTCCAAGACGGCTTTTTCATCGGCAAAGCCGTTTTCAGCATCAATAAAGCGCGCCGCTTCTACGTGCGGGTCATGGTTGGCATCGTTAAATAATAAGTCGGCTAACTCGCCTAAACCAGCTTCCAAAGCAATTTGACCTTTAGTGCGGCGCTTCTTTTTATAAGGCAAATAAAGATCTTCTAAGCGGGTTTTGGTGTCGGCTTGCTCAATGGCGTGCTGCAACTCAGGTGTGAGTTTGCCTTGCTCGTCAATGGACGCCAGAATTGATGCACGTCGATCGTCAAGTTCGCGTAAATAGCGCAAGCGCTCCTCAAGATTGCGCAGCTGAGTATCGTCTAAGCTGCCGGTGATTTCTTTACGGTAGCGAGCAATAAATGGCACAGTCGCCCCTTCGTCCAGCAAGGCAATGGTGGCGGTCACTTGCTGTGGGTGAACACCCAGTTCTGTGGCAATTCGAGTACTTATGCTATCCATGAAGCTACCTGAGTCAGTCAAAAAAGCAGGATAGGCCTGCATTAAAAAAAGCAATTATAGGGCAAATCAGCCAGCAAACCAGCACCACGGTCGCTGAAGAAAGATTTGCTAACAATGCCCTGTACGCAACTTTGCAATGATTGCGGCATACTAGCTGCTCTATATAGACATTCAATAGGTAGATAAAGCATGAGCGTAGCTGAAGGTGAAAAAATCCTCATTGTCGATGATGATGAACGCTTACGTCGCTTACTTGAGCGTTTTTTAAGCGAGCAAGGTTATCGTGTGCGCGGCGTGGAAAGTGCCGAGCAGATGGATCGTGTGTTGGCGCGCGAGCTGTTTAATTTAGTGGTGCTGGATTTAATGATGCCGGGTGAGGACGGTTTGTCAGTTTGCCGTCGGCTGCGCGAGGGCAATAATCAAGTGCCGATTATTATGCTCACTGCTAAAGGTGATGAAGCCAGTCGCATTCATGGCTTAGAACTGGGTGCGGATGATTATCTGGCCAAGCCGTTTAATCCTCGCGAGTTATTAGCGCGGATTAAAGCCGTATTGCGCAGGCAAAGCACCAGTGTGCCAGGTGCACCGGGTAACGAAGAAGCCAGTGTGACCTTTGGTGATTACAGCCTTTCTTTGGCGACTCGAGAACTGCGCAAGGGTGATCAGGTGCACATGCTTACCACAGGTGAATTTGCCGTATTAAAAGCCCTGGTTGAGCATCCTCGTGAGCCGTTGACCCGCGATAAACTGATGAGCTTAGCGCGTGGCCGCGAATGGGACGCCTTAGAGCGTTCGATTGATGTGCAGGTGTCGCGTTTGCGCCGCATGATCGAGCCTGACCCGTCTAAGCCGCGTTACATTCAAACAGTTTGGGGTGTGGGCTACGTGTTTGTCCCTGATGGCGATAAATGAAAACATCATTATTTTACCCGCAAAGTTTTTTTGCCCGCACGCTATGGATGGTGTTGCTGGCCGTGCTTTTCTCCAAAGCACAGACTCTTATTTACTTGATGCTCAATGAAGATGTGTTGGTTGATCGTCAATACAGTCACGGTGCGGCGCTGACCTTGCGCGCGTACTGGGCTTCGCCACAAAGTGAGCGTGCAGCGATTGCTAAAGCAGCAGGGCTACAGTTGGTGGCCGAAGATGATGTGCCTGTTGGTGAGCAGCATTGGCCGTACAGCGATATCTTTTCTGAGCAAATGCGCTCAGAGCTGGGTGAAGATACACGTGTGCAAATTCGTGCACAAAATCCGCCGTCGTTGTGGGTGCATGCACCGAGCTTAGGCCCGGACTGGATCCGCGTCCCCTTGTATCCGCACCCTTTGCGCGGGCAGCGCGTCTGGAACTTAGTGGCGTGGTTTTTAGGCATTGGCCTGTTATCGACTGGTGCAGCATGGATCTTTGTCAGTCAGCTCAGTGCACCGCTAAAACGCTTAGTGATTGCTGCGCGTTTATTTGGTCAAGGGCGTAGTGTGCGCTTACCTGTGGATGTTGATACTGCCAGTGAAATGGCGGAAGTGTATCGTGCCTTTAATCAGATGACTGATGATGTTGAGCAAGCGGGCCGTGAGCGAGAGCTGATGTTGGCAGGTGTTTCACATGACTTACGCACACCCTTAACACGTTTGCGCCTATCACTTGAGTTGCTCGATAGCGATAACGAATTGACCAACGATATGGTGCGCGATATCGAAGATATGAATGCTATTTTGGATCAGTTCTTGGCGTTTATTCGTGATGGCCGTGATGAGCCGATGGAAATCTGTGATCTAAGTGAGTTGATTAATTCGGTAGTGGCTCCATTTAGCCAACAGGGGCATGAGATACGCGTCTGCCTAGAGGCTATGCCGTCACTGCCACTGCGCCGCGTTTCGATAAAGCGTATGTTGGTTAACTTACTTGAAAATGCGCTGCGGTACGGCGGCCAAGGCATTGAAATGGTTGCTTCGGTGGTGCACGACGAGGACGTGCCCTATGTTGCAATCAGCGTGCTGGATCGTGGTGAAGGGGTTGAGCCTGAAGATCTGCAACGCATGTTTAATCCGTTTATTCGTGGTGACAAAGCGCGTGGCGGGCAAGGCGCAGGGCTAGGTTTAGCTATCGTGCAGCGCATTGCTGCGCAACATGGCGGCAGTGTCGAGTTGCATAATCGTGCCGGCGGAGGGCTAGAGGCAACAGTGTGCTTACCAATTACGGTAGGTAACATCAGTGAGCAGTACAGCACTGAGCAATAACACAGGGTGAAAGCACAACATGAGTGATGCACAGCAAGACAAGGTTCGACTGGATAAATGGCTCTGGGCTGCACGCTTTTTTAAAACGCGCGCATTGGCTAAAGAGGCTATTGAAGGCGGTAAGGTGCATTGCCGAGGCGAGCGTTGCAAACCATCAAAAGAACCTAAAGTAGGTGATGAGCTGGTTATACGTGCTGGCTACGATGAGCGCACAGTGGTGATTGAGCAATTAAGCGCTGTGCGCCGTGGCGCACCGCAAGCACAGCTGTTGTACCGTGAGACAGACGACAGTGTGGCGGCGCGCGAAAAAGCGTCAGCTTTGCGTAAGGCTGGTGCGCTAGGCATCCAAACCGATGGTCGCCCAAGCAAGAAACAGCGGCGTCAGATTCATCGCTTTAAAGATCAATAGGCTGCTGCTGGCAGCGGCAAAATACATCTAAGTTAAGTTAATTTTTTCATCGCGGCTTATACTAAGCTGATATTTTTTCTGTGGGTGTTGTATGGCGGATTTTGATTTTACCCAGCGCTTTATTTTTGAGAGCACTGATGTGCGTGGCGAGTTGGCCAGCTTGGAGGAGAGCTATGCGCATGTGTTAGCTAAGCATGAGTACCCTGAACCGGTTGCGGCTTTATTGGGTGAGCTGATGACAGCTGCGGCCCTGCTTGTTAATACGTTAAAGTTTGATGGTCTATTGGTTCTTCAAGCCCGCTCCAGCGGAGCTGTGCCATTGCTGATGGTTGAATGTTCAAGTGATCGTGAATTGCGCGCTATTGCTCGTTATGAGAGTGAGCAGATTAATAGCGCTGCCAGCTTGCAAGAGTTGATGCCTGAAGGTGTACTGGCGATAACGGTAGACCCTCGTCAAGGGCAACGCTATCAAGGTTTGGTCGCGTTAGATGGGGAAACCTTAGCGGACTGCTTTACCAGCTATTTTATTAACTCTGCGCAATTGCCAACACGTTTTTGGTTGTATGCCGACGGTCAACGCGCGCGCGGCATGTTATTGCAGCAGTTGCCTGCCGACTGCTTGCCAGACCCAGAAGAACGTGAAGCCAGTTGGCAACATGTGGTTGCTCTAGCGTCAACGCTCAGTGGCGAAGAGTTGCTGGGTTTAGATAACGAGACAATTTTGCACCGCTTGTACCACGATGAGCAGCTGCGCTTATTTGCCGGAACTGACCTGAAATTCCATTGCAGTTGCACGCGTGAGCGCTCTGCACAAGCCTTGCTGAGCCTGGGCTTAGCTGATCTGCAGTTGTTGCTGGCTGAAAAAGCAGGCACTATTGAGATTGATTGTCAGTTCTGCAATCAAACGTATTTATTTAATGAAGAAGATGTAATGCAAATGTTTGCTGAGCAGGGTGCGCCTGACTCATCAAATACTGTGCATTAATTACATAAGTCTGGCATAATCGCGGGCACTTTTTACCGTGTAGTGCTTTAGCAAGAGCACTACAAAACTTCTAGAGGATTCGGCCCAGGCCGTTGGGGATCTCATGACGCAAGCAAAAACCGCTGTATACACTGATATTAGCGCTGCCCAATTAATTGAAGAAGCTATTCGCCGTGGCGAAGGTCATTTGGCTGTGAATGGCTCACTGGTTGTTGAGACAGGTTATCGCACGGGCCGCTCACCGGCTGATCGTTTTATCGTGCAGGAGCCCAGCACTGAATCTCAGATCGCTTGGGGCCCAATTAACCGTCCGATTGCACCTGCTATTTTTGATGCATTATGGACGCGTGTTGAAGCGTACGTGGCAGAGCGTGAAAGCTTTGTGTCGCACGTGCATGTCGGTTCTGATCCGACGCATTACTTGCCAGTCAAAATGACCACAACCACTGCCTGGCATAACCTGTTTGGCCGTTGCTTGTTCATTACTCCAGAGACATTTAACGAGTCTAACAAAGAGCAGTGGCAAATCATTAACGCACCGTTTTTTGAGTGTGTGCCAGAGCGTGATGGTACCAACTCTGATGGTTGTGTAATGATTAACTTTGCGGCGAAAAAAGTGTTGTTAGCGGGCATGCAGTACGCTGGCGAAATGAAAAAATCCATGTTCTCAGTACAGAATTTCTTATTGCCAGCGCACGATGTGCTGCCAATGCACTGTGCTGCAAACGTTGGTGAAGAGGGCGACACTACTTTATTCTTTGGCTTGTCCGGTACCGGTAAAACCACGTTGTCAGCCGATGAAAGCCGTTACCTGATTGGTGATGACGAGCACGGCTGGGGTGTTGGCACTGTGTTCAATATCGAAGGCGGTTGCTATGCAAAATGCATCGACTTGTCTGAGAAAAACGAGCCAGTGATCTGGAAAGCCATCAAGTTTGGTGCGGTATTGGAAAACGTTGTGCTTGATGAGCAGCGTGTACCTGATTACACCAATGACAGCTTGACGCAAAATACGCGTGCAGCTTACCCGTTGGCCAACGTTGAAAAGCGTGTGATTGAAAACCGTGCTGGTGAGCCAAACGCTGTTATTTTCTTGACCTGTGACCTGACTGGCGTACTACCACCGGTTTCAATCTTGAATAACGAACAAGCTGCTTACCACTTCTTGTCAGGCTACACCGCATTGGTGGGTTCAACCGAAATGGGCGAAGGGTCTGGTATTAAATCAACCTTCTCAACCTGCTTTGGTGCGCCATTCTTCCCACGCCCTGCGGGTGAATATGCTGATCTGTTGATTAAGCGTATTCAAGGTTTCGATTCAAAAGTCTACTTGGTGAATACAGGTTGGACTGGTGGTGGTTACGGTGTTGGTCAGCGTTTCAATATTCCAACCACGCGTGCAGTGATTGCTGCGATTCAAGGCGGCAGCCTAGTGGGCACAGAAACTGAGCACTTGCCGGTTATTAACTTGGACGTACCAAAAGTTGTTCCAGGTGTTGAGAGTGTTTTACTCAACCCGCGTAATACCTGGTCTGATAAAGACGCATACGATACAGCAGCGAAAGAGCTGGCGGCTAAGTTTGTTGAAAACTTCAAGAAATTTGACGTGTCTGATGCAATCAAAAATGCTGGACCACAAATCTAAGCATTAAACTTGTGTGCGTTGTACATAAAAAAACCGCCTTCGGGCGGTTTTTTTATGGCGAGGCGACTGCCATTTGTGGCAAAACATGCTGCATCTTGATTATTGATCAATAAGCATTTTAGCTTGTGACTGAGTTGTCTAGAGTGATGCTATTGATGCCAAGCTCTAGCGTTTTTTTCCAGCAAGCTATGCGCTTGCTCCGGCCCGCTTGAGCCTGCAGGGTAAGGGCGCGGGCGCTGGTAGTGCTGCTGCCAGCCCTTAAGAATAGGATCAACCCACTGCCATGCTGCTTCCACCTCGTCACGGCGCATAAATAGTGTCGAGTCGTTTTCAATCACGTCCAGCAGTAAGCGCTCATAGGCTTCCCAGCGACGGTTATCTTGAAAGGCTTTAGCTAAATTAATTTCTAACTCGACTGGTTCCAAGTGCATGCCTTTGCCAGGCGTCTTGGCCATCAGCTCAATGCTAATGCGCTCTTCTGGCTGCAAACGAATCAGTAAATGATTGGCTTGGCTGTCGCTAAATAAACTATGCGGCACAGGTTTAAATTGGATGATGATTTCAGACGCTTTATTGGCCAAGCGTTTGCCGGTGCGTAAGTAAAAAGGTACACCGGCCCAGCGCCAGTTATCAATTTCCACCTCGATGGCAACAAAGGTTTCGGTATCGCTGTCGTTATCCACATCTTTTTCAAAGTAATAGGCCGGTGTGCTATGACCACCAATCTGTCCTGCGCTGTACTGTCCGCGCACGGTTTTGTCGCGTACATCTAAACCATGAATGGGTTTAAGCGCTTGCAGGATTTTTACTTTTTCATTGCGTACGGAGTCCGCATCAAAACGTACCGGCGCTTCCATTGCCACCAAGCACAGCAGTTGTAGTAAATGATTTTGCAGCATGTCACGCATAGCGCCCGCGTGATCATAATAGGCTCCACGATTTTCTACGCCGAGTGTTTCGGTCACGCTGATCTGTACGTGGTCAATATGTGCTGAGCGCCAAACCGGTTCAAACAGCGCATTGGCAAAACGTAAAGCCATTAGGTTTTGTACAGTTTCTTTACCGAGGTAGTGATCAATGCGGAACACTTGCTCCTCGCTAAAGGCTTTACCAATTGCGTTATTGATTGCTAGAGCTGATTGCAGCGAGTGACCAATTGGCTTTTCAATGACAATTCGGGTATTGCCGCCAGCAAGCCCCGTTAGCGCCAGATTCGAAGCGATGCTTTCAAATAAGTGCGGTGCGGTGGCTAAATAATAAATGCAGCCGCGCTGGCTGTCAGTTGCTAGAAAATGGCCGAGACGACTAAAGTCCGCCGTTTGCTCGGCATTCATTGCAAAGTATTCAAGGCGCTGGCTGAAACTCTGCCACGAGGCTTCAATAAAATCCTTGCCTTCAATTTGCGCACGACAGTGACGCTCAGCCAACTCTATATAGGATTGGCGTGCGAGCAGCTTTCGTGAAATACCAATGATGCGCATACTGGCAGGTAGGCGCTGCTCACGGTGTAAGTGGTAGAGTGCGGGCAGTAATTTATGCAGGGCTAAATCGCCAGTGCCACCAAACACTAACATGTCATAAGGCATGCTCAAGGTTGCTCTCCTATGGGAAAAACGTGCGAATAAACAGCCGTTGTAGTATAACTACAAAACCGCTACATAACTGTGGCATACGCTAAATGAGCCTAACATTGTGAATCTGTTACAGCATATCGTGCAAAATCTTGAATCATTGCGAAAATCAGAAGTAAAAGTGGCGCAGTACGTCTTATCTGATCCCGCTGCAGTTATGCACAGCTCTATGTCTGAGTTGGCGGCTGTGGTGGGGGTCAGCGAGCCAACTATTGTGCGATTTTGTCGTGCGGTTGGTTGCCAAGGCTTCCAGGACTTAAAGTTGCAGCTGGCACAAAGCCTCGCAGCTGGTGCCAGCTTTGGCCAATTTGCCATCAGCGAAGATGATGCCGTAACTGATTATGCCTTGAAGATTTTTGATACCACCTTGCATACCTTGATTGAAGTGCGTGAGCGCTTAAATGTGCAGGCGCTAGAGCAGGCGATTGCGGTGATGGCTAAAGCACAGCGCGTTGAATTTTATGGCTTTGGTGCGTCCGGTGCAGTCGCAGCAGATGCGCAGCACAAGTTCTTTCGTTTGTTACTGACAGCTGCGGCCTATAGCGATCCGCACATGCAGGCGATGTCGGCTGTAACATTACAGTCCAGTGATGTGGCAATTTGTATTTCGCAATCTGGGCGCTCTAAAGATTTGCTAACCACTGCACAGCTGGTGCGTGAAACAGGTGCAATTTTAATTACATTATGTCCCAGCAACACGCCTTTAGCTGAGCTGGCGACCATTCATTTAGCCATTGATGTGCAAGAAGATACCGAGATTTACACGCCCCTAACATCACGCATTGCCCACTTGGTGGTGATAGATGTGTTGGCCATGGGGGTGGCGATGGCGCGTGGCCCGTCTTTGGTGAATCATTTGAAAAGTGTTAAACGCAGTTTGCGCAGCCTAAGATTGTCACCCAAGACTATCAAGTCAGCTGAAGGCGACTCGTAACTTGACTGGCCTTTTGCTTTTCAAATGCCGGTAAAACTGGCACTATCGCAGCATTATTAATTAGCTCGGCCAGTCGCTTTAAATGCAAAGGTGTTTAATTGTGTATTGGTGCATAGCACTTCCAAGGCGCACTGCTGCTTCAAGTAGGCCCTTTCGTTGATAGAGGACCCTTTATGGCTGAGGCCATCCCTGCCTTAGAAATACGTGATTTACACAAACGCTACGGTGACCTAGAGGTCTTAAAAGGCATTTCTTTAACGGCCAATGATGGCGACGTGATTTCTATTTTGGGTTCATCTGGATCAGGTAAATCAACGTTTCTACGTTGCATTAATTTGTTAGAAAATCCGCACTGTGGGAAAATCTTTTTTTCTGGCGAAGAGTTGCAGTTGAAAACTGATCGTGAGGGGCAGCTGGTAGCGGCGAATAATCAGCAAATCAACCGTTTGCGCACGCAAGTCGGTTTTGTCTTTCAAAACTTCAATTTATGGCCACACATGAGTGTGCTCGATAATCTTATTGAGGCGCCACGTCGCGTATTGGGTTTGAGTAAAGACGAGGCGATTGCCACAGCTGAAACCTTGCTGGCTAAAGTGGGTATTGCTGATAAGCGCCATGCCTATCCCAATCAACTATCGGGTGGTCAGCAGCAGCGTGCCGCTATTGCGCGCACACTTGCCATGCAACCCAAAGTGATTTTATTTGATGAGCCGACCTCCGCTTTAGACCCAGAGATGGTGCAAGAAGTGCTAGGCGTTATTCGTGCATTGGCTGATGAAGGCCGCACGATGTTGCTGGTTACTCACGAAATGAGTTTTGCTCGGCAAGTGTCGAGTGAAATTGTATTTTTGCATAAAGGTTTAATTGAAGAGCAAGGGACACCTGAGCAGGTGTTTGATAATCCGCAATCTGAGCGGTGTAAACAATTTATGTCCAGTCATAACCATTGAGGCACGACCGATGAAAAAATATAAAAAAATACTCTTAGTGGCGGCTGCCAGCTTGTCATTTGCAACGGCGAGTGTTGCTGCGGAAAAACTAAAAATCGGAACTGAAGGTGCTTACCCACCGTTTAATCTGATTGATTCCAATGGCGAAGTGGTAGGCTTTGACCTCGATATTGCGCATGCGCTGTGTGAAAAAATGAAGGTTGAGTGCAGCGTTGTCACCTCCGACTGGGATGGCATTATTCCTGCGTTGAATGCAAAGAAGTTTGATTTCTTGGCAGCCTCGATGTCAATCACCGAAGAACGCCTGCAGGCGGTTGATTTTACCGACCCGTATTACACCAATGGTTTGCAGTTTATTGCACCGAAAAGCAGTGACTTTAAAGTCGATAAAGACAGCTTAAAAGGTAAAGTCATTGGTGCGCAGCGTGCCACCATTGCGGGCAACTGGTTAGAAGACAACATGGGTAAAGACATTGATATCAAACTTTATGATACCAATGAAAATGCTTACTTAGATTTAGAGTCAGGCCGTTTGGACGGTGTACTGGCGGATAAGTTTGTTAACTGGGAATGGCTGAAAAGTGAGGCCGGTGCTGGCTTTGAATTCAAAGGTGATCCTGTGTTTGATAACGATAAAATCGGGATCGCTTTGCGCAAAGGCAATGATGAGTTACGTGAGCGTTTGAACGCTGCACTGAAAGAAATTGTTGAAGACGGCACCTACAAAGCCATCAATGACAAGTATTTCCCGTTTAACGTGTATTAAATTTAAGACTGTGCTGTAAAAAGCCGCCACCCTAGCTGTGGCGGTTTTACTTTGCAGCCGCCTACACAAGTATTTCTGGTCAATTACGCCGCCCCTAAAGGAGCGGGCTTGTAAAAGCCAAATTGTCCAGACCACTCACTGAGGAACGAATGTGAGTTAAACGATATTTTGGATATAGATACCCTCGGATGCCGCCTCAGTCCGTTGCTCTATCGTGGCACTGTAAACAGCCTTAAAGCGTTATAGGCAGTCAACCACACTTAAAGCCTTAATATCTGGTCGAGAGGACGTCGGATTTGATATGTGCCTCAAGCATATTCATACGCATAACTTGAAGAAGGAACACGTTATGTTCGTGTTTGTACTTAACAAAGAGAATACGCCACTGATGCCCTGCAAACCACGCAAAGCAAGAGTATTGCTTGAAAAGGGTCAGGCTAAAGTAGTCGCAAGAACGCCGTTCACTATTAAGTTGATAGGCGGGAGCAGTGGTTATAAACAGCCGCTGACCGCAGGTATGGACACTGGCAGTAAAGCCATTGGCTGTGCTGTGGTTGGGCTTGGGCAGGTTATCTATCAAAGCCAAGTTCAGTTGCGCCAAGATGTTTCAAAGAAAATGCAACAACGTGCCATGTACCGTAGAGGCAGGCGTGGTAGAAAATGCCGCTATCGTCCAGCACGATGGGCTAATCGTGCATCCATGCGGGCGACCAACAGATTAGCACCTAGCATTAAATCCAAACTGGACTCTCATTTACGGGAAAAGACCTTTGTTGAGTCGATTATACCGATCAGTGAGTGGAAGGTAGAAACAGCGAGTTTTGATATTCACAAGATCACCCGCCCTGATGTTTCAGGCGCTGAGTATCAACACGGGAATCAAAAAGGCTTTTACAACGTGAAAGCGTTTGTATTGCATCGGGATGGTTATACATGCAGATCAGGGCGCAAGATCAGGCACAGCCAAAAACTGCATGTGCATCATATTCAGTTTCGCGCAAAAGGTGGCACAGACACCCCCGCAAACTTAGTCACGCTGTGCGAGACATGCCATCAAGATTTGCATGCAGGTCAGTTTGAGATTAAGACTCAAAGATCAAAAACAAAGCACGCAACAGAAATAGGGGTCATTAAATCCCAACTGTACAAGCACTGGTCATTTCGTGAAACATTCGGCTATGAGACAAAGTTTAAGCGCGAACAGATACTCGGACTTCCAAAGGAGCATTATTTTGATGCTGTGGCGATTTGCCTTGAAGATGACGAGCTTGTGCAGCCCAACGCGACAGTTTATGCCAAAAGGCACGTTTCAAAAGGTGATTATCAACTCACCAAGGGTGCGCGCTCTGAAAAGCGCATACCGACTGGGAAGTTATTTGGAATAAGAAAGCATGACTTCATACAAACTCCGCAAGGTTCAGGTTTTGTAAAAGGCAAGCGCAGCACAGGGTATTTCGCACTTGAAACCCTCTTTGGCGAGAAGGTTCACGCAAGCGCCAACGTAAAGAACAACACGATCCGGCTCGCCGCCCGATCCACAACCCTAATCCAAAAATTGGAGAGCGCAAGCAATTCCTCCTCCCGCTAAAGCAGGAGGTATGCTTGCTTAAGACATGATGAACTTCGAACTCTATGGTTTTGGCCCAGCGCTACTTGCTGGTGCTTGGATGACAATTAAGCTGGCCCTGTGCTCACTGGCTTTAGGTCTGGTTTTGGGGCTGGGTGGTGCTTTAGCAAAAACCTCACCTTACCGCGCTTTGCGTTGGTTGGGAGATGCCTATTCAACCATGGTGCGCGGAGTTCCGGAGCTGCTGTGGGTTCTCTTAATTTATTATGGCTCAGTGGGTTTAGTGCGCTCACTTGGCGAAAGCATTGGCTATCCGGAGCTGGAGCTTAGTGCTTTTTCTGCCGGTGTGCTGGCCTTGGGTTTATGTTTTGGTGCCTATGCCACGGAGGTGTTTCGTGGTGCATTATTAGCTATTCCGCGCGGTCATCGCGAAGCGGGTTTGGCGCTTGGTTTGTCGCGGCCACGCATTCTGTTTCGTCTGGTTTTGCCGCAAATGTGGCGTATTGCGATTCCAGGTTTGGGTAATTTATTTATGATTTTGATGAAAGATACCGCATTGGTATCAGTCGTCGGACTTAATGAGGTGATGCGCAGTGCACAAGTTGCTGTAACCTCGTCAAAACAGCCGTTTACTTTCTTTATGGTCGCGGCCTGTATTTATCTGATCTTAACTGTTTTAAGCATGCTAATTTTGCACGTCCTTGAAAAACGCGCCAACCGTGGTTTTGTGAGGAGTGCAGCATGAACTGGGATGTGATCATAAAATGGCTGCCTAAGTTGCTGGAAGGCGCTTACTTAACCTTAGAGCTGGTCGCTATTGCTGTTGTCGTTGGTTTAATCGTTGCTATTCCACTGGGTATGGCGCGTGCTTCACGGCACTGGTATGTGCGTGCATTGCCGTTTAGCTACATCTTCTTCTTTCGTGGTACACCGCTGCTGCTGCAGTTGTTTTTAGTGTATTACGGTTTGGCACAGTTTGATGCCGTGCGCCAAGGCCCGCTGTGGCCGTATTTGCGTGATCCCTATTGGTGCGCTCTGATTGCGATGACTATGCATACAGCGGCTTACATTGCTGAAATTATTCGTGGTGCGATTCAAGCGGTACCGCCGGGTGAGGTGGAAGCTGCACGCTCCTTGGGTATGAGTCGGGGGCAAACCATGTGGCACATTGTTTTGCCCCGTGCTGCACGTATTGGTTTGCCGGCCTACAGCAATGAAGTGATTTTGATGCTCAAAGCCAGCTCATTGGCCAGCACTATCACTTTGCTAGAGCTCACCGGTATGGCGCGTACCATTATTGCTCGCACCTATTTGCCGGTCGAAATATTCTTTGCTGCAGGTCTATTCTACCTTGTCATGACCTTTATTTTGGTGCAGGTGTTTCGCTGGCTTGAACGCAAATTGCGCGTGGATGCGTTGCAGGGCCGTTAAGTGTTCGGCTCTGATGCACCGCTATTAAGCGGTGATGCATTGCGCGAGCGGTTCTTAGCGCTGGATGCTTTTTTATTCGCGCAACAAAAAATCTGGCGGGAAAAGCCCTTTATCCAGCAGCACTTGCTGTGGGAGCTAGACTTCCCCGAGCTGTCCACTTGGCTGCGCGCGCGCAGCTTGGCCGATGCCGAAGCCTGTCATACCCAGCCTACAACTGTTGCGGCACCACAGCCTTATCGTGCTTGGGCGCAACAAGCCGCACAGCTCACGCATGTTGGTCGCTTTGCATCTGTTGCTTTGAATGAGCGTCCAGTACGGATGAGCAGTGGTATCGCTGAGCGCAAGTGGCAGCAGATTGAAGCCTTTGCCAGTGCCGTGCATGGCTCTGCTGGTCAGGCATTTACTCAGGCGCAAAACTGGCTGGACTGGTGTGCAGGTAAAGGCCATCTGGGGCGTTATTTAGCGTGGCCTGATGCCAATCTTGAGTGTTTAGAGTTTAATCCTGACTTAATCGGCAGTGGCCAAGCTATCAGCCATAAATACCTTGCGCATGCACAGCATACCTTGTGTGACGTTATGAGCGCTGCGAGTACCGCGCCTTTACAGCAGGCTAATGCGGTGGTGGCGCTGCATGCCTGCGGTGATCTGCATACCCATCTTGTACGGCAGGTCGGTGCGCAACAGGCTATTGCCTTGGCTTTAGCCCCTTGTTGTTATAACCGCACGCAAGCTGAGTTTTATCAGCCGCTGTCTAAACAGGGCCAAATATCAAAGCTGCAACTGACTCGTGATGATCTAGGTTTACCGCTGACAGCGACGGTTACCGCGACAGCACGTGAGCGGCGTTTGCGCGATCAATCCATGGCGTGGCGCTTAGCTTTTGATATTTTGCAGCGCGAGCTGCGTGGTATTGATGACTACTTGCCGACACCTTCCTTATCGGCGGCGTGGTTTAACAAGCCCTTTGCGCAGTGGTGCAGGGATCTGGCTGTGTTAAAAAACTTAGCGGTTGTGCCTGAGCGAAACTGGCAAATGCTTGAGGCGCAGGGCTGGCAGCGCTTAGCTCAGGTGCGCAACCTAGAGCTGCTGCGTGGTTTGTTTCGTCGGCCGCTAGAGCTGTGGCTGCTGCTCGATCAAGCGCTGTTTTTACAGGAGCAGGGCTTTAATGTGGAATTAGGTGAGTTTTGTGCGATTGAGCTGACCCCGCGTAATCTTTTATTACTGGCGCAGCGCAGCTAACAAGCGCGTAAGATACGCTCATACTTGAGCTTCAGCGCCTTTCAGTAAGCGTCAGTAAGCAATTGAATTTGCTCAGATTAAAAATATCTACAGAAAGCCTTTACAAGGTATCTGTAATCTATATAATGGCCGCCATTGCCGGTATAGCTCAGTTGGTAGAGCAACTGACTTGTAATCAGTAGGTCCCGAGTTCGACTCTTGGTGCCGGCACCAATTTACAGAAGCAAGTCCTTTGTGGTTTACTTCTCGGAAACGCCTGAAATACTTTTCTTTTTGGTTGCAGCCAGAAAGAAAATAACAACGGATAGCTCCTATTTAGCTAGCCCTATTCAGGTAAGATAAACGCCCTGTCGGATTGCGTCAAGCAATTAGGTAGGGCGTTTGTCTTTTTGCCTCATAAAAATCCTGCTTTAGTTGGACAAAGCGTCCAGCATATTACGAATATCATCTAAGTTCGGTTCAACGTATTCCAGCGTTGTCCGCAGATCCGTATGCCCTAATAAAGCTTTGACCAGATGCAGATTTGCATCGGCTCCTTGACGCATTAATTTTGTCCCTAACGTATGTCTAAACCGATGTGGTGAGACCTTGAACTCAAGCCGCTCAGATAATTCTCGATAGCAGTTGGAAATATTCGCATCTAGCATGTAATCGTATTTATATCGACGGTTTTGGCCGAAGCGAGTGACGTTAAATAACTGGTCTTTGTATTTGAAATGACGCAGTCTGGCTTGTTTCAGCAGTTGCTGTAACCAAGGCTTCAGTGCATTACAAATAGGGATTGTATTCTCGCTGTGTGTTTTCGATCCATCGAGGCCAAGGTAAATAACACTCTGCCCCAGATCAATATCTGCAATGGTCAAATGCAAAAGCTGGTTGCGTCGCATACCGGTGTAATAAAGCGTTTCAAACACCGTTCGCCAGAACCAAACAGGATGGATTCTGCCCGACAGATCACCGCTAGACTCCTGTACTTGCAGGGCATCAAACAATTTAATGACTGCGTGGATCTGATCATCGGCTAAGGTTTTTTTGCGTTTTTTAGGCTCAGTGAGCAGCAGTTTTGCAAAGTGATTTTCAGTCCATGAAATGAGTCCTTGTTCGATACCGTGGTTAAAAATTGCTTTTAAGTGACGGCAATAACTGTTCCAGCTGATGGGTGACAAGCCATTATTGAGTTCATTGTTTCGCCAAGTCATGAGTTGCCTCATGTCTATTTCATTAATGGCATGGGATTGGCCAAGCGCCAGTATATTTTTTTGCATTTTCTGTATTGCGCCGCGATAACTTTGTTCTGTTCTGGGGCGTAATCGGCGGTAAAAAAAGTAACTCTCTAATAACTCTTGGTAAGCCATGTGATGTCCTTTCGTAGGTATTTACTGGTGTTCAATAGTGACGAAAGGGTTATCCACGGGCTGGATATTGAAGAATAGCTCAGTTGGGAGTAGGTAGCCTTTGATGGATTTTCCTTTTACCCGCGGGCCACGGACACCGCATGTCCAAATATTTAAATCATTTTCAGTTTTGTGATGCAGTTTTAATTTTTCAAATGACTTTTGTACCCACCGCCATGCCTGTCCTTGGTCTGGGTTCAGCTTTTCCAGCTCCGGAAACTGCGATGTGAAGCGTTGGAAAATACCAGGGCTGGCAATAAACATTTTTCCATCGACGATATGGATCAGTGCTTTGGAGTCGTTGATATACAAGATGTGTGACTGAACACCTGCCTTGAGCCATTCAAAAAAAGCTGTTCCAAGTTCAACCGCTGTGGTGTTGGTTGTAAAAGTGACTTGGAGTGACGCTTTTGGAGGGGTAGGGCTGATTTTTTGCGCTGGTTCTGTATTTGGCCACGTTGATTGCGCTGTTGTTATAGGTTGCGGTGAGGGCGACTCAAATGGTTCAAATGGAATGAGAGAGTCATCGTCCCCCATGCTTTGCTCTTGGCTAGAAGTGATTGGGCAGGGGTCATCAAACAGGGATAGGACATCATCAATGTCATCTTCTATAACAGGTTTTACCTCTACAAAATGGGTGGCAGGAGTCGCTTGTACCGTGGTTTTTGTTGAGGTTACTGCAGGAGAAGTAATAGGTGCTTGAGTATCGTTTTTTGCTTCAGGTTGGCCATCAAATGTAACGCTGCCACCAAAGAGGCTAGGGTATTCTTCGTTGCCCCAGATCAGCGATGGTTTAACTCTTAAAAACGTAAACTCTTGCACCCAGTCGCCATCAGTGACTGTGGCTTTCCAGATTGCATTACCTTCAGCGTTGGGCTCGATCAGCCGGTGAGACTGCAGCTCATCAAATAAGGATGAGTTCTTGGTGGGAACCTTGTCCACGCCTTGAGACAGTAAAAATGACCGCAGCTTGTCGGCGACCACCTTGCTGACCAGCCACAAGCCATCTTGTGTTAGCCAACCGGCAGCGCCTTTCATATTCAGCTTAATGCGGTGCTCTTCTTCCTTGAGCAGTTGCCTCAATCCACGGATTAAATGCGCTTGTAATGATGTTGGAGGCGCTTGTAAGGCTTTTTCTGGATTTGCCCCAATATTCAATGCGGTAGAGGTGCGGTCGGCTTTAGAAACGATTTCACCCAACACACCGGCCTCTGTGTAGTTGCCTGAAAGTAAATACAGCAAGCTGCCCCAAAGCTCTAAATTACTGGAAAGCCAATCGAGTACGTCTTTACCCAGGATCGAAGAACATAGAAGCATTGCCGCAGCATTATGTAAATTGTAATCACGTCCTTTGATGTACTGAAAGCGATAGGGTTGTTTGAGTATCCCGTGCCACGCTTGCCAAGCCTTGCCGTCCAAGGTCTCCACTTTGATATCAACCAGGATCTTGCCGGTGTCGTGTAGCAATGCACCGTAAGCAATACCGGCTGTCCAGAGATCCGCATATTTGGCCTGATCTTCGGGTGGAGCACCAATCGGTAGCAGGTAACTCTGCCGCAGTTTCAGTGCATATAAAAGCAGTTCTAACCCATGATCGAGCATGCCGCCAAGGTAGCTGTGATGGTGCGTCTCGCTGGCAGGCAGTTCTTGAACCAGTTCGGCATACCGAGTAATTGGCTCCATATACAGCGTTTGATAGGTTTCACGGGATATGGAGGTTTGCTCCCATATCTGATCGAGCAAGGCCTGTCGTCGATCGCTGCTTAATAAGACTTGGGCAGACTTCGGGTGCAGGTACTCACCTGTCTTGTGCGCTACGGTGGATGCTGTCGTGCTTTTTTTTGACCACCGTTGAAAGAGTCTTTTCATGTGAGCCTATTGGGGTATTTGATATGTTTCGATGTGGCGAATAATTCCAAGTGTCATCAGGCAGTCAGCCAATGCTTGGTGTGCGGATGTACAGTCGATGCCACATTGCTGTGCTGCTGTTTGTAGCTTTTGCCAGCGATAGTTTCCGTTGTACTGTAGGTCTCCATGCCAATAGGCATAGAGCTTCATTGCGCAATGAGACTGGAGGGTAGGGGCTTGTAATTCATGTAGATCTGCTGTTTGAGAAAGCAATCGAACATCGTATTCAGCGTTGTAAATAAGGACAGAGCGCCCAGCAATTATTGAACAAAACTCATCATGTATATCGGCCCATGAAGGAGCATTTTGCACGTCTATATCGCGGATACCGTGAATGTCGGTGGCTGCTGCTGGAATAGGTCTAGTTGGGCGAATACGGGTGTTAAGTAGAGGTTTGCCTTGCAAGTCAATGATGCAGATTTCAACAATTTCTGCCTGGTCATCTAGACCGGTGGTCTCGGTGTCTAACACTACAGCTGTTTCCCCGATAACCATTGCTGTGCAGTATCTATGCAGTAACTAAGGCGCTTTAAGGTGCCGCAATTTTCACACAATGAGTTGTTGCCTAAAAACCAATCTGGAAATCTATTTTTGCAGTTATTACATTGGGCTGTGCCGATTAGCTCACGCCCTTGGGCTAATGCGTTTAGCTGTGCTTCACTTGGTTGGCGGTAGGGACGCATGGGTAAACAGGCATCTTTGGCGTAGACGTAATATGAGCCTTGCCCTTGCCAAACCTCACCTGACGGTGCTTGTCTTGGTGAAGGCTTGAGACGGAAAAGTGTTTTTAAGTCTTTGAGGCAATACCAGCCTTGCTGAGCTGCTTCTTTTTTTCTTAAATACTTTCTGGACATGCCTACTCTTCCGCGTTTTATAGGTGTTAGGGGAGGGTAAGCTACTATGTCAGAGCAACTGACTCGGCAGATGCTGTAAAACGATTGCCAGCGATTCGCTTTGTTTGCTGTAGGGGGTTTGTGGTTTTGTTTCAATATCAACTGGGCGTAGTAATCCGTTGACTCTAAAAGGAACAGAAATATGAAACGAACCCTCGCAATGCTGACAGTGTGTTCAGCTGCTTTATTAGGTGGATGCTCGACACAAGAGTTGTCAGAGATGAATCAAACGGTCAGTGATGTCAGCAGTGACTTAACCTCATTTTTGACCGGCGGTAGAATTGTTAGAGAAGATCGTAAGTATGACGTTTTAGTGCCTGTTGATGTTGATACAGCAGCCGCTCGATTGAGACGTTATTACAACTTTGAAGATGTCGATGCCAAGATTGTTGCCTTGAAAAACTCCGGTAGAGACTCTGATTCTTGGAAAGCCACTGCATTGGCTGGTCAAGAGGCTGTTTGGGAAGCAGCACCTGGTAGCTTCTACAAAATGGGTAAAAACTACGGCGATCTGAACCCGCCAAATCGTATCGTGATCGAATTGGAAAAGAATGGCGCAGGCTCTATGGTTTATGTCACCTATAGCTCTTCTTATCGGCCTCAGTTGAATGAACAAGGTGTCTCTGAGCTGTTCCAGACTGTGCATGATGTCGCTGTAGGGAAAGTTAGGTAGATAATGCATTTGTTGGAGAGTAAACAATGAGTATTCATGCTGGCATATGCGTTGGCTTTGGTGTTTTTTTAGCTGTAGCCAGTGCTGGGTATCTGATCGTTTTACGCATGCGCTATTTGAGAAGAGCATCCGCTGCCGATCATCTTTTAAGTCTGTTCAAAGATGATCGTGAGGGAATCTACAAGCGGATTGAAGAGGCAAGAGAAATACAAAATGTCGTTCAGGTTTGTGTTAAAGAAGGGCATGCTATGCCGTGGGTTTTGTCTTGGGCTTATAGCCAAGAAAGGTGGTTAGAACAGTTAGCTAGCGATCTTGAAGTATTAGATCCAGAGATAGCAATGCATGGTGCTCGTGGACGAGAGCGGTTTTTATGATGCGTCTTACATGAAATTGTAAGTTGTCTTGATGAGGCTTTAGCGTAGCACTTTACTGCGCTAGAACCTCTTGTAGCAGTGCCTGGTAACTCACTACAAGTTGTTGTCCTGCACGTCGTGCCATGTTAATACCCTTGACTGTCTGCGCGCTGGTTCGCAGCTCTGAGACACAGGCGTGTGATTTTTATTGCCCTGTTTTGACGGCTGGTTACAAAATTCCTAACAAACTGTTGCCGCCTTGGTGCTAGTTTGGAAATGTGCTGGTCTATTTGGTGCCTGCTAAGTGGTAGAACACAGTCTCGATAGATGAAGAAAATCAACACACATACCAAAGCCAAAATCATTGTCATCATGGTTCGTTTCCTGGAGTCTGGAATCAGAGTAAATCATGACTGAATTTAGATTTGATTAGTTGTGATAAATTGATCTGGGAGGGTTCGTTTTATTCCAAGAGCTTTAGAGCTTCTTTAAACAACCGTTGACCTTTAACAGTTAAAATAACTGCTTTTTCTTTGCCATGAATTTTCTCACCCCACTGTAAAACATTAGCACCGTTGTAACCTCGGGCGGGGGAGCCAAACATTAACTGGCGTACTAGCGATAGCTGCTTTCTATATTCAGGGTCGTTTGAGGGAAGATCTAAAATATCGGCTAAGCAGCGACCTTGCTTCATAGCACAGTGCAGAAAGACTGATAATTGTTGCGTAGACCTCACTCCTGCAGTGTTTGCAATAATGGATATGCTGGCTAGAGCAGTTATGTATTTGTTGTTATTTAACATGCAGCAGACTCCACAAGCTCAAGAACACGTTTCACAATTTCGTACATTTTTTTGCCATCGGGCTCCTGATAGCCAAAGGTGTTTATGAACGTCGAAAATGTTAAATTCTCACCAGTTTTCGCTGACCAGACTGAAAACTGGTGTGCTGTTGCAATAGCATCCAACGCAAATTTACGATTGTTAGCTTCGCGTGATTGTTGATGCCTGTGAGTGAGAATAAGCTCTTTCTCTGCCTCAGTTAACTGCATTTTTAATCGTAAGCGTAACAACAACCCCACATAGCTAGCACTTTTCCCGTGCCGTAGATTACTCGTTTAAATAAACGAGGTGATCTATGAGCCGTAAATATCGCAACACAGCGCAGTGGTTGGAGCTTATCGAAGTCTTTGAGCTGAGTGGGCAAAGCCAAGTTGAGTTCTGTGCAGAGCACGATTTAAATCCTGCCTATTTTAGTAAGCGTCGAGGAGAGTTGTTGAGTGCTCAATCTGAACCTGCTTTTGTTCAGGTGCAGAGTCGATCGTCCTGCAACTCGGCGGTAAGCTTTGACACATCGTTGACGTTACGCTTTCAGCAAACTGAACTGTCTTTGCCTTTGTCGGTGGATCCTCGCTGGCTTGCTGGTTTAATAAAAACACTGTCGGCATGAAGATGTTTGTTGAGCCGCCGGGCATTTATTTGCATAAGGAGCCGGTGGATTTTCGCAAAAGTATTAACGGTCTCAGCGTGATCGTTGAAGAGCACATGCGGTTATCAGCCTTCAGCGGCGCACTGTTTGTGTTCTGCAATCGTCAGCGCGATAAAATTAAAGTCTTGTACTGGGATCAAACAGGTTTTTGCCTGTGGTATAAACGTCTTGAAAAAGACACATTCAAATGGCCAAAACAGATGCGCGGTGAAGTACTGACATTGTCTGAGCGCCAATGGAGTTGGCTGCTTGAGGGGCTGGATATTGAGCGAATGAAAGGGCATCAACCGCTGCAGTTCAGTAGTACTTACTGAATAAAATAAGCCGTGAAAAATAGGTATAAAAAGATTGTATCTATAGCTGTTATGTCTAATTAAAGAATTGTTTTTAAAGGCTTTTGCAGGCGTTTATAGTAAAATAAATGCTATGAAAACGACTGACTCAACCACTTTACCTGATGATATCGAGAGCTTAAAAAAACAGGTTCTCGAGATGCAAATACTGCAGCAAAAAACGCAAGCAGAAAGTCAGCGTTATCAAAAAGAATCTAAAAAATATCAGCAGCTGTACTATGAGACGCTTGAAAAATGGCAGCTCTCACTCAAGCAGCGTTTTGCTGCCAGTAGCGAAGGTTATCCAGGTCAAGGTGAGTTGTTTAACGAAGCAGAAGAGCTGCTTGCGCCCAGCGAAGAAGAAATCGCTGCAGATGAAACCATCACCTACACCCGCAAGAAAACCCGTCGCCCAAGTTTAGCTGCAGAACTACCTCGCGAAGACGTTGTTCACGACATTCCTGCCGCGGATAAAGTGTGCAACGACTGCGGTAATGATTTACACCGCATGGGTGAAGAGGTCAGCGAGAAACTGGAATTTATCCCTGCGACCGTTAAAGTCATCCGCCATATTCGCCCTAAATACAGCTGCCGTTGCTGCGAGAAAAACGCAACACAAACCCAGATTAAAATCGCACCCGTTCCAGCGAGTATTTTGCCTAAGAGCATCGCTACACCGACGTTACTGGCACAAATTATCAGCGCTAAGTACCAGTTTGGCTTGCCCTTGTATCGTCAAGAAGCATTATTCAAAAGCTTTGGTATTGAGCTGCATCGACAGACCATGAGTCGATGGCTGGTCAAGCTTAGTGAGCAGCTTGAACTGTTGTATGAACACTGGCATCAACAACTCCTGATGCAGCCAGCCATCTGGTCCGATGACACGCCCGTAAAAGTGATCGAAACTGAAAAATCACAATGTTATATGTGGGTTTATGGCTGTGGCGCCGATAAAAAATCAGCCGATGGCCCGCCCAATATTGTTCTGTATGACTATCAAGATGGGCGCGCAGGCGCTTGTCCTGAGACCTTCTTGCAAGGCTACACCGGCTTGCTGCAAGTCGACGGTTATGCCGGTTATAACCATACTGAAGCCACATTAGTTGGCTGTTGGGCGCATGCTCGGCGCAAGTTTATTGAAGCTAAAGCGGTTCAACCTAAAGGCAAAACAGGGCGTGCTGACCAAGCACTCAACTTGATTCAAAAACTGTATGGCATTGAAACATCAATCGCCGATGCAACGCCTGAACATAAACGACAAGTGAGGCAAGAACAATCTGCGCCGATTATGCAGCAGCTCAAGGCTTGGCTGGATAAAACAGTGCTGCAAGTGCCACCAAAAACAGCCATTGGTGTAGCACTGCAATACAGCTTGAACCAATGGAACAAACTGACGGCTTATCTTGAGCATGGGCTGGTTAGCATCGACAACAATCGTGCTGAGCGTGCGATTAAACCTTTTGTGATTGGCCGTAAAAACTGGTTGTTCTCCAACACCCGCAGCGGCGCCAAAGCCAGTGCTATTTTTTACAGCCTTGTTGAAACCGCCAAAGCTAACGACCTTCTGCCTGCGGTATATCTTCAAGCGTTGTTCGAACAACTGCCGCACACCAGCGCTGCTGACATCGGTACACTTTCGCCTTGGAACATTAAACTTAGCTAAGCATCCAGTCGCTCTAACTGCTGATCTGAGTTGTGCTAGGTGTGGTTGGTGTTACGCTTACTTTTAATCCGCCTCCTTAATCCAGGTCCAAATAGCTTTCGCTAGTAGTGTTATGTAAACGATAGAGCCAAGAAAAAATACTTCTTTGGTTAGAGCGCCAGTGAGCAATGGGAGAGCTGAGAACACAGCAAGTGCAAAATAAATAGCAGATGCTTTAATACGTATGGTTTGACATCTGCGGAACAGACGTTTCCATAATGATGGTTTTGGTGTGGTTGATGCGTTTGTTAGAGCCTGAAACTCAGCAAGCTTTGCCTGAGCTTGATCATAATTGAGAGTTATCGTTTTAGAACTGTTTAGATACAGCAAGGTAAGGGAGGGCTGAAATAAAACCACCCTCCAGCCTACGCCATCATTACAGCCAATCCGTTGAGAAGCTGCCGTTAGCTCATAAGGTAATTGCTCTACAGCAATCAACTCCTTTAATTGTTTATAGATGGCGTAAAACGGCCAGTTCACGAGAAAGTGCTCGACTGCTACGGAGTGTAAATGACTCTTTGACTGGTCAAATAAGAAAAACTTTGCAAGGCAGGTGCGATGATTGCCATCGTGTCCAACATAAAATGACAATCCATCTGTTGTGTAAAACTGCATGGCAGGTACTCGGCTGACTAGGTTTAAATAGTAGTCAGGGTTGCGTTGTAGTTCATCTAAGTTCGTCGCTATTTTGCTTCCGTCTTGCAGCAAGTCCAACCATGTTTTATTTTGGAACAGCTTGCACAGGGTGCCCACAACATTAAAAACATTAACTGATGCGTCAAATGCCTCGTAGTGTTCAGTTAGGAAGCTGCGACAGTCTGCGGGATATGCGTCACTCCAAGCTAATAGCGGTTTTTGGCTCCAGTCAGGTGGAGTCTTGAGATGTTTTTGAACGAATGGAAAAGACAGATTGGGATTTGCCATTGTGTCATCTACCTACTGTTATATGAATGCCTTCAGAATGGGCTCCAAATAACTATGGTTGATGATGAGAGTAGAGTGTTGCGGCAAATTGAACTGGGTTCATTCGGTTTAACGATGGCGGGTGCAGGTACAGAGCTCCCTTTGGCCTTTTGTGCATCCCTCGCGCTTGTAGAAGCCTTTTTAGGGTAGCTCCATTACCCTTGAATCCTATTCCCTTAATTTCCCTTATAGGCCATTTACCCTTTAGCTGAGTTGGGGCTGGGTGAGAATGGCTTATTGGTGGAAATGACGCGAGCCGCGCACTAAAGTAAGAGAATTAATGCGGATGGGCGTTCATGTGCAAGCTGCAGTTGCATGCGGTATCACCAGCAAAGGCCCATGGCGTAGCTCTAAAACTCCGGGAATTAATCAGGCGTTATCAAATGCTTACTTAAAATCTCAGGGTCTGTATGAATTGCGCGATGGTTGGATTAAGCTTCATCACTCTTAGTGAAACGCCCTGTGCGGAGCCGCATGCAGGGTGTTGTGGGGGCTGAGGGCTAGAAACCCTCGGCTACCCGATTATAATTTACTTGGCATGTTTCCTGATTGCAGCAATTATACTTTCAGTATTCCAACGAACATCAACTATTGATCGTGAAGACACAATAGTTGATGTTCTTTCCTGTCCACTTGGAATTACACCAACAATGGGGATATCTAACTCAATAGCTTTATCTAGCTCCCATTCAATCCAGGAGCTATGGCTTGCATACACGCCCGCTAATGCCAATACTATGTCTGAGTTACCAATTTTTTGTGCCAACCTCGTCTTGACATAGCTTTCATCTTCAGAGTTTATTGGCTTATCCTTCGTGGATTCTTCGTATGTGGCGCTAAAATGCGATCTTGCATTAATTAGATTTCTTAGTGATTCTAACGTATCTGTATATTGCCAAGAGTGACTTATAAATATCTTGTATTCTTTAGCCATTTTCATTTATCCATTGATTAATTTAGTTAATATTTCTTTGCCTTCAAAATATGTTTCTTTTTCCCAGTCTGATGTAACCAGAGCTAGGTAAATTTTTTCATATTTCATTCCACTATTTACATCACCAAGGCCAAAATAACAATTGGCGAGTGTTGCGTAAGGCCACTTATTTATTGATTGAGAACTTTCTTCTTCCTCAGATAAGTGGGACAAAATCTCCAAAATCTCTTGTCTCGCCTTTTTGGCTGAAATTTTATAGAAAGTTTTTTCATCTAGATCTACTTCAATACTCGCGGCAAGATTTAAACAAAGAGCGTAATTTTCACCATTATAATAATCGCGACGAATTTTAAATCCCTTACCGTAATAATGTATAGCGCGTTTCAAACACTCAGCATCATTTGTTGCATGCCACATACGCTTATATATAGCTCCAGTAAGCCCAAGAGTTTCTGGATCGTTTGTTTCATTATCTGGATCTAGTTTTTCAATTATTTGAAGAGCATCGGTTAAAGATGAAATTACTGTAGGATTTTTAGATTTGTACTTGGCTAAGGCATGTTGCTGAGTAAAATATGCTTCATTTGGAACTAAGCTTTCAGCCTTTTCCCATAATCGAGCAGCTTCGATAAAATTAGAACCCTCCATAAAATGCTTGGCCCGTTCAGAAATAGCAAAGATACTTTCTTCTCTTTCAGATAAATCACCAATGATTCTTTGATATTCTTTTTGTGTTAATTTAGGGGGCTCAATATCTTGTATGTAGTCATAAAGAGGACTATCAATTACTTTATTTTTTAGTATTGATTCGATCATTTCAACTAATGCTTCCTTGCACCGTTCAGCTTCATCGACCCCAATATCATCACCTAAGTGAACGTAGTGAAAAATACGGTTGTGGTTAAGATCAAATGGAATAGAGCCTTCTTGCTCTTTTATAATTATTGTTGAATAGGGTCTAACGGCATGTCGAATACCTAATTCATATATTGCATTTGGGTTATATGTAGATATGTCTGCTACAACTAAATCTGCATGCATTAGCAACGCATACATACTTTTATCTATTAAGCCAGAGTCTTGAATTTCATCAGCCCTAACGCACTGAACCCCTGCTTTTTCAACTGCGGGTTTAATAATATTTTTATATGTTTTATCAAGATCTAGTGTCTTACCTGTAGATAGGTCTGTTTTTTTCCCAAACCCCATAATGACGAAACATAATTTTTGTTTTTTTGTCATTCGTTGCACCTATTTGGTTGATAAATTATAACGCCACAATCACGCGCTTGTCGCGTGCATTGTTTTGTTATGTCCATATCTATTGGCCTTCTATCATTAGTGCGGGCCAAAATGCAGGATTTATTAAATAATTTATGTTACCTTTATTTTTTATGATTCCAGACATGAGCTTCATGCTGTAGTTAAAATCATAAATGTATTTTGGCTCATCATTAACTATTAACCCTATAAATCCATACCACAACAGAAGCTCAAAAATCTTATCAAAAAAGTTCTGATCGACGCCAAAATCGCCCAAAATACTAAAGATATCAATCTTGCTAACAATAGACTTACTTCCTATGAAGGCATAAAGAATATCATCACTGTCGCTCTCCACATCATTTATTTCATATCCAATATCAGTCAACAAGTCTGTCGAATAAGCCGCCAGGCCCTTTTTAATATCTTCTTCAAGAACACGCTCATGGTTCAAGTTAATAGCAAAACTTTTACACTGATTTATGAGGTTTAACAAAAATCGCGGCCTCATTAGCGATCGATCAATAAGGTACTGAGAGCTTTCCTCGCCTGCATAGTGACTTACGAAAATTCTTGGCCATAAAGATTCAAACTTCTTGTCTCCGCTAATGTCGTTAGAAACAATACGTAAACGAATAAGTTCTCTTAATAAATCAGGATCCGTCCAATCGAGAAGAACGCTAGCTTCCTTCCCTCGATCAGACGTTTCTTGAACTAGAAGCTCATACACATCGTTCCGTAGAAACACGATTGTATTAACAACTATATTAGCTCTCCCAAATTGACGCTCTATCTTCTTAGTCGCATCTATTAGACCTCTAATTATTAACAGATCTTCGCGCTTAAGGCCTGAAGTCGGCCAGCCTTTATCAATGTTATCGAATAAAAGCCAACAGACTTCCTTGTGGGCCATGTAGTCGATTACCCGATTGGATAAGTCTCGAACATCGTGACAATAAAGCATTTCGGTTAAGCTGGGTGCTGAAAGTCTAACATTAGCCTCGCCCCCATACCGAGACCTATATTCTGTTGATATGTTCTCCATTAGAGAGCTCATCCTTTCAGAAAAATCGCCCTCAGTTTCGTAGCCTTCGGCATGATAAAGGTCAGCTAATGCGCGATAAGGTTCATATAATGTATGGTCACGTTTATGTTGCTCTCTATCCTTTTCAAGAATTTTATAACATATTTCTAAAAGAAGCACATATTCCCAAAAGGCCATTATTGTGTGCTGAAAAGTACCCTCTTCTAAAAAAGATAGTATTAGCTCTTTAAATTTAATTAATTTGTACCCGTCGGGTTTTAAATCTAAGACGATATTTCCTTTTCTGTTTCTTTCTCGATCTCTTACTTGTAGAAAAATTGCAGATTTCCCTGATCCCTTTCTACCTACAATTATATTTGCCTCACCTCTTAACGACTTTAAAAATTGATCAGTTTTTAAGTAATAGCTTTCCAACGATCGCATTTCGTTTTCTGCTGATGTTGACCCTAGATCAAGAGACTGAAGAAATGTATCGTCACTGGCAGTTGACACTTCAGTATCTTGTTGAAATGCTTCCGCAACGTTTCCTGCAAAATTCGCAATGTGTTCATTAATGTCATTTGGGTGACGTGTAGCACATACAAAATCACGATAATCTAATGGTACAGGGTCATCTCCTTGCTGAAGGATGCATAAAGCCTTTCCCATTCCATCTGCTAAGCCAGCGATAAATGCTGCCCGTATATTATGCACGTCAGCACCAACGACATTACTCGATAACAACGGTACAACGATTCCATGAGACTGAGAAACTTGAACAATGGCATCGTTAGCAGACAGCCTAGGCTGTTCATTCGGGTCAAAAGATCTAAATAAATAGCGAGCTTTTTTAATCCGAGAGACAATCCTAGACGCCCAGTCAGTCTTGTACATTCCTTCTAAAAGATATACCGGAGACTTGATATTTATTTTATTTGGAACATTTAGAGGATTAGAATGATTTGCTAAGTTTATGAATTCACTTAGCTCATGAGAGTTCTGATATTCTTCGTATCCAAGCGTATCAAATATTCCGACTTCCCTAATCGCCGGACTTACTTCCTTGATAGTTTTGTTTTTGGTAAGCAGTACACGTTTTCCTTTGCCTATTGCATATCCAATTTCATAAGTAACATTAAAGTTCAGAAGGGAAATGTCTGCCACAAGGAAACTACACGAATCAATCCCTTCTAGAACCTTTTCAGAAATAAAGTGTCCGGGTATATCAAGCGCTTTCCATGTTTTTACTTCGACTTTTGAGCTTGTTTGCACAGCTGATACAGCCTGCTCAATTGTTTGACCAATTTCTGGAGGATGTGAAGCGTACGCATAAAACCCTGAAGCTGTACTTCTGATCATCACTTCACCTTTAATTGATTAGATTGACATAACGCTTAGATAACCGTCCTTGCCTAGCCAAAAAAAAGCCCATTCGGAGCCTTAGGACGTATTGTAAAAACCACCCGCAAGGAGCGGTTCATCGACTTGTTGTACAGAGCCGCTGACACAAGTGCTCAGCGCTTCTTTATTAATGGAAATTCCTTTTGAGCGTCGTGACCACCAGCGACGACTTAACTGCGCTGGCCCGCCACAGGTTTTGCAATAAATTACCATGGATAGCCTATCGACACTACTTGCATGCGGCATAGACTCGACCGTGCCGCACTCTTGCCGGCATTGCTCATACCGTAACGTACTCGCCGAAGCATACAGCCCGTAATATCGAATGGTATGCAAACCTTTGGGCGGTACATGCTGGAGTAGCCGAGCTATAAAATCCATCGGTTTGAGCCGCTGCTCTTTAATTCGCTGATCACGATGATCCAGATAACTCATTTTCACCACGTCAGCGGTAATCTGCTTTAACTGTCGCGGATCAACAGGCCCGCCTTTACCATGCGCATAGCGTTCCTCAATGCGCACACACCAATGCTTTTTGTACAAACTCCGATACATCGGCCAAAACTCAGAGTCCGACATCGTTGGCGGCAAGATCAGTTCTCCTGCATCAAACGCCGCTTTAATAAAAGACTGCAGCTTGCCACGATAGACCGAACGAATCACCGTGCTGGGCACGAGGTAATGTCCCAGCGCCTTCCAGTCATTGTTTGAGTCAAGGCCACCGGCAGTCATCAAACAATGGGTATGCGGGTGAAGCGTGAGCTGTCGTCCCCACGTATGCAGCGCTATTAAAATCCCAGGCGTGACACCGCCATGACGCTGCTGTGCAAGCATTTGCAATAGTGTTTCTTGGCTGGCTTTAAACAGAATCCGAGCAAATAGCGCTTCGTTATAACGCCACAGCGGTAAGTACTCATGCGGCAAAGTGAAAATAACATGGAAGTGCGGCACGTCGAGCAAGCGCGCTTTTTGCTTTTCAATCCAGTCAAGGCGTTGCTTATGAGCGCAGACATAACAGCTGCGATGGCGACACGAGTGCAGCTGCTCTATCTCGGCATGATTTGATTTGCAGCGATAATAACTAGCGCCCAACGCACGTGTACGGCAATGAGTTAGTGCGTCAATTGCCTTGAGATTTTTAAGGAACCTCTGAATAACTCCCCATTTTTTGCGACAATAGCTGCATCGTCCATTTTTTAGCCCAGCGAGCCGAATCATGAGCCAGTTGACCTTTGCAGAAGCAGAATACCAGAACAAAAAGCGTAAGACGCGTCGTGAGATTTTCTTGGAAAAAATGGATGCCATTATTCCTTGGAAACGCTTGGAGAATCGCGCCGCTAAGCATTACCCAAAAGGTGAAATGGGGCGCCCCCCTTATCCGCTCAGTGTGATGCTACGAGTGCACTGTTTGCAGTTGTTTTACAACCTTAGCGATCCAGCTCTGGAAGATTCTCTGTATGAAATTGAATCAATGCGCCGCTTTGCAGGACTGCGTTTATCAGACAATATTCCTGATGAAACGACGATTTTAAACTTCCGTCACTTCCTTGAAAAACATGGGCTGGGCAAGCTATTTCTGAAGGAAATTAACAAACACTTGCAGCATCAAGGCCTGCTGTTTCGCGAAGGCACCATTGTGGATGCCAGCATTATTTCTGCACCGAGCTCAACCAAAAATCAAAGCCGCAAGCGCGACCCAGAAATGCATTCCAGCAAGAAAGGCAACCAATGGCACTTTGGCATGAAGATGCATATCGGCGTGGATGATGTGACAGGTATGATTCATAGCGTGGAAAGTACGGCTGCCAATGTGCACGACGTAACCATGACTGCAAGCCTCTTGCATGGTGAAGAAGAACGCGTATTTGGTGATGCTGGATACGTAGGTGTTGAAAAGCGCAGGGAAAATAAAGAGCGCAAAAATCTTGCTTGGTTGATCAGTGCTCGAATCAGTAAGCGTAAAACCATGACCGAAAATGAGCAGGAAATTGAAAAAATGAAAGCCAAGCTACGCGCTAAAGTTGAGCATCCGTTTCGCTACATCAAGTGCGTATTTGGCTATAACAAAGTCCGTTACAAAGGGCTTGATAAAAACCATAACCGTTTGTGCCTGCTAGCAGGACTAACGAACCTCATGATCGGCAGAAAACACTTGCTGGCTTAGGGTTAGTGCGCCCTTAATCCGCCAAAACGGCGAATTAAGGGCTAAAAGAGGTGATTTTACCTCTATAACGGCCTTTTTTAGGTTTTTTTTGAGTTTTTTACTCGTTTCCAGAAAAGCTCAACAATAAGCTGAGTTTCTCAGAGGCTCCTTAAGCGGTTGCTTAGTATTCTTAAGTTGCTCAGAATAACAAGCAAACAGATTTTGTATGGCTCGACTGGACATATCCTTTGTCCTCAGTTGTTATATATACAGCTTTAATATTAATATTCTGCCGCGTAGCGGCTATGTGCAACAGTTTATTAGTATGCATGCTCGTTTTGTCACCCGCAGCTGCTTACCGTTAATTAACATAAGTATCTGTATTTAAAAGACTTTCTTTAAAAATACAAAACACCCTTTATTACAAATCGAGCATGCTTCTTATCTTGCTTGCGCCATGCACACTATCTCGTCTGCATAATTTATAACTGATTGATTTATAAGGCATTAAATTCAATTAAATTCTATAGCTAATCAAGCATCACAAGGAGTGAAAACAAGCACATTTACAAATCCTAGCTAGAATAGGCTGTATAGGCAGATAGTTGCAAGACAAGGGGTGCTTCATGACTAACAGTCCGTTTGTATTAGGCTAGAACAGATGTAGAGAGTATTAAAAAGGCCGCGTATGCGGCCTATCAGGTTTAAAGGTTGTCGTCCTCGCCATCCAGCTCGTAAACAGCGGTGTGACCGCTTTTGCAAGTGCCGATCCAAGGTTCGGTTGGGTCGTCTTGATCACAGGGCACTCTGCTGCTGCAGTATGGGCAAAGAGGGTGAGTAAACTCAGCAGTGTATGTAAAGTGTTCCATTGTAGAACTCCTAAACAGCCCCTTGCGAGGCTGCGGTATTGGGTCAATTGCTTGAAATAAGCTGCCTTGCTAGTGCCATTTCCACTGAGTCACCATCCGAGTTTAAAGAGTCGAGTCCTGACTCTGGTATATCGCCTGATGTACTCTGTGAAACTGCAATTTTCTTGGCCATCAACTCCAAACACGAGATTTGAGAGCTGTTGCTATAGCCTAGAAAAATGACGCGCACTGGCTCGGTTTGACCGATTCGCCAAGAACGTCGAGCAGCTTGTTGCAGTGTGTACACGTTGTAACCGGTTTGCATAAACACAATGGTAGGGAAGTCCAGCAGATCGAGGCCTGTCTTTACCAACTCAGGGTTGGTAATGAGCACATCCACACCACGATCTACCTGCTCAGCAATCCAGTCCTCACGCTTGCCTGTATCCACAGTACTGCGCAAGATCGCTACCTTTAATCCGTGTTGCTCCAGTATGGTTTTTAGCCGTGCTGTCGTATCACGTGTGCCGGTATAGGTTGAGTAGGCGAGTACCTTACGTCCAAGTGCTTTCTGCTCCAGACAAATGTCCAGCAGCTCCTGCTCTTTGGGCATCAGATCCTCATCACCGAACACTGCCGGTATGAAGGCCAAGGTGTCGCGTGTGCGTGGGTGTTTCACCACCTCTGTTCTAAATGCACAATCTGGCCAAGCCAGCAGTACATTCAAAACAACACCGAGTAAGGTTGTGTCACGTTTAGCTAATGCGCGACGTAACTCAGCGGTGAGAGTGCCAGCTAAAAGCTGATACGCTGCGCCTTGTTCGGTGCTCATGGCAACTTCTCTGAACTCTTCATCGTAGGCGGGTAGTACGTTGCCACCGATGTCCTTGAGCTTGAGAAACACTGTGTAAGGCAGCACATAACGATGGATTCCTTTCGGGCCAAAGCCAGGTGCTTTTGAGCTGCGCACGGTCAATTTCTTACCGCGAGCAGTTTTGTGTGAGGCGCTTGAGTGTTCGGTGTAAATATCTTTAATCACACCATGCTCACGCATAAAGGTCATTGCAGCAGCACCTAAACTACCGTTTTGTTTTGGCACAAACCCATCTTCCATCATGCGTCTGGTTAGCGCCCTGAATAGGAGGAAAAACAGATCATCTGCATATCCACCCATTAAGGTTCCCGTGAGTAAGAGCGTTTTACGTGCTTTGGCGGCTAAGACACCCATGGCTTGGCCTTGAGCCGAACCTGCGTTTTTATACTCATGTCCTTCATCAACAATGAGCATGTCAAAGTAGCCTTGCGGTAAGTAACGCTTAATGAACTCCGTCGGTTGATAGCCGCCCGAACCGAATCCAAACTCAATGTTGGCCATCGCACGCTCCATGCGTCGCGCTTGCCGGTCGGTAAAGATAAAGCGCCCTTGCGCATCCATCAGGTTAATAAACTCATGCACGTTGTCCGCCAGCATCGAGGAGATAAACTCCTCGCCAAACTGCTCAACTAAACGGGTTGCACGAACTGGCCCAATTGTCGGTATTTGACACACAGACTTGATCAGGGCTTTCTTTCTATCAAAGGCCTTATCAGAGCGGTTACGCATCAATGTCCAAAGTTTGCTGCCACAGGTGCAGGTCACTTGTTTCTCAATGCATAGAAACTGCTTTTCTGTAATCAACTCACCATCTTTGTCTTTGACCAGAGTGCCGCAATCTGGACAGGCGACTAAGTGAATACGCTCTCCCGCAGTATCACGGTTGGGTGTAAAGCGCCGCGTGTAAGCATGTCGCCAGTGATAACCCATGCGCATCCGAATGCGCCCCAAGATAAAAAACTCTGGGGCAGACTCATGGCTGGACAGAATATTCAGCTCGGAACGCAACTGAATAAGCTTGGCTAGTGTGTCGGGGCCGTTAAGCACCCACACCCTGGCATTGGGTATCGTTTCCAAAATCTCACGTCGCCACTTATAAACTAAGTGGGGCGGCGAGATGACCATGGAGCGTTGATAGCCTTCTGCGTGCATCACCGCTGCAGCAGCAATGGCCATCATGGTTTTACCAGTGCCCATTTCAGCATTGATAATGGCCGCTTCTTCATCTTTATCGACTAAGAGTGCGGTAACGGCTTGCACGACATCGGCTTGAGCAGCAAAAGGTTGTCGTTTAAGACTGTCCATAATGTGCTGGCGTGCATCGTGAATGGGTAAGGTTCGACCTGCGTAAACAGGCGGGTTAGAGCGATTTAATGAATCAATGAGTACATCACCAAACTCACTAATGAAGTCGGTGAGACCGATGACAGTCGAGACTGCCTGTGTGGTGTGAGGTTGCGCTTGCATAGTGTTCTCCAAGAGTTGAAAAACGGGCAAGCCAACCCCTTACGGGATGACATGCCCGTTTGGGTGAGGTGACGCTAAAGGTTAGTATTCAGACGGCAGTAAGACTGTTGTTACTGAGCGGTCTGCTTCGGTGATGATCCAGATTTTTGATGTTTCATCCAGGTCAACTTCGTAGCTTGAAAACAACCGACAGCCATCCGTTAATGCATCTTGATTGGATTCCCAATCGTCCTTGCATATATCACCCCAGTCGCCGACAGCATGCCGGTGTAGTAGGGCGTGAATGTTTAATAACCCTTGTTCGTTGAGTTGGTTGATGCCTTGCGTGACAACAACACGACCCATTTCAAATAAAGGCTGGTGAGTAGAGGTTTGATCATCTTCAGGTTCTTCAGCATCAGGCAGCTCTTGGTTATTAGAGCCGCTGATAGTGAGTACACAAGCAAATGTGGGCGAACCTTCAGTTAAGTCCCAAGCTTTGATAACAGGCACGAACCGATCAATGTCGATTCGAGTTTCTGATACGTTGCCGTCCTCATCCTGAGTGAACTCAACTTTGCGTGACTTCTCTTTGTGAGTATTGCCTTTCACTACTAGGATTCGACCTGATTGTGATTGCAATACACCAGAGATCGCACCGGCAGCGAGACTCAATGCCAAGTGCCAGTCTGATAGAGGTCGTACAGGTTGCCGTTGCGGTAATGCACCGCTGTGGCTGCCGAAGTGTAAATTGAACGATGACCATAAACCTTGCACTCTCTGTATTTCATCTAGCAGCTGTTGCGGCTCGATGGAAATACGGTAAAAGTGCTCGACGCTTGGTTGTATCGCTTTCGGTATACGATAGGCCACCAGATGGTGGTCAATGGGTAATTCAGGCGGTTGCACTGAACCTTGGCCAACAGCAATAAGTTGCTCTTTAATGGCTTTCTGGTCAGCAGAGCTGCCTCGGTCTTTACTGCGAGTACGTTTGCCGAAAATGACCACTTGCTTGAACTGTTTATCCACGGCCTCAAACATTGTTAAGGCTGTGAAGTGGTTGCTCAACCAAGTGCATAACTCAGCATCGAGTACGGTATACGGCACAATAAAGACCAGAATTCCGTCGTATTGCAAGTACGGTAGCGAACGTTGGTAAAACAGCTTTTCAAGCCGTTTACGGCCAGTGCCTTGGTACGTGGACAAGCCATTAAAGTCAGCCGGTAAATCACCGTAAGGTGGGTTGAGCCAGAGCAGCCCAAAACTTTGCCGTGAGATCATGGTATCCATCAGGTCACTACGAAGGCAGTGGTCAACCAGAGACTTTGCATGCATAGCGCGTTCAGTGTTGTACTCAACGGCATAGGCTTGTACATGATCCCTACCGAGGTGGTGCGCAGCCTCTGCAAGCGCTACACCTTCACCAGCGCATGGATCAATGATGTGCATGTGACCGTTGTTGGAAGGCTCCAGTAAAGCGAGTGTCCGCTCTAAGGTTGCTTCATCGGTTGGGTAATACCCGTTTTTGGCAAAGTTTCTTGCCAGACGTGGAAACATAAGAGCCATCACAGGCCTCCTAAAATAAGAGTTAGTTAGAAACACGCTCTTAATGAGCGTGATTGAGGGTGGGTAGCCTGAGTTGCTGGCTACTGATCAGAGCGCTCATCGAGCGTTCAAGCAGACATAGATCAAGAGCAATCTGAAAGCAGGTAAGGCTTCCCAGTAGCGTTTTGTGCTGAGTGACCATGCCTAGGCCTTCGGCCTCTTGAAAAACCAAATCAGCCCATGAGGGCAGAATCGGAAGGGGAGACAAATCAGTTAATTGCGCCAAACATTTTGTAAATTGAGGATGCTGTTTCAATGAACCCATTGCTGTGTTCTGTTCTAGCAGCACATAAGAAGTGAGATTGGCACGATCAGGTGATGTGCAACGATTGTCGAACAGCCACAGGTTGATCAGGTTGCCAAAAAGAGTGCCTTTATAGCTGCGTGATAACTGTTTTTCGAGCAGGTCTGCATTGATGCTTATGCGTTGTGGTTTGCCATCTACATTCAAGGTTATGCCTGAGCGTAATGACTCTGTTTCGCGCGCATCTAATGTTAAACGTGCTATCAGTTCTGTAATGGCTGTATCTCTGCCCCAAACAGACAGAAATATGAGTTGGCCAGTGACCTGGTCAACAACGCAAGCATCGACAGACAGGTCAGGTAGCTCTTTGAGTTGAGCTAGATTAGTGGTCGGCGTCGTACTGCTTTCCATAAAGCACCTCATGTAAGTGACAAGGTGCTTTCCCATCAGGGATAAGCACCCTGATGGGAATAGGTTAGAAAGTTAAGGGTGAGGACGTTGTGTCCAGATGCCTGTTTGCAATGCTTTTTCTGCTTGTGCCTCAGTTCTCCAATACTCTTGGCTTTCACGTGAAATGGGACCTTCCACGGGGCAAAAAGTACCGATATAAAAACCAGCAGCAGATTTTAAAACGCTGAAAACGGTGTTAGGCAGTGTGGTTTGTGTGGCGTTAGTCATGTGTTTTTCCTTAAAAAAAAGCGGAGAAACACAACGCCATGACGGAGAAGTGATTTCTCCGCAAGGGATGGTAGGTGAGTAAGCATTTTCACCAGTGGTGAACGTCTGTTTTTCAAATGCACACAGACTTAGGGGGTGTAGCTAGGCTACGGGCATGTTGCTGTTCAACGAACAGCGAGACATGAGTAAATCTTAAGCAGGGCACTTTGCAAAAGCAAAGATAAACGCCCTACAAATAAAAACGCCTACATACCGGATTGGGATGTAGGCGCTTGCAGTATGTTTTATATCGTCACAGATTTTGAGCAATACTTTTAATCGTGTGGTATGCGTTTGGACAGCCCTGCAGTGCAGCTTTATCGAGCATTTTTACAGCTTTTACAGGATCTTGAACAACACCTTTGCCCCATAGTAGAGCATCACCAACAAAGAAAAGAGCTTGTGTATGACCTTGAATAGCAGCTTTTTCTGCCCATTCAAAAGCTTTAATACGATCTCTGATAACGCCATCTGCTGCAGCGTAACAGTACACATTAGCCAGGACAAACTGAGCATTCGAGTCGCCGCTGGATGCTTTCTTTGTTAACCGTGTGAGTGCCGCTTTAGTGAGTTTTGACATCTTGATTATGCCTCTTGGTTAGATGGCATTACTCCGTATAGGCAGTAATGCCCATACAGGGTAGTAGAAAATTTACAGAAGGTTGTTTTCTGCAAACGAGTAGGTTGTGTGGCCAACAATAAGATGATCCAAAACTCGCACGTCAATTAAGGCTAATGCCTCTTTTAAGCGTTCGGTTAAAACCTTATCTGCACGGCTAGGTTCAGGATCACCCGAAGGGTGATTGTGAGCGATTATGCAAGCCGCAGCGTTGTGCTGTAAGGCGCGCTTAACGACTTGCCGAGGGTATACGCTGGCACCATCAATAGTGCCGTAAAACAATGTTTCATAAGTGATCACATTGTGTTTGGTATCCAAGAACAAGCACGCAAATACCTCATGCTCAGGTGTGCCCATTTTGAACTGGATCAGCTCAGTGGCTTTGTGAGGAGAGTCTATACAGACTCTATTGTTGATTTTTTGTGCAGCGATGACAGAGGCCATTTTTAGCACATCTTGTTCGGTAATGTTTTTGGCACTGTAGGTGCCGTCTGCTTCTCGTAAAAAACCAAAGATTTGATCAGAGTAGCTTAGCGAGTGAGTTGTTTGCATGGTACATCCTCAAATTGAGGAAGAAGGCAAACCACTCCCTGCAGGGGTAGTTGCCCCTTCAGGGTGTTTCATTTAATAAGTGAGTTATTGGCTAAGGCTGTTTTTTCCAAAGCTGAGTTTTGAAATCCATCGTGTAACCCAGTTCTCGCAGTCGTTTAACTTGCTCACGCTGAGTTAAACGATCAACGGTCGCGTCCAAGCGAACATCGTTACCGAGTGGCCACAGTGTTCCGAATAAATCTGCATCGAGATTTGCCGGCGGAGTGTTGACAGGTGAGGCTTTCTGCACTTCGTGATCAGACATGCCAAATGGCTTGTCATCATCAATAAGGCTGGGCGGTGCTTTGGGTGGGGCAGCAGCAGGCTTGACTGGTTTATCTTCTTCGATAGGGTCCTGGATAGGGTTATCTAAAGAAGTTGCTTCCTCTGCGCTAAGGTCATCCATGCCATCAAGTGTCATGGAGTCTAGGAACGCTCTGATTTCTACAATGAGCGAGCCTGAGCCAGTGGTGTAGTACGACGGTTTGATTTTTGAGATAGCAAACTGACCTTGATAGCGTCCTTCGACGTACTGATCCAGTAAGGCATCTTTGATGACGAAATCACCAATGCTGGTGGCTAGTTTTGCGACGTTAAAGTCACCATGGCGACCGGCGATAGTACGAATGGCCAGATTGCCTTCGATGGTAATCATTGTGAGTGTTCCTCGTTAGTAGGAGAAACACAACGCCATGACGGAGAAGTGATTTCTCCGCAAGGGGGGTAGGTTTAGTAAGCATTATCACCATAGGTGATGATCTGATTTTCAAATGCACACAGACTTCGGGGCATAGCTAACGCTACGGTATGTTGCCGTTCAACGAACAGCGAGACATAGTTTTATTTTAGGCAGTGATATTTTGGAAAAGCAAGGATAAGGCGGCTACTTAGGATACGAATTGTTTGATGCAAATATGTTTTTAGACGTGAAAAAGGCCGCGATTGCGGCCTTCTTAGAGGGTTATTTATCAGATGGGCTTGTTGCTTGTGCTTGTTTTTCTTTTTCGGCTAACTGATGGAAATATAAGCTTCCAAAAGTGACGACAGTAAAAAAAGTAAACAAACCAAGTATGCCTAATAAGAATCCGATGCTCATGCTAGCCTCCTTAGGAGTTAGATGCTTTGGTTAGAATAATACCATAAAACCATAGACAGGCTCCGACGATCAACAACATGACTGCTTCGCCGGTGGTGATGGTATCTCCTGAAACGGCTAGACCAACAATACCTACTCCGATGCTGGTGGCGGCAACCTTACGTAGGTCTTCGCCAATAACGCCTAAAGTTTTATTGTCGGACAAGCGCATGAGTAACGCCTTCAGGCGTAAAAGTTTATTCATTTGTATCTCCATTGTTAAATGAAGGAGACACAGCATTCCCTGCAGGGGATGAGTGCCCCTTCAGGGTTTGGTTTTGATGTAAGAAAAGCTTCTTACGGGTGAGAGCGTTCTTTCAGTTTTAAACGCAAAGGACTGGGTTGGTATTCAATCAACTTCAGCTGCTTATCTTCACCAGCAGAGCTGATAATTTGATGAGCTTCTTGAGGTGAAAAGAATCCAGCTTTATCCATGTCTGGTGTGTAGCCATAAGCATTTTGCGTCCAGTACTGGCGACGTTCGCCCGACCAAATAGCAAAAAAAGAGAGGCATGGTTGCATTGCAGCAGGCATGGCAAGCTCCATTAAGCGTAGAGCTTTTTGAGAGTGAACGAAGCCGCCTCACAACCTTGCTTGGCTGCTCGGTCTAGAAGTTTTAGTGCTTTTGCTTTATCAGCAATGACACCTTTACCCCATAGAAAGGCATCACCAACAAAGGTGAGTGCTTCGGTATGCCCTTGGTAAGCCGCTTTTGATGCTGCTTCAAATGCCTTTTTTCCATCGTTTGCGAAGAAATGAGTGACAGCTAGATCAAATAGGGCTTGTGGGTTTGCTTGGCTTGCTTTGAATTGAATGAGTTCAAGGTCAAAGTGAGGTTGTGTGAATGTTGTAGTTGCCATTGGTTATTCCTCAAAAGAAGCATAACCACCGCACGGGTAGTTATGTCCGTGCGGGTGCAAGTTTAGGTATAGGTTTTAGATAAGCTCGTTGAGCGATCCAAATGTGGTTGCAGTGTGTTGCGGTAAGATCAGTCCATTCTTGATTTGCCAGTCGTGTAGCGCCTGAGTGCTACCTAGACGGCGTAGAATGGCGGGTTCGTCGTAGTCGACAGGGGCTTGATCTTGAAGGGTGTTGGATGCATTGGCAGTCATGCTGTGCATGATGTGCATTTGTGCATGTTGAAAAGCTGATTGCAGGGCAGGAAGCGCTCTTTTAGTCAATCGTCCAAGCTTATGGCCTGCAAGATATGCAGGTGATAGCTCTTTTAATGACTTATCAGATAAGCGAATTTTCTCGCCAAGAATGCCGGTGGTGTACATAAGTGTATTCCTCATAAAACAGAGAAACACAACTCCATGACGGAGAAGTAATTTCTCCGCAGGGGGGATAGGTTTAGTAAGCATTGTCACCAGAGGTGATGGCCTGTTTTTCAAATGCACACAGGTTTTAGGGTGTGTAGCAAAGCTACGGGCATGTTGCTGCTCAACGAACAGCGGTACACATCTAAAGTGTATGTAAGGCAGCCCCTGAAAAGCAAAAACAAACGCCCTACTTAATGTCTTATCACCGTGCCGGTGAGATGAGACCGTTTGTCTGTGATTATTCGATAGTGCTTGAACTTGTATAAAATAAAGCTTATTTTTCGACTGAATCGAACGATAAAGAGGGTCTGATGAATACTTTATCTGCTAATGATGCAAAAACTAATTTTGGTGATGCGCTATTAAGAGCGCAGCGTGAGCCTGTGCATATTAATAAATATGGCAAGCCGGTCGCGGTGCTTATTTCTGCTGAAGACTATGAAAGCATTGAGTCGCTCAAGCTGCAGCTTTTGCAGTTACGCGCAGCACAAGCCAAGGAGCAAATAAAGGCAGGAGAGTTTACCGATGGGGAATCTTTCTTTGAGGGCTTGAACGCAGGGCGTTTTGACTGATGCTAAATGGTTATTCATTCACGTCAGATGCTAAGACCGACTTGGTTGAAATCCGTCGTTTTACGCTGAAAAACTGGGGCGTACCACAGTCAGAAAAGTACCTGCTAGAGTTGAGGAAGACGCTGCGTTTACTGGTTGAGTTTCCTGCTCAAGGGCGACTTCGGCCTGAAGTCAGTGAGGGTGTATTAAGTTTTCCTTATGCGAGTCATGTTATTTACTATGTGGTTCATCAACAACAGTTAGTCGTTTTTGCTGTACTGCATAAAAGGATGGCACCCCGAAATCATTTGCCAGGGCGTGAACTAGGTTGATGGGTGCAGTGTCTTATTAAGTGTGAAGTTGTCGCTTGTCCCGCATGCAGTGGATTGATAAAGTGAATATAGGGCGTATGTTAGGAGGTCATTAGTATGGAAGCAAAAGCACAGGGCTTAGGCTACCGAGTTGGTTCAGGCTTTAAACGCCTACGATCTTTTATTAAAAATCATGAGTCACGACTTGTGAGGAAGGCAGGGCAATCTTATCCGAAGTACGGAGTGTTGCTCGCTCGCTTGCTGTTTTTAAGCATTAAAATTGGCCTGGTGATTTTAGCGATCGCTAGCTTGGCTGTGGCGGTGTACATCGCTCTGATGGCCTTGATTGTGGCGGTTGTAGCTATGCTGCTTAGTCGTCGCTCTGAGCGTGGGTCAGACTGGAGAGATGAGATATACAATCAAGGCCGTGATGCTAACGGTTATGACAGCCTAGAACAGTTTTACGCTAATGGTGATTAAGAGTAAGGGGAAAACAGTAACCAAGTTTAATGTTGATTACTGTTTTGTATACAGATTTAGGTACAAGTTTATTAAACTCTACCTTTTGCCTTGTTAGCCGCAGCAGCACCGCCTTTACTAGAGCTATCACCACCTTTCTCTAAAGATGTTTGAAGACCACTTCCAAGGCTCATCCCTACCCAGCTTATTACTGCCATAAATACAATCGGCAAGATCACAAACAACGTCGGCATCACCAGGTTACGCATCAGTTCACCGGCTAAATTATTGTCCGTACCTATACCTGCCCACCATAGGCTTTTATCTGTGAACGATAGGTCGCCGTATAGTGCTTTCAGCATGCTGGTGTCAATCCAGCGAGCGAGTTCCCACCAGAATGACAGCATATGCAGTGCGAACAGCCCAAAAGAGAGCGTAAGTAGAGCTTTTAGTGAGTAACTGCTGACAAGCATTGCGATAGGCAGCGATATGATAATGGCCATAATCACAAAGGATTGCAGCATGGGTAGTGCTGTTTTTAGAGCTCTCATGGACGGCAAGTAAGATAAAGACTCCCAAGCAACACCAGCACCGGCTGCGGCATTACCGATGCTGTCACCCATGAGATCCCCTCTGGGGTCTGCACCATATGCTTGGTAATAATCGCCACGATTCATTTGACGCTGCTGCTGTTTAGGGCTGACCAGCTGGCGAATGGTTTCGTCTTGAACTGCTTGCTCAGACTCGTTTGCCCACCAGCCTTTAATTCGAGTCATAAGTGTTGGATCGACCTCATTAACCAGTTGGGTGCGTAAACCGATATTTGGAGCGTTCCACCAGTCGTTACACTGTGGGAACCCCCCACCATGATTGGGCAACCCTTCATCACGATTTGCATCGTACGGCCAACGCTTTTGAGGCGTTAGAGCACGAAAGGTATCGTAATATCCAGGCTGAGTTAGAAAGTAAGTTGAACCAATCCAAGATGTGTCGTAATCCTGCTCTTTAGTCAGGTCAGGCATTTCTCTAAAGAGAACGGAGCGCGCTGCCCCGTAGCAGTTGTTAGTAAATGCAGCGACTTCTTGGAGCAATACTTTGTTGTTGATTTTAGACTCTTGGATCTCCATCACTATTTCACGCACATCAGGGGTGCAAGGAATACTCGCTGTTGCTGCCGCTGAAACACCTTTGGAGAGACTATGAATGAGTTGCCACCATAAGGGGACGGCAGCAGATCTATCACCGATGGTGCTGAACTGGCCGCCCCAAGCGGTATCTTCAGGCGCGGCAATACTGACTCCACAGGTTTGTGTACGTGTAGAGTCGAGCTTCATTTGTCCTAAGTCGATGGGCAGTATCGGCTGGCAGGCAAATAGAATAATCATGTAGGCCACCCAAAGTCGGGTCTCAATGATATTCAATGAGAAGATGCCTTTATTACCTTCATCAGCACCTTGCTGTCGGCTTTCAAGCCAAGAGTTCAGCACGATACCAATCAGCGGAATTGCAAAAATGGCAGTTTCTAGCAGCAAATACCAAACGCTGTTATTGATCACCCAAGCGAGTAGGGTGAGGTAATATTCAAGATAGCTATTGGTTGTCATAGGGCTGCTCCTGAGGAGTAGCGCAGCAGATTATTGAACTCAATGAAGCTGATTAAGCTCACTGCTATCCAGCCTATTTTATGTAGCCTTTGAACCTCATAGGCATTGCCAAGGACGCGATGCCTATTGCGAGTCTTAAAAAAGAAGATAGCAATGGCGGTGTACACAAATGCACGCCAAATCATTAAAGGCAGGGCAAAGCCATCAAGCTTCTGTTTGAGTAACACCGGGTCGCCTGTGACGTATAAGCCGATGCCATACAGGAGCGCTACAAGGACAAAGACTAGAGTCAGTGAGCTCTTGATCGAAGCGAGTTTTAGCAGCGTATTCTTCATGGCTTAGCCCTCATCCGCATCTTTGACACGCATTGAGGCTGGGTCATCTTCTTGAATCAGCATCGAGCGGTCGCGTACTTGGTTGAAACGATTTAGGATGTGCACTGCGGTATTACTGGCAAACATTTTTCTCAGCTCTAACTCCATTTTGATTGAATCCATCTCTGTTTTTAGATCATCAATTGTTTTGGCCAAGTGATCTTTTGCGTCTTTTGTTTGCTCGACGTGGGGTTTTTGCTACCGGCTTGTAGAACACGTAAGAGTAATGCGCCTTTGGTTAGGATTTCAGATAAGGCGAGCTCAGACAGTAGTTGCTGGGACAAAATGCTGGCATCGGGGTCCATGCGTAAAACCTCAATGACGTTGCGTGAGATTGGCAGCATAGGGCTGGACAATTCATTGAGGTCATTGGTGCTTACTTTTGTTTTGCTGGTGAGGAGTCGATCTAAAATGGTCAGTTTCTTATCGTATTCTTCTTGAACTAAGGGCAATAAACCGGTGCCAGCTGTTGATAGGACGGGCTCGCAATTCGCTTCACAGGTGCGAACATGCTTATCACCCAGTACGCGCACAGCAAAATCGCTGGCTTCTTGTGCATTTTTCCAAGAAGAGCAAACCGCACCGCCTTTACACTGTTGCTCGGTCAGGGAACTGGTGTTGAGAGGCTCCCGCTGATGTAGGCTGTTATAGCCAGCACGAGTCATCGTTTCAGTGAGTTTGATCGGGGCTTGGTTAACGCCACCGGCATTCTGTCCGCCAATCCAAGGGACACCATCTTTGGTACTGTCAGTTTGAACCTTCTGAACAGCAGTCACCGCATCTGAGCTTGAGTTGGCCAAAGATCGTTTCATGGACTCGGCAGCTGCAATATTCTTCCACGATCCGTCATCAAGCCCAGTGTTGGCTTTATCAATGATGGATTGGCAGGTGAGCTTTGAGCGATCAAAGTCCACACGAGCCTGTAGAACACCGTTGCTGAGTAATTCATACAGCCCAGGGTTTGAGCGCTGGATTATCATTGCAGGCAAACTGGCGACAGCTCCAGTCGCTGCCTGTACGATATTTCCCATGATGTCTTTAAAGCCATCAGTGGCACCGTTAAGCTGGTTTTTGATAGTTGTTTGTAGGTCCATGGAGCCACACATAAAATCACTATTCCATGCGATACCTATGCCCATACCTTTGGGTCTGTAGAGCGATGTCGGTGCACCAACCGTGCTGCCACCACCGATGCTGTACATCACTTTATCATCGAGTACTTTGCCACTCTGATTCATATAAGGTGCATCAGTAGCAGCGTAAACATTTGTCTGAGTCATTAGAGTAATTACTAATGCCAACGTGTTTATTTTGGCTTTGTACATGGCATAAACTCCTGTTTAGTGGCCGACTGAAAATAAAAATGCACCTTTGGGCTCGCAGCAGCGATAAGGCCGCCACAATGCCCAGGCGTAGTCACCTAACTCACTTTGTGTGGCTGTCGCGCCGGTCGGGAAAACTGTGCAGGCGTTGGAGACGGAGGGGTGTAGCTGTTGCCACTTGTGTGTGGTGATATCACCTTCTTTGATAGGGTCTTCCGCTTGATAGCCCATGGGTGCTGTTGCTGGTGGCCACCAGCCGTCTTGTTCTTTAGCGCGTGCGGAGATGGAGAGGTACACATGAGGCTGACCTGTTCGTACAACAAAATCTGCTGCACGCTGAGCCATAACTGCGCCTGCTTTGCCATCATCAGGTTGGACTAAGAAGCCTTGACGTGGGTATACCGAGCCCCAGTTGTTCGTTTTCGATGAGATTTCTCGCATGCCTGGTATTAATGCGGCGGGATACAGAGATTCAGGTACGCCGTATCGCCAAGCGGTTGTATCTAAAGTGGATAGGTAATAAGGCATAAAGCCTGTGGTGGCACTGTCGCAGATATAATCCCCCATGTTATTGAGCATGAATGAACCTGGGTGGCCAATAGCATCGGCATTTTTGAAGCGTGGTAAATTATCTCGTTTTTGAGATGGCGTAATCATGTTGCCACCGGCTTGTGCTGTGCCGTTGGGTTGACTGTAGGAAGCAACGTCTGTCCATGGATTTGCACCTGTATTCATGTAGCTGGATACAACGACTTCAGGGATGAAATGCTTCACTTTCATGCTGGTTTTAACACTGCATTTAATCAAAACGCACTTGAGCCAAAAGCAAGCGCCGACGACTTGCCAGTCCATACAGGATGGGCTGAGAGTTGATTGCATAATTTGTGCTGTGCTTACAGCATGGCTTTTGCTCACTGGTAAAGCTGTGCCAGCAAGAATGAGCAACGAAACAAGGAATGCTTTAATCATGAGAAGCCTCCTGTGCATCTTCTATGGCATAACGAATGAGTTGCTGTGCTTTGAGAAAGTCAGGCTCGCCGTATACAACGTAGCCATTGGCGGCAACTGCGGGAACATGAGTAATGCCTAAACTCCATGCCGACGCTAAACCAGCGTAAGCATCTAGTAGCTCTTGTTGTACGAGCTGTCCTTCACTAGAGGTTAAAAAAGCAGAAAGCTGTTGTTTAGCGGCCTGAATATCAGGCGCTTTGGGGTTAATCACTAATAGCTCAGATAGCTGTTCTTCTGTGGTTTTAACGCGATCTAAATACACAACAGCATGTCCCTCGGCATTTGTGAAAGGATTTTGGCTGTCGGTAAACAACATAAAGTTTTCTGCTTGTGCGGCACTGACAGCACAGCATAAAACGAGGGCTAACCAGGACTTATTCATTGGCGTACTCCTGATGGCTAGGATTTGTATGAGCACATAAAGACTGAGTAGAGTCGGGAATCAGTAGCGCTTTAATTTGCTCTACTGCTTCCCAGTCTTGTGCTTGTTCTAAGCGATCCAGTTCGTACTCGATCGCTTGTAATAAAGGAGATGAGGGCAGGGAGTGCAGTACATCAGTCGCCATGGCACTCACCATTTTGGAATAGATGCTTCCATGGCAAGGGCTCAATCCCACGGGCTTTATCCAAGCCTTGCGCGACATAAAAAGCAGCTTCCAACTCGCTGCAGTTGTGCTCTTCCATGAGAAGCATGCGTTCACGCTTTTCCTCACCTTCGGTCATGGCCAAAGCGAGGAATAAACTTGGTGGAACCGCTCTAAATAAAAAGTCGTGGTTACGCGACAGCACTACGCCCTCTGTATATTTTTGAGGCTCTTTATTGGCAGAAAGCAGTAAGGCTTTTTGTGCATCGGTGAGCTCTTTAAATCGAGCAATCTCGTTAATTTCCTGCTTGGGCATAACGAGGCAGATCCACCACTCAATCATGTTGAGCATGGTTTCAGCAGAGCCTGGGAAGTCGGCTAAGTTTTGTGTGGCCAGCCAATACCAAGCACGTAACTTTCTCCACATTTTGGTGATTTTTACGGCATAGGGAGCAACCAGAGGGTTCTTGGTAATCATGTGACCTTCATCCGTCACCATGACAATATCGCGGCCAGAGTACTGATCCCGCTCCGCAATGTTGTTGACTGTATTCATCAGCGTGATGTAGCTGATCGCCATCTGTGCCTCGTAGCCTTCACGAGCAAAGGTGGCCAAGTCCACAATCGTCACATCACTTTCAGGCCAGCTAGAGCCTGGTCTGTCGAACATCTCGCCATCAAAACCTTGCGTGAAGATTGTCATGGCAGAGGCCATGTCACGGTAGCGGGTACGCAGCTCACCTTCTTCACGTTCTGCTCGACGCTCAAATGCTGCAATGATGTCTCGCGTTAGAACAGGGCGGTCTTCGTTGACGCATTTTTCAGCCGCATCCAAGATGCAACTGCGAATAACACTTTCATCAGCACGATTTAAGCGCTCAATTTCTTTGAGCTCACCACCTGTAATCATGAGCTTGGCGGTAATAGCCAATTCACCGAGAATGTCACGCTGTTCATCGTCTGCGCTGTCATCCTCCTCTGTAACAATGGGTTGGTTAACAAGTAGCGCGGCATCGGCATAGGGAGCCAGCGTGACGCTTGAACCAGGCTTGAGTGAAATCTGGTTTACGGACAAACCCATCAGCTTGAAAAAATCACCGAGTAAACCAAAGCTGTTTCCCGCCTCGACAACGAATAGGCGTGGACGGTATACGGCCATTAGCTGTGTCATGAGGGACACTAAAGAGGCTGACTTACCTGAACCGGTAGGGCCGAAAATTAACGCATGAGCGTTCATTGAGCGGTCGGCTCTGTTTAGAGGGTCAAATGTTAGGGTCGAGCCACCACGGTTAAAAAAGGTAAGACCAGGGTTGCCTGTGCCTACTGAGCGCCCCCAGAATGGGGCAAGGTTTGCAGCATGCTGAGCAAACATAAGCTTGCTGTACCACAGGCGTTTATCCAAATGTGGTTTGAAACACATCGGTAGCCAGCGTAGAAACGAGTTGCAGGCAGCAATTTCATCGGCGGCATCAACGGGTTGCAGGCCAGCACTTTGGAGCTTGTTGGTCAGGATGACGCAGTTGTCGTGCAGATTCTTAATCGTATCGCCTTTCACATAGAAGGCCATGGCTGCTTGATATAAGCGATGCTTGCTACCAATGGTGTCTTTGGCTCGTGCAACGTCATCACGTACCTGTTCAGACTCAAGGTTTTCCCCCACGGCTTTTTTGGCCAGCCGGTTTAGGCGTTCTTCGAGTATGTCTTGCGGCGTGATCATTAATGTCATCGACATCATGGTGTTTTCAGGCAGCTGATCAAATAAAGCATTGAAGCCATCACCGGTGGAGATTTCGCCGGTGAGTTGCCCGATGACGGGCGGTTTTCGTACACGATCTACAACGATGACGCGATGTGGCACATCATCAAATAACCAAACACCATTTTCTGCATCATTAACAGGCTCTGAGTAGAATAATTGCTCTGCAAAATCATGATCAAACGGTAGTTCGAGTAGAGCTGAATCTGCGCCTTCTCCTGCCGACATTTGGTAAGGAACGGACTTATAAAAATCACTGGGCTTTTTGACATGCTTGGGATTTGGGTTAAAAAACGGCATGAGCCAGTCGTAAAACTGCCGACCATCAATGCGCTTCGTTATGATGCCTGCGCTACCCAATGAGCCGGTGACACGCTCACAAATTTGTTCCAACTGCTGCTCTGGGGTAATGAACTCAATGGATGATGAGTTCTTTTCACGATCTGGAATCCAGCGGTAGATCACCATGTGGATCTTGCGGCGCTTACCGCGCCAAGGCAGCTTTGTGACACGCTTATCTGTGAAGAGCCCTCCTGGTTGTGCAATCGCACTGAGGTGATGCTGTGTGAGCTTTAGAAACAGCTTGGTGAACTCAGACTCACCGGCCTTGTCGCCTTCGGTTTTGCTCTTGTCACGCTGACGAATGTATTCTTCTAGGCCAGTGATATATTCCTGTTGTTCTTCGGCATCCTGACAAAAAAACTGCACAACCCATGGCGAATCTTCAAGTTCTTTAAACGAGTCTTGAATCGCATCTTCGATGAGGTCACGGGCGTTTTGTAACCAACTGGGTTCACGGCCTTCTGTGGCCACCGGCGTGAGCTCAAAGATTGCACCGACACTGCGACAGTCATCCAACAAGAAACACTTGTCATCCGACAGATACTCAACCCATGGTAGATATTGGCTAAAGCTTGGGCTTTTCCCATCGTTATAGAGTTTCTGCTCATCAGCATCAGTCGCTCTGATAGGCTCTTGAGAACTTGCTGCAGGTTCAATCTTCTCCACCACAGCTGTCTCAGTGTGTTCAATATCAGTCGGTTCGGAGGTTGTTTTCTTTTTCAAAAAACTGAGCATCAATAGTCCTCCAGTCGTTCACCTGGCATGGCGTATTGCACTTTGTTGTAGAAAGGGAAAACGGTGGAGTAACCCGGTACTGGAGCGCCTTCTGTGCCTGATAGGTGAGGGTAGACATACATCACCAAGTCGGGATTAGGTAAGCGCTGAAATTGGCTTTTGATTTCGTTTTCAGCAAGACGGGTGTAGTTGTGCTGTGGCGATTCAGTGGCCGTAATTGAGCGTCTGAGCATCAAGCGCGACTCAGCAATATCCTGCTTGAGTCCGCCGGTGCCAGATTGCCGCCAAATATCGAGCATTGTGGTGTCATCGTGAGGAAACAGCTCGTCTTTATGGGTGCTGCAGCCTGTGCTGAGTGCCGTCAGACTCACCAAGCTCAACACGCCAATACACTTAATCCAGTTCATAGATTTCAATACTTGCTTCATTGTGTTTTACCTTGCGTCCGAATGTTTCAAAGTCGATGGTGATTTCGCGGTCAATATGAACGGCCACTTGCTGGTGTGGAGGTACGTATACGGCTGCAAATGCTTGGCCATAGAGCTTGTTTACCCAGTCTTGGATATCGCCTACACCACGGGTCAGAATTGAATTGAAGGCTTGGTTGTTATCAGTAATGGTGGTGCTACCGGCACTGCTGTATTGAGTGCTTCCACCATCGTTAGCAAAGGTGCGCGCAATCGCAGCACCGGCAGCGGTGATGAGTGCGTTATTACCGATATATTCTTTAGCGTTGGACTTGCGATCACCGGCTAGGCATGGAATCCCGTAAGGGTCGCTTAGGTAGCCAATACCGCCTCTGATCTTGTCGATGTTGCTGCTCGTGGTTGAGCCGCGACCACGGGTTACTTTCTCTGGTTCTGGAACGGTGCGAATTGTGCCGTCTTCAAATACAAAGGTGATGGACTCAACTTGGCCACGTACACACGATAGCGTCCAATCGCCGGTGGCGGTTCCTGCCATCACTGCACCAGTGACTTCGGGTAACTCAATGCCGTTGGCGGCGAGGTTGTCTTTACCAATTAACACTTTGAAGGGGTATGGATCGTTGACGGAGCCATCAATGGGCACACGACCAATGAGCGCTGTCATAGTTGTTGAGCCCATCAGAGTAGAGTTCTCTGCGATGGTATACATAGGCTTTTGCTCGTCTTGCCTACGCGGTTGTTTACCGAGATTACGCTCACCTTTGTAAGCTGCTTTTAGGTCTTGATGCGACTTATCTAAAATAGAGCCATCTAACGGATTGGTGAAAGAATTAGGGAATGTAAAGCTTGTTGCTGGCTTGCCTTTGATAACCTGGACTGCATCGCTTGGCTCAACCCACACAACACTTTCAGTAGGCTCAAAGCTGTCTGACAAGCCAGCCTCTAAACCTAAGCCAATAGGCAATTGTGAGATGCCTGAGCCAGAGACTTTTTCCTGCAGCTCTGCAAACATTTGCATGGCTTGCTCATTGAGCTGCAGCGCCTCTGTTTTTGCTTTTCGAGCATCTTCTGAGGCGGCTTGTACGGCTTGATTGATACGCGCTTCTAATGCTCGTTCACGCTCCTCAAACCGCTTATTGTCGTTGGCTAAAGTGGCACTGCGCTCATTGGATGTGTTGATTTGTGTACGCATACTTTTCAACTCACCAACGAGGGTGCGCAACGTGTCTTGAGGTGTGTCGCCCTCGATGCCGAGCTCTTTAGCTTCTTCCTTGGAAAGTGATAGCTCAAAGTGCTGTTCACCTTGGTTGGGCTTCTTAGGTGATTTGAAAGCGATCAGAATAATAACGATGGCCAGAATCACGGCTGGCACAATGAATTTAAGTAACGTATTACTTTTCATGGCGAGCCTCCTTGCTTCCAAGGTCTGGCAACAGTACTGGCGACAATAAAGCGTTTTCGATACCGCCGTTGCGTGTCACAAGGTAGGCAATGGTGGTGTCTTCAGCTGTGCCGTGTGTTCCTAACCAGTTGTGCTGGAAGGTTGCAGAGTAGAAGTGACCTTGTATGTCGCGTGGGTCAAGCTGCAAGTTGCTGCGCTGTGTGTTTTGGAGCTTGACCGCTGTTACCGTATAGCTGCCCATTTTGAATGCTGTGAGTGCTTTTGCTTTAACGGGATAAGTCGGCAGGATGGGCAGATCATCACCAGTAACTTTTATTGGGACTTGGGTGATGCCTGATACGGGTTCTACGGTGCGCAAAGGCGCGTACATCATTTGTGAGGCATAGCGGGTTAAAGCAATTGGAGCGGGTATTTTTAATGCTTGTGTTTGCTTGTCAGCAATTGCCTTGCCTTCTTCATCAGAGCGAGCTAGAGAGGCATCGCCTTCGGAAAGTATACGAATGGGTTCAAGTACTGTGCCGGTGCTGGGTACAGTAGCGATGTCCAGTAGAATGACCTCACTGGTTTCAACGTCTTGTACCTGCAGGCGAGTGGGTTCAATTTCATCATTGGCCAATAAGTACAATGCACCGGCAGCCGATTGGACGCGCAGTGTGTTCGCCAGTTGGCTACTCACTCCAACACGCACATTCTTATCAAGAAAGATGATGCGTTCTTCGCCTTTAACCAAAGGAACGGCAATGGGCAACCGCTCCCATTGGACAAGCTCTACTGCCAATAGATTTTGACTCAGCAATAGAGCGCAGGCAGACAAAGCCATTGAGCGTAATTTATTCATTCTGTTCACCCTCAATTGTGAGGCGTTGGATTTGGCCAGAGAAACAATCGAATGCCAGGCCATATGGGTTTTTGGATGGATCAATGTCGTAACGAACAATCTTCACTGGGTAACGTGCGACTGAGCGCTTAACTTGTTCAGTTAAGAAGTACTCATCAGCATTCAGATCCAGATTAACGAGCCATGAGTTTTGACTGCTTTGCTGCACTCTAAACGTGGGCTTATCGACGTAACCACGACCAAGAATCTCGTAAACACCACGTACTCGTTTTTGCAGTTCTCCGCGCATTTGGCGCGAACGATGATCTTCCTCCAGTTCTGCTTTGCAGGATGGAGTCAGGTAGTTTTGCAGTGAGTAAATGGCTTTTGAGTAGTCTTTATCACCACTGTTTGGCCAGCGGTTGAGTTGCTGGAAAATGTAGAGCGCAAAGCTATACACGTTCTCTGGTGGAACATCCCACCATAGGCGAGTGCTACCTGAGCGTAAGTCGGGTGGGACATGCACAGTTAGCGTATTAGGGGCTGATTTCCAGCCGTACCAAAAGGCTGCGCAAATAATCACGACGCCAACTAATGCAGCTCGCAGCGTATTGATATGCGCTTTTTGTTGATCGACTGTATTTTTAAAGCGACTCATTTTTCATCCTGTTGCAGTAGTTTGAGTAACGCCTGTCGGTGTCTGTTTTCACGTCTGATTGACCAGTTGCCGGAGCGTAGAATCAGGGCTTCGATGCCTATATTGATACCGCGTTTGGCAAGTCGGTATTGCGCGGCGCGGTACACCCAGGTGTTAGGTCGTCCTCGCTTCATTCTTCGTAGCAAAGAGCTTCCAAAGAACAGGCAGAGCACAGGACCGATAAGAAACATTGACGTAACGATCAACGCGGCTTCACTTGTAACAATCCATAGAAAGATGCCAAGACCAAGACCGAGAACTACGCCAATTAAGGCGATGACAAACATTTCATCTGCCGTCATACCGCGAATCACGGTTGGATCTCGATTCAGACGTTCTGGTAGGAACATGACGGTTCCGTCATGGCTGGTTTCAACTTTGTTATTCATACGTCAATGCTTCTTCGGGGCGATTAAAGAATGTCTGCAGCTTTGCTGAGCAGCCAGATGACAACCACAACGAGGATTACCCCCACCGCGACAACTGCACCAAAATCACTCCATTTTTTCTTACCGTTCTGAACTTCAGAAAACACAGCGATGCCATGCCAAGCCACACCTAGAAAACCGAGGGTTGCAATGAGCAAACCAACAAAAATGCCAGCGTCATAGGCATAGTTCTTCATGGTTTCAAAGATGCCGCTGCCTTGGCCGCGCGATGGATCTTCAACGGTTGGAAGGTCTGCAAATGCAGGTGATGACAGCACACTGAACAGCATCAGAAGTGCTTTGTTTTGGGTTTTTTTAAAGTTGCTTTTAATGCGTTGAAACATGATGAACTCCGAGATTTTAAGAAAGGACAAACCAGATCAATACAACAATGAGTACACCTACTCTGACGTACACAGCGCCTGCTTCCCCTGTTCTGACTGATTTATTAGCCCAGCCTTTGTAGGTGGATAAAAGCACCCATGCAGCCCATAGGAATACGAGGGTTAGTAGTACAGAGAGGAATAGGGTATTGCTGCCTGATAAGGCGTTATTACCCACACCTGATGCTGCATTGAAGGCTTGACGTTGTTGCTCAGTGAGTGCCATTGGCTGCACCCATTGATGCATTCAGTTCGCGCACATCCCGACTGTATGAACGGGCAACGTCATGCGAGTCTCTCGGCTGTGCGCGATGGGGGCTCAGATAGTTCTGAACTCCCAACTGAATTTGTTGTAGATCTTTTTCGAGGCGTTGATAGTCAAACCAAAAGCGTGTTGTTTCATTTGGTGTGATATTTTTTTGAGCATTTTTCAATAGCAGTTCTGCGTTATGCAGTTGCTTTTGAATGAGCATAAGTTGCTCACGCTCAAAGGCCTCAGAAGATGCGTAGGCATGACCTGTTGTCATGAGCGTAGCGATGCATAAAGCTGCTAAGCCTGACTTGGGTAAACGCCGTTGATGTGTTTGAGAAGTTTTGTCCATACCCGCTCCATAAGGGTGTATTGCGTACGGACATCAACTTTATGCATTGCAAGAAAAAATACTGCAAACAAACCGATTTTGGTTTGATCGGTTTATTTTTAGCTTGCAAAATAGAGGTTTATAGGAGGGAGAGTAAGCTGGCTTTATTTGATGAAAAACCAACCTGCTAATATTAATGGCACGAGAACAATGGAGAGCAGTGCATATTTATTATATAGAGTTTTAATAGCCCATCGAATGGGAGCAGCCTCAGCTTTATTTCTTTCTTTGGTGAAGTATTCGTTAGACTTCTCAAGGCCGTCAATCTTAGACACCAAAGACTCTTTAGAGGTGAGCATGTTCTCTAAAAAATGGATTAAATTATGTTCAACGATATTTTGCTTCCATGAATCCACTGTATTCAGGTCTTTTACAAGCATGGGGCTTGATAGTCCTGCAGAGAGCTCTTCATCAATGTAATTAAAGACAATACCGAACTGCTCATAAAACCGGTTGCGTCGCTTTTTGTTGTCATGTGTAGCTTGGCCAGAAGCTAGCTTAATGCTTTTTACTGTCGCTTCAGGCCACTGCTGTACCCACTGAACTATTACATTCATCAAATACGAGCCTATTCTTTGACCTTCAAAACCAGGTAGATCAAGAAAAACTGCGCCACTTGATGAGTCAGGATCACTGTAGGTTAGAGAAACAGTATTTGTGCGTCGCGAATAACCAGCACAGAAAGAACCTTTTTTGTCATGATGAGTGTCGCGATCAAGGCGCTGGTATGTCACATTCAGAGAAGCTTTATTAACAGTGTTGTCGGAGCATTTATCATATGTTTCCTTCTTCTCAACAGCCAACCAAGCGAGAGCTTCTGCTTCAGGTTGGTTTTTATCTTTAATTTCAAGTATTAGCAGGCTAGGATTGCTATTGTAACTTTCAAACACCGAACTAAACATAGACACTCCAAGTAGCTTCTTAGCTGTTCTCATAATCATATGATCATCTCTGATGCTTTAGTTATAAATACTTCTTAAACGTCGTAATCGTCACTAAAATAGCAATGCCTAATGAGATAGCACAGGGAATCAAAATCAGCTGTGGATAGACTGCGATCGGTGCGGACAGATATAGAAACCAAGGTGCGATAATCATCGGTACGATTAGTTTTTTGGCTCGGTGGTAGATAAAGCTACTTTCACGGCCTGCTCCAAACTTGCGAATATCACGGCGAATCAATCCATCCACTACGGCTGTTAGAGCAGCCATAATGAAAAGAGGAATGGATAGCACAAGAATGCTGAATCGAATGATAAAGGTCATTACGATAAAAACACTGGCTAGAATAAAATCTTCTGCGACAACATATATGCTGGCTATAAAAGCGCTTGAGCCTTTGCCTTGGGCTTTGATTTGAGCGGTTTGTGTCAATTCTAAGAGCCCCGTTTTAATCATTACCCAGTCAAAGACTTGCTCGATCACCAGGCTAATAAAATGCCCAGGACTGCTCATTAAAAGTGATTGTTTAAAGTCATTGCTGAGCCAGCTTAATTCTTGCTGAAACATTCTCTGGCTGTGTTGCCAGCCTTCTTCTGGCCACCAGAATACGAGTCCAATGTATTCAAGGATTAAAGAAAAAAACAACGAAATGGCCAGCAGGCCAATGATCTTAAAAAAAAGAGCTAGGGTTTTGCCAAACAATGTTTTGGGCTTTTGCTCAACTTGAGGTTGCGTTTGATTGTTTGTGCTCATATTAGGAATCGTCGTCGTTATTATCTAAGTCGATATGGTCATCACTGTTATCAGAATCTTCCTCATCAACAGTGCTTTCAAAGTCAGTACCAGGATCTCTGCCCATCGCCATTACGTCAGAGAGCGGTGACGCTGACACACTGCTGCTGGTGTTTGACCACCAAGAGCCTGCGCTTTCGTTATAGTTTTTGCGCATCTGTGCAGCGAGTTCCTGCAGGTTATCCGGTAATACATCATCAGGATCTGGCTTGGGTAAGGGCATTCTTACTTTCCACAACTGACCACCTTCTTGCAGTGAAAACATTTGTCCTTTGGGGAGCTTGACGATGTGAGCAGGCTCAATCATTGGGACACTGGTTGCACTGACACGGTCTTGCGATGATGAGGTAAAGTCTGTGGCAGCACTTGGGTCGGATGTATCAGTGGCTCCTGATACCAGCGTGTTGGTGAGCACGTTGACCTTGGGTAGCTGTTTAGTGAGCAACTCGGCTGTTTTGGTTTCACGTACACGTAGCATTTGCAGAGTGTTGAAGTTACCAACGACTTGTCCAGCTTTGGCCGCATTACCAATTCGAGCCTCGATGTCACTGATGGTCTGGGTGTAAGCGGTCACTTGCATGCCAGCACCACCGCCTTTGTTAATGAGAGGAATAAACTCATCACCCATCAGTTCGTTAAACTCGTCAGCATGCAAGTTAATGGCGCGCTTAGCGAAAGCGTTACCACCAGGTAAGCCCTCATCAATCCCATGCTTATAAATCTGACCGGCAACGGAAACGAGGTCAGCAAACATACTGTTACCAACGGCAGAGGCAACGACGGCATCAGACATAGCATCGAGGCCGACATACACCACACCTTTTTTGCGGATGACTTGCATCCAGTCAAAAATGGGTCTTGGGTCAGTTAGATCAGCATAGTTAGGTGCGAGTAACTCAGCTGTTTTACCCGTGGTGAGCTTCTCCAGTAGGGGTAAAAGAGACGCAACAATTTTATCAAAGTAGGTACGGTCATAACGCACAGCAGAGCGTAAGCCATCCATCACTGGGTCAAAAAAACTGGATTGTGAAATGTATTGCTCAACAGCAACGACGCGCTTATCGCGTCCACGCATGTTCATTGGTATGTTTTTATCATTGAGTTTGTTTTCAATTTCAACAATGATTTCCCATGCATTGACTTGCTTGTCGCGCTCAAAGGCGAGCTTTGCATACTCAATAAACAACTCATCAATATTGACGACGTGGCGAGCAATTTGAGTGTAATCAGGTCGGCGGCCTAGCTCGACAAGCGCTTTGGCAATGATGTTTACAAACCGCCAAGCAAACTCACGGAAGGCTGCTGAGTTACCCTCACCAGAGAGTTGCCCAGAAATACGGCCAGCCACTTCGGAGATACGTCCAAACCGGCCAACAGCGTTATAACGCGCAGAAATATCCGGGTAGCCCAAGTGAAAAACATAAAACTCTTTTTCACGCCCAGCACGTTTGCATTCAACGTACATACGCTTGAGTAAATCAGCATCACCTTTAGGATCAAACATGATGGTGACATCACCACGGTGAATGTCTTGGGTGACATAAACTTCGGCCAATCGAGTTTTACCCACGCGGGTGGTACCCACGACGAGCGTATGCCCAACCCGTTCACCCAAAGGCATGTAGACATCTTTTTCGTTGGGCTCTACGCCATGTATCAGTGATGAACCGCCTACTGGTGGTAGTGGGCGAATTGGATTTAGACGGCTGTCCCACTGTGTCATTTTTGGTATGAAAGATAGGACTTTGCTGTCCTCTAGGCTTTTCTCCAAATAACGAGCCAACCGAAAAGCTGAGGAAGGTTCGACCAAGTGCGCGACGTTGGGGTCGTTTGCATCCATTAGCCGTTGGGTGTGAATACGAGTCCACTCAAAGCCTCTGCCCATAAACAGAAATTTATTACTTACTGGTATCTGTGAGCTGGTCATTTCATAGATTGGTAAGCGCTTGAGGTTTTGCCGGTAACGAACAACATTGAGCCCTTGCTTGAAACGAATCGCACCGGCGAGCGCATAGCAACCACCGGTAGCAAGGCCAATACTGGGAGCCAGTGCAATCGCCCAAGGTGAATACACACAGAGTGTTGCGGCAGAAAAGAATACAGATGCACTGTAGAACTCAACAGCAGGACGTAGTTTTGACTCAAGAATATGCTTACTCATTATGCGCCTCTGTCATTACTGTTCAATGCTGTTGCGCGTTAGCAAAAACGGGTAATGCTTTGTCCCAATACGTTCTGCAATATCATCTCCTGGTACAGGAGACATCATGAGTTCAGGTACTAAGCTTTGCAGATAAGCCATGGCTTCGGCATCAGGCACGTTAACCACTAAGCCGATGGCATTAAGCTCAATAAGTATGGTTCTGCGTTGTTGCAGCCACTCAATGGAAGTTTCGTCGTATCCCATTAGAAAAATGGGTTGAGCTAAGCCGTTGGCGTTAATCGTTCTTGCTTGTACATAGCCAGGGGTTAGGTTGCTTTTAACCGGAAACATCATGTTGTTGATGTCATGCACTTGAATTTTTGGCAATGGCGGGATGGCTTTTTCAGAGGATTGTATTGATAAGGATTCATAGTAACGTGATGCTGATGAACCACCTGCAGAGAGCACAGTTAGGTCATTCGCATTGACCTGTGTGCTGAGTAATAAGACTACAAGTGAGCTGATATTTTTGAGAGTTCTCATACGGTATGTCTCATTTCTGTGTGGTGGTGATATAGCGCAGCGTATTTAAGCGCTGAGCAACAGACTTTTGGTAGCGTGCTGCAATGTGCCCACCGGCAGGGTGGTGATACAGGCCAGTAGCAACATTCCAATCGCCTGATGCGCGATAGTGTTTGCGTAATAAATGGCCTGCTGCGGTGAGGTTTTTGTACGGATTGAGCGCTTCACAAGGCGATGCAAATATCCCAGGATTCCAGCCCCAGTTAATTTGAGCGATCCCCACGTCAATGTTCTTGGGGTTATGAGCTTTGAGCGCGATATGTAGCGCTGTACAGGCTTTGTGCTGGTTTGCGTAGTAGTAACTTTTACCGGCTACGTTAAGCGTCCAAGGCCATGGTCTATGCAGTTTTGGATGAATTGTTTTTCCGGACTCTTGCAGGGCAACGGCATACAGCACAACGGGTGGAACACCCGTTGTTTGTGCGATCAGTTGATAAGCAGAAGGCACAGCCGCTTGAGCTGACTGTGCCCATATCGAAACACTTATTGCAGTGATGATTACAGCTCGACTTTTGACCATTGGGAGCCCAGACGTTTAAACATTATTGGCAGTGTTACGTTTTTTATATCCTTGGCTTTGGATAGTGCTTGCAGCTCGGTATTGTTGTGATTCAGCGTGATGAGTTTGCGTTGAACTAAGTCAGGCTTAATGCCCACACGCATTGCCCAGTCACGAATAGCTTTGTCATTGTTTTGTGTGCCAACGACATACACATCAATACGCTTTTGCTCTGACTGCAGGCGTTGAATCAAAGCATCACAGGGTTTGCAACGTATATCCACAAACACAATGAGTGGCAGTTCATCAGGTAAGCCTTGCTGTTTTAGAGGCGGAAAATCTTCTTCAGTGGCTTCAGGAGAGGTGATAATGAGCTGGTCAGAAAAGAGCGTTTGAAAAGCTGTGTCATATGCGCGCTGGTAAGCCAGCTCGGCTTCGGTACGATGGTATTCAGCCTTAGCTTGGAGCTCTGCGTAACGCATGCGATCGGCCTGCGTCTTAGCTTCAATACCCAGTACGGTTAAAGGATCGAGATTAGGACTCCAATAGCCGCGAGGTCCCTGCATCAGAGCTTCGAATTTATCCCACTCATCAGATGTTAGCCCCCAAACGGCTGCTTTTTCAGAGTTAGTGAGTGTGATTGCTTGAGCATTGCTGTCGCTTGATACCTGTTCGGTTGTTGTTTTTTGGCTGTTTTCGATCTGAGAGTTGGCCAGACTTAGGTGGCTCCAACTGGCTAAGATTAAGACCAATAATGCTTTATAGGTTCTGAGATTTACCATCACAACTCACCATTAACGCTTGGCGCTAAACGAATAGGTTTGTCGTATTCGGAACGCACAGTGAAGCAAATAGAGCGCTTGAGCTCGTCTACTTCTACGCTAAATGCAGGGCCAGCTAAAACTTGTAAGGCATTGCGCAGGGTCATCGGGCCAATTTTTTTATGAGCTTCAGGTAATGGCAGTGCATAGAGGTTTTTAATGTGCTCTGCATGCGCAGGGCATAGACGGTAGCCTGATCGTGCAGTGACGCTATCTAGTGCATCTTTAACGGTGTTGTGTACGGCGAAATTGGCATTAAAGGTAATGATTTGGGCAAGTAAATCTTGTTGTTCAGCTGAGGGCTTAGTGCTGACTAAACGATAGCGCCCTTCACGAATAACCGGCTCTTGGCTGGCCTTGGCACCAGTAGGGTAAATATCTGGCGTAACTTGTTCTGGGTTACGAGCGCCACGGCTGCCATCAGTATAATTGACTGTTGGTGCTTGTGTTGCGCAGCCTGTTAGAGCAATGGCGAGTAAAAGGGCTGACAGTGGTAAGCTGTGTTTCATGGATAAGACTCCGAAGAAGTGGAGTCAGTAGCATGCAAAAAAGTGAGATCAAAAACCGTAAACAAAGTGATTTTGGTTGGATCGGTTTAGATGGACATTGAAAAAGACTAATGAAAGTAGTGAAATCGAGAGGGTGTGTTCAGAAGTTTACTCTTAACATTACACTGTATGTCTGAATAGGCTATCTGGTGAATGCACATTATTAAACTAGGGTTCTTTACCAAAATGCACAGAAAGTAATTATACAGAGCAAGTAGTTGCTTGGGTGCAAGGTACATAGACTCATAATAAGTCGATTAAAGGAGAAAATAGTTGGCTTTTCTCCTTCGTCGCTAATCTTCGACAACATTTTTTTGCTTTTTAACGAGGCGTTAACAGCGCAAGAGCCCAGAATGAGCACTTATCTTGACCAATTAGCATTCCAATTCTTCAAACTATTCGCACAATACGAATCCACGCTTAAGGAGAGGGGCTTATTCAAATCTGACAGATTAGGAAATATTTCTGTTGACTGGGATCGCTTCGCAAATGAAATTGTGGGAAATAATTTCAGAGTCGAATTAGCGCAGTCGGTCCATGCTGCAGACTATATTCTTGACCAGCCGCCGAAGAAGCAAATAGCAGATAATGGGAAGGTGGTATGGGCAGATGTGCCTGCTACTGAAAAGTCAGTTCAAATACTGTTCGGCCATATTTGTCGTGTACGTAACAACCTCTTTCATGGAGCCAAGTTTAACGGTACATGGTTTGACCCTGTACGTAGCGAGGAGTTACTTACGCATTCCTTGGCAGTGCTTGAGCATTTCCGTACAAAAGCGGGTGTGTGACGGCTGCTAATCAGTCGTTTCGGCCGATCATGAAAAAGGTTCGCTGAGTTCAAACGTTATGTATTAGCCTAAGGTCTAGTTATGGATGAAAGAATCCAAGAGTTTTTTAGCTGGAGTAGCCTATTTGATTATATGCTTACACGTCAGCTCTCACACATACGCGGAAATTGGGAACTGACTTGGGCTCACACTGAAGAACAGTATGAGCCTGAAGAGAATAGCTACGCCGAAATAGTCAATGACCTAGTAATTGAGCTGAGCAAGCTAGATCCACCGATAAAATATCACGACAGTCCAATAGTCAACGGTGGGAGTGCGAATGATCACTACTGTTAGAGAATTTCAGGATGCCGTCGCATTCGAAACTTACGTTCTTGACAAAATGTTGCCAGTGATCTCAGGTTGTGAAAATGATTCTATTGATTTACGAGGAAGTGCTACTGCTGCGACTGTCCAGATTACGCTTACTGATAATTTATCTGCTAGCGCCGTCGAGAGCATAAAAAGCGACCTTGCGCCGTTGTTGTTTGGTTCTGCCTGGAAGGTCTTAGACCTTGCAGTGGAGCTAATCCTCAATGTCGGAGCCCTTACGGCAGACCGTAGAAGTGGATATGAGTGGTCAATCAGTGCTAAGCAAATTCACGCGGCACAAGGAGCCGGTGGCTTTCACGTTCTAACATCTGATCGCCAGGTTTGGGTGGCAATTGGCGCTGTATATGCCAATACCGTTGAGCATCGGCATTGTTTAGTTCACCGTACAGCTGTGATCGACTCAAATACTGGAGCTTTAGGCGGGAGTGACAGATCAGGCAACACGCTGACAAGCCTTTCTCTTGATCAACTGAATGCTATTGCTCGTATAGCGTCTCTGGTGGCTGAGGGAATTGTTGATGGTGGAATTGCACCTCGGAATCGAGACCATCTCTGTTACTTCTTAGACCAAGTTGCACCGCATACTAATCAAACTCCCTTTGGTATCAGGGGGCAGGGTGCTCCGGTTGTAATTCATACTGACTTAAAAAACAATGGTGAGAGCCTTGTCGTTGATGTCCAAGTCGCGGCTGAAAGAGCTGCAAGAGTGTTTCAGGATGTGCTGCATTTCAACGTGGTTTTTGATATTCCAGATGGGTCTGGCAGAAAGCTAAAGGCTAATCTTGAAGAAATTCCATCAGGTCAAATCTTAGTCGATTTAGATGCGCTACCTGATTGGTTGTCTTTTATTTAGTTACTTGGAGCTTACCTCGTTGCCCATTTTTGCTGCCGAAAAACAGATATTGCCTCAAATGTTTCTGAGTTTCGGCGTTAAGTGAAATAAATATTGATATACCGACAAAATGGTCGTTACTTGAATTAAGGCAAGTGAAATCATGTGAGGAGTTTGACTAAAGGAGAAAACAGAATCATGGTTTCCATCCCGAATAAATTAATTGAAGCCTCATATAATATGCCTCTATGTGCTTTGCGCCTTAGGAGTCTTGCTTTATCAAAGTTGAAACCATTAGATTACCTTTTGGGAGTTTCTGCTCCGATAACAATTTCTGCGCAAGAGTGGCAAGATACTTTTATAGAGTCAGAAAATCCGTACAGAGATCTCAAAAGAGCAGCCTTAGCTTTCTCGATAGCTAGTGTTCAGTTTAAAGGCAAAAAAGAAGCTATAAAATTTTTAGAGAGAGTGATTTATGAGAATGATAGAGGGAGGGTTAAGCTGTACTTTAATCCTGAGTTTTTGGTTTCGTGTCGTTAACACTTAACGACACGAAACCACCGCTACAGTCGCAAGACACGTGGCTTTCACTGGGCAGGTTTTCCGGTGCTTTGCTTCCCCGAAGCTACTGGTTAGTTTAGTATTATGTAGTAGGTATACCTAATGGTAGTGATGGATAGCTGAGTTTGGCCGCCTTATGAAGCTTTCTACATCAACGGGATGTTATTTAATGTATGCGCTTTTCTGTGTTTAGCGTTATTACATATGTGAGAATTTATTGGCTGCGAGAATATCGGAGGCCATAGTAAGGTCGATTTTATATTTTACTCAAGACATAGTGAAGGTAGCATGAAAATTAAATTAATGGTTATTGCCGTGCTTGCATTTGGCATTACAGCCTGCAGTGATAGCAATGAAAGTGCTGTTGGGCTTTATAAATACAGTCATAATCTATCGGGCACTGAGAAAATTGCCGAGATTAAGAAAGATGGCGATGCATACCTTTTTGTTGAGGACGTCATTCGTAAAAGTAATGCTATTGCTCTTGCAGAAACAGCCGATGGTTTATCTTATGACAATATGCCGTTGAAGCTATCCGAGAACGGGGATGCTCTTTATTTTGGCCCAATAAATGGTACACGCGTTGACAGTCAATACCTTGCCGAACGGCTAGTAACTATTGAAAATAATGAAAAAGCATGTGTTCAACTGCAGGATGAAGTAGACCAAAACGATAAGTCCATGAATAAAGAGCAGTGGAACGAATATGTAAAATCCATTAGAGACAAAAAGCCAGATGACTGCCATATTATTGGTGCTGGTATGCGCTGGTAAAAAATAGCGATTGAGTGACAAAAAAGGCTCCAAACTTTAAAAGTTGGGAGCCTTGATGGTGCGGCGGATTGAAGCGTTAAGCTGCATCAGTATCATTTTCAGGTTGTGCCGGCTCATTGTGCTCAGCGGGTTCTGAATGCTCTGACGGAGCTTGTTGCCATACGGTTTCGCCATCTACTTTGATAAAGGAGATGCGTAACAAGCGGCCTTTTAGGGTTACACCTGTCTCACCTTTTTTATCACCTTTCTGATACACAAATGTTTCAGTGTAGATATCACCAATGGTGAATCCCACTAAAACTTTTTTACCGGCTTCAGCTGCGGGTTGGCAACGACGAATCAGCTTTTCAGCTTCTTCACCGGAAACACGAGTATCAAAGTAAGTGTATTCAGGGCTATCAGTATCACCGCGTAGAGCAGCGATCGTGCAAGCCATGAAAGGATTTCCTTTTTTGACTGTTACTTCACGAACACGGTTTAAGTAGCCAATGCCGCGAGTGTGCAGATCAAAGAATTGTGCTTGAGTAGTCATGGTTTTTTCCTCAGAGTTTAGCAAAGAGGAAATACTATGATCCCTAGGGGATGAGTATTCCCCTGTGGGTTTGTACGAAATGAGTTTAGTGGGCATTGTCACCAATGGTGATGGTCTGTTTTTCAAATGCACACAGACTTTAGGGTGTGTAGCTAGGCTACGGGCATGTTGCTATTCAACGAATAGCGAGACATGACTTAATCTAACCAGAATAAATTTTAGAATGCAAAAACAAACGCCCTACCTAACTATGACCTTGGAGCAGCTTTTAGATTTTACTGGTCTGGAATTATACGTACCATATTAAGGCTAGGGATGGTAGATGAAAAGTGGTTAGCATCACTGGATGATAGAGGCAGACTGAATATTGGTTTTAATAATTCATTTTGATTCTGTGATGCAGTCTACTGTATGGGGGGTTGTATTGAGAGTAGTTTAAGAAAAAATAATAGCTACATACGTGATGTAGCATTTTGACTCATTATACATATGCTTTTTGGCTAGTGTGATGCGCAAGGATAAAGCTCAATGGATGTGCTTTTTATTCACCAGAATTTTCCCGGTCAGTTTCGCCATATTGCTAGGCATTTAGCGGACTTGTCTAATTTTAGAGTGTTGGCGATTGGGCAGGATCATGCGCCTGGTTTGGACAGTGTTCAACTTCACAAGTATCGCCCACATCGTAAGGCCAGTTCAAAAACACATCCATACGCTCGGACTTTCGAGGAAGCAGTTTTAAATGGCCAGCAAGTATTGCGGCTGTTGCTAAAAGGGGTCGTCTCAGAAAACGGAAAATAAAGCACGCTAAGCCGGTTGCAGCGGCCGTAGCGGCCTGAACTTGCCCGCGCCGATCTTGGCGCTGCTGCGCCAGAGGTAATCGCCGGTCAGGTTGATGTGCTCCCAGCCGAGCGGCGACAGGTACTGCAACAGGCCGTCATCGACGGCTTGACCGTGGCCACGCAAGGCGTTCGCGGCCCGCTCCAGATAGACCGTGTTCCATAGCACGATGGCCGCCGTCACCAGGTTGAGGCCGCTGGCCCGGTAGCGCTGCTGCTCGAAGCTGCGGTCGCGGATTTCCCCCAGGCGGTTGAAGAACACGGCGCGGGCCAGCGCGTTGCGCGCCTCGCCTTTGTTCAGCCCGGCATGCACGCGGCGGCGCAGCTCGACGCTTTGCAGCCAGTCCAGGATGAACAGTGTGCGCTCGATGCGTCCCAGCTCACGCAGGGCGACGGCCAGGCCGTTCTGGCGCGGGTAGCTGCCAAGCTTCCTGAGCATCAGCGAGGCCGTCGCCGTGCCCTGCTTGATCGAGGTGGCCATCCGCAGGATTTCATCCCAATGGGCGCGGACGTGCTTGATGTTGAGCGTGCCGCCGATCATCGGTTTCAACGCCTCGTAGGTGGCATCGCCCTTCGGGATGTATAGCTTGGTGTCGCCCAGGTCACGAATGCGCGGGGCGAAGCGGAAGCCCAGCAGGTGCATCAACGCGAAGACGTGGTCCGTGAACCCTGCCGTGTCGGTGTAGTGCTCCTCGATCCGCAGGTCGGATTCGTGATACAGCAGGCCGTCGAGCACGTAGGTCGAGTCGCGCACGCCGACGTTCACGACCTTGGTGTGGAACGGCGCGTACTGGTCGGAGATATGGGTGTAGAACGTCCGCCCTGGGCTGCTGCCGTATTTCGGATTGATGTGGCCGGTGCTCTCGGCCTTGCTGCCGGTGCGGAAGTTCTGGCCGTCCGACGATGACGTGGTGCCGTCGCCCCAATGCTCGGCGAAGGGATGTCGGAACTGCGCGTTGACCAGCTCGGCCAGTGCCGCCCCGTAGGTTTCGTCGCGGATGTGCCAGGCTTGCAGCCAGGCCAGCTTGGCGTAGGTCGTGCCGGGGCACGATTCCGCCATCTTGGTCAGGCCCAGGTTGATCGCGTCGGCGAGGATCGTGGTCAGCAACAGGTTTTTGTCCTTGGCCAGGTCGCCTGACTTCAGGTGGGCGAAGTGCCGGGTGAAGCCCGTCCATTCGTCTACCTCCAGCAGCAATTCGGTGATCTTGACGTGCGGTAGGATCATCGCCGTCTGGTCGATCAGGGCCTGTGCGGTATCGGGCACCGCCGCATCGAGCGGCGTGATCTTCAGGCCCGACTCCGTGATGATGGCGTCCGGCAGCTCGTTGGCCAGCGCCATGCGGTTGACGGTGGCGAGCTGCGTTTCCAGCAGCGTCAGCCGGTCATGCAGGTACTGGTCGCAATCGGTGGCCACGGCCAGCGGCAATTCGCTGGCCTGCTTGAGGCTGGCGAATTTCGCGGGCGGCACCAGGTAGTCCTCGAAGTCCTTGAACTGGCGCGAGCCTTGCACCCAGATGTCGCCGGAGCGCAGCGCGTTCTTCAGCTCCGACAGCGCGCACAGTTCGTAGTAGCGCCGGTCGATGCCGGTGTCGGTCATCACCAGCTTCTGCCAGCGCGGCTTGATGAACTCGGTCGGCGCGTCGGTGGGCACCTTGCGGGCGTTGTCGCTGTTCATGCTGCGCAGCACCTCGATGGCGTCGAGTACGTCCTTGGCGGCGGGCGCGGCCCGCAACTTGAGCACGTCGAGAAATTCCGGCGCGTAGCGGCGCAGCGTGGCGTAGCTCTCGCCGATGCGGTGCAGGAAATCGAAGTCCTCGGGTTGCGCGAGCCGCTGCGCTTCGGTGACGCTCTCGGCGAAAGCATCCCAGGACATGACGGCCTCGATGGCGGCGAACGGATCGCGGCCCGCTTGCTTGGCCTCGATCAGCGCCTGGCCGATGCGCCCGAACAGCCGCACCTTGGCATTGATCGCCTTGCCGGATGCCTGGAACTGCTGCTGATGCTTGTTCTTGGCGGCATTGAACAGCTTGCCCAGGATGCGGTCATGCAGGTCGATGATTTCGTCGGTGACGGTGGCCATGCCCTCGATGGCGAGCGCCACCAGGGTCGCGTAACGCCGCTGCGGCTCGAACTTCGCCAGGTCGGCGGGCGTCATCTGGCCGCCCTCGCGGGCGATCTTGAGCAGCCGGTTCTGGTGAACCAGCCGCTCGATGCCGGAGGGCAGGTCGAGCGCCTGCCACGCCTTGAGGCGTTCGATGTGTTCCAGCATGTGCCGCGAGTTCGGTTTGACCGGGGATTGCCGCAGCCAGGCCAGCCACGTCGTCTTGCCGTTGTCGCGGCGCTTGAGCAGATCGTCGAGGCGACGGCGATGCACGTCCGTCAGCGGCTCAGCCAAGGCGTCGTAGAGACGCCGGTTGGCGCGGGTAATCGCTTCGGCGCTCGCCCGCTCGACGGCGTTGAGGGCGGGCACAATGACCGACTGCCGCCGCAGGTGCTCGATCAAGGCTCTGGCCAGCACGATGCCCTTGTCGGTTTGCATGGCCAGCTCGGTCAGCAACTGGACAGCCTGCCGGTAGTGGCCAATCGTGAACGGCTGGAAGCCGAACACCGTTTGCAGCTCGACCAGGTGCTCGCGTCGGGTCTGCTCACGCTGCCCGTACTCGTCCCAGCTTTCGATGCCGACCTTGAGCTGGTTGGCGACCAGTCTCAGCAATGGCGGGAACGGTGGCTCATCAGCGCCAAGGATGACGCCGGGAAAGCGCAGGTAGCAGAGCTGCACCGCGAAGCCCAGCCGATTGGCCGGGCCGCGCCGCTGCCGGATGATGGAGAGGTCGCTTTCGCTGAACGTGTAGTGACGGATCAACTCATCCTTGGTGTCCGGCAACGCCAGCAGGCTTTCGCGCTCGGCGGCGGAGAGGATCGAACGGCGGGGCATGCGGTTTCCTTCTTCTTGAAAACGTAGGTTTGTGACAAGCCCGCCAAGGCAACCGGCGCGGCACGGGAATCAAGGCATTGCGATTCTCGAAAATAGTTCTTGAAATTCTATTCTTGATTGCATATCATCTCACGACCAGCCTCCCGTTCAAATTCGAGTTAGAACTCATATCCAGCCTGTCTGGGGGCACTGTGAAAGAGGGATCTCCGATGACTGTTGAATCGAGAATATTTTCTGTAGCCGAGTATGTTCAGCCGTCCGAAGGCGAGCCTATTCGTTCCGTTGTGCTTGAAACCCGAGACTCAATTATCGTGGTTTGGCATGTCCATCCCGGGCAGGAAATTGCGGCTCACATTCATCCTCACGGCCAAGACACGTGGACTGTTTTGTCGGGAATGGCTGATTACTTTCAGGGCAATGGGATTGTTCGTGCCCTCAGGGAAGGTGAGATAGCCGTGGCAAGACCGGGCCAAGTGCACGGGGCGCGAAATACAGGTACCGAGCCATTTGTGTTCGTCTCGGTTGTGGCATCAGCCAATGCCGGTTTCGTATTGGCTGAGCGATAGAGCCCAATCTCTGGAGTTGGTCCAATGAGCGGTCGGGGAGATAGGTAACAGACATGCAGCGGACACGGCTGCTAAACCAGGTCGCAAACCTCCTTGCGTCGCAGCGTGCCGCAAGCGACGCGATCAATCGAATGGGGTCGGCATGAGACTGAACACCATCCAGTTCCCGACCGCGTAGCCGCCTGTCCTGCCGATCAGGTCTTGACCATCGACGCCTGGGATCAGTCCTGAATGTTCTTGGAGACCACTACGTTATGAGCCGCAGCCGCCGCAAAACACCCATCGTCGGGCACACGACCTGCGGCAGCGAGCGCGAGGACAAGAAGCTCTGGCATCAGCGCTGGCGCACCCGTGAGCGCACGGCGCTGACCAGCGCGTCGCCCGAAGCCCTGAGCGCCCATCTGCCCCTGCTGGAAAACCAGGCCAGCAGCGTCTGGTCGATGGGCAAGGATGGCCGCTCCTACTGGCCCGTCAAGCGCCAGGCCGCCACGGCGGATCGCATCGCCAATCACAAGGGACGCAACCCGCAAGAACGCGCCTCCCTGAAAAAGCGCCTGCTGCGCAAGTGGATGAGCAAATGAAGCTCTCCTTCCATCAGCACATTGCGCTGTTCTGGATGATCGGTGCTCCGGGCGTCTTCGCGCCCGTGATCGAGAACGCCAAGCGGCCCGATGCCGGCGCCGTCATGGCGTGGGGTGTCGCGATCGTGGCGGTGATGATCCTCTTCACCCCTTTGCTGCTGCGCTGTCCACCATTCCGGCGCTGGTATGGCCGGACGGATGCGCTGTCGGAGCGGCAGCGCCAGGCGCTTGCCGAGCGCGGCCTGCGCCGCTACTACCAGACCGCTTTCGATGACGGCTACGTGCCCCGCGTGATGCCCTACGTGTGGCGCATCATCTGGACGGTCGGCGGGTTGATGGCTGTGACCGCCGTACTGCCTACCAACACCGGACGGCCAGCCTTCGATGCCTTGGTGGTCTTCTCGACCTGGTATCCGATAGGCGTGATGCTGCTGGTTTTCGCGTCGAGGCCCCTTGGCCGGTTGATTCGCCAAAGAGCACAGGAGCGGCGGAAATGAGCACGTCAACCATCGAGGCGCTGGCCAGCGCCTGGGCAAGGATTGCCGAGGAAGCGGAATTCCCCGCTGACTACGAGGGGACTGCCACACCACAAGCGCATCGGGCTAGCGAAGCTATTCAGGAGCAGATTCGGGAGCGCATCGTCGCCACCAACGACATGCGGCTGTTCAGCCTGCTGCACCTGCTGGGTCAGGCGTCGCTGCGCATGGAGCAAGCGCTGTGGCCGGAGGATTACGAGCGGATGACGCGCGAGGTTGAGGAAGCCCTGCGGCAAGCCACCGACGCCAACGCCAGATCGTACACCCACGAAGAAGTGATGCAGGCGATGCAGGAACGCATCGACCGGGCGCGAGACAAGCCATGTTGATTGGCTATGCGCGCGTCTCGACGCAGGATCAGAACCTGGAGCTGCAACGCGAAGCCTTGAGCAAGGCCGGATGTAAAAAGGTCTTCGAGGACAAGGTGAGTGGCACGCGGGCAGACCGGCCTGGCTTGGCCAAGACGCTCGAAATGCTGCGCGAAGGCGATACTTTGGTCGTCTGGAAGCTCGACCGGCTGGGCCGGTCGGTCAAGCAACTGGTCGATCTGGTCGGCGATCTGCACAAGCACGGTGTCCAGTTCAGGAGCCTCACCGACTCCATCGACACCGGCACACCATCCGGGCGGTTCTTCTTCCACGTCATGGCGAGCCTTGCCGAAATGGAGCGCGAGCTGACCGTCGAGCGCACCCGCGCCGGGCTGGAAGTCGCCAAGCAGCTCGGCCGCAAAGGCGGCCGCAAGCCGAAGATGACCGACAGCAAGATCGAGTCGGCCAAGAAGCTGCTGGCCAGCGGGGTGCCGCCCAAGGACGTGGCCAAGAACCTCGGCGTGTCCATTCCGACGCTGTACCGCTGGGTGCCAGCCTCCACGCACGCTTAGCGTGCTTTATTTTCCGTTTTCTGAGACGACCCCTAAAACTACAGCAGGATGGATATGAGCCAGATGTCGTTGTCGCACACCCAGGATGGGGTGAAACGCTTTATGTAAAACAGGTTTTCCCAAAAACACGGCTGATTCATTTCTGCGAGTATTATTATCATACACAGGGTGCCGATGTTGGGTTTGCCCCTGAATTCCCCTTGACGATGGATGATTGCGCGCGCATCAGCAGTCGCAATGAGCTGCATCTGCTTAATTTAGAAAATTGTGATACTGCTATTACTCCAACCCACTGGCAACACAGTTTTCACCCTGTGGCTTACCAAGATAAGATCAAAGTCATCCATGAAGGTATTGATGTCACCCGCTTAGGGCCAGACAGTAAGGCGGTCTTGCAGCTACCTAACGGCAAGGTACTCAAGGCTGGCGAACCCACCATTACTTACGTAGCGCGCAACCTAGAGCCTTATCGGGGCTTTCATCAGTTTATGCGGGCATTACCGCGTGTGTTAGCAGCACATACCACGTGCCAAGTTGTAATTATCGGTGGTGACAATGTCAGTTACGGCAGCCCCCCTAAAGATGCAGCTAACTGGCGTAGCAAGCTTTTGTGTGAAAATCCTGTTGATCAAAGTCGAGTGCATTTTCTAGGCAAGGTGGAATACTCAACGTATTGCAAAGCCTTGCAGGTGTCTGCAGTTCACATCTATTTAACCTATCCATTTGTATTGTCTTGGTCGCTACTTGAAGCGTTAGCCAGCGGCTGCTTGGTGATTGCCTCTGATACAGAGCCTGTGCGTGAAGTAATTCGTCATGGCGATAATGGTTGGCTTATCGATTTTTTTGATGACCAAATGTTATTTAATAAAATATTAGATATTTTAAGTGATTCAAAGCAGAGTGTCGGTTTGCGTAAGAAAGCTCAGGATGGAATGAGAAACTATTCCATTAATGAGGGAGTTAAAAATTACATAAAAGAAATCAAATGATTGATTTGCAATTTAAAAAATTAGAGAGAGTTTTTAGGGGATATGATTAGAAATGTTTTTTTAGTATTGGTTCTTATGGCTTTCTCCATTTTGTCTTATGGGGCGAATGATAAGGAGTTGTTTGATTTGAATAGACACCAAAAGCTTCAGGTTTCCACCGTTTATTTCAACTCGGTAGGGCGGGGGGCTTTGTATTTGGGGATTGGTTTTGATGGGAGTTATTGGCGAAATTATTTATCTGAGAATAAAAGTGTTTCAGGGTCTATAGAGGTTTATGCTGTTAATGCTCCTGGTGCGATAATGGTAAATCCTATTGTAATTGAGTTGAAAGAAAATTATTTATTTGAAGAAATTAGGTTTGATCAAGTGCGTGATATGTGTTTTATAGTTAAGGAGCTGGATTTGGACTCAACGGGAAGTTATTTGATTATTCCTAAAATTTATATTCCAAAAGATATTCCTAATAATTTCGATAGTGCTGTTATGGTCTTTGAGCGTGCACGTTGTGGGTTGACTTGTCTGATTGATAAGCTGTTATTGCAAAAGAAATCGATTTATATATTTAAAGCTGGTTGTTAAGTTGGCTTATTTGTCTCTGTATGATTTTAGGTGTGGTGTGATGAGAAAAATATTTTTTAAAATCTTTTTTATAATAACTATTTCCCCCCTATTATCTTATGGGAGTGATTTTGATGAGGATATTGATTTTAATAAGTACCACAAGCTTAAAACATCAAAGGTTTATTTTAAATCAATAAAAGGAAGAGCTGTCATTTTCGGTGTTGGTTTTTATAAAGATGACAGAGACGTTTATTTTCCTGGGCTGATAGATAATGACAAAATTTTCGGCTCAGTAACAGTTTTTCGTTTGAATAAAAATAATGAGCCAAAGCTTAACAAGTTTTTAAGAGGTCCTTGGAGTATAAGATTTAATAGCGCGCCGATAAAAAATATGCTATTTCTTACTAGTTTTGCTGTATTGGCTGAAGGAGATTATGTTGTTGTATATGATATATATGTTTTAAAGAGCATTCCTTTTGACTTGAATAATATTGTCATGGTTAGTGAGAAGACCACTTGGAAGTGATTTTTTAATTTATATCGAGAGAGAGTTTTGGCCCAGCTGCTTAGGCTGGGCCACTGGTGAATGTTGGCCAATGAACTTTACTGCTTGTTTCCCTCGCAAAAAACGCTGCTGATTAAGCCTGAACCTTATTGTGGCCTGGTTCAATATCTCATAAAGAGTCGGCGTGCATCCGCACACAAAAGGCTCTCTGTTTATCCATGAGTTGGAATTGACTGTGACAATCTAAGCAAATGATCTCTAGGCTCTTGAGAAAAGCGCAGAGATCATTTGCCTGTTATTGTGCTGGAAAGTAAAAAAGAGAGGGTATCGACCAGGATACCCTGATGTGAAATAAGCCTAAAATACGAAGTGGAGTCGAATCACTTGTATTGCTGATCTTCCTTAGGCAAACAGCTTTAGGGTTTGTTAATCACTCGCATATCAGGCACAGACGAATGTGTAATACACGAAGTAATCAACGGGCTGCTACATAGTTGACTGTCACGTAGCCAAACAGGGTTTGAACATTCATTATTAAGGAAATACGCAAGGCTATCAAGTCTTTGCGGTGCGTGACCGCGAATTGGTTTTCTTACGCGGCTTTGATTCAATATTGATAATGCCTTTGCAGTCAGGGTACTTAGAGCATCCCCAGAAAAAGCCATTGCTACCTTTGCGTTTTCGGGTTGGGCTACTGCATAAGGGGCAGGCAGGTGACGGCTCAACTTTAATTTGCAGTGGCAGATGTTTGTATTTCTCGACGACGTTACCAATCCATGTTGATTGTTTTTGCACAAAGCTTTCTAAGCTGAGCTGGTTGTTTTCAACCATATCAAGCGCTTGTTCCCAAATAGCGGTTGTTCCAGGATTTGAGATGGCTGGCGGCACGGCTTTCAGAAGGTCGTGTGCCTCACTGGAAGCCAGCAAAAATTTGCCTTTCTTGACGAGTAGATTCCGGTCTAAGAGGTTCTTAATGATGCTGGCACGGGTGGCGTTTGTACCAATGCCAGTGGTTTCACGCAGCTTGGCTTTTAAACGAGGATCTGTCACAAGTCGAGCAACGTTCTTCATTGCTTCAATCAGCGTACCTTCAGTAAAGAGCTGGGGTGGCTTGGTTTGCAGCGCTTTGATGCGCGTATCTTGTACAGAGCATTGCTGGCCTTGTTCCAGCGGCGGAAGAATCTGCCCACTTTTTTCTGAGGCATCATCATTGGCATCGTCAGAGTCTGAATCAGCTTGCTGCTTTTGTGTGATCTTCCAGCCTTGAATGATGATCTTCTTACCGCTGGCTTTGAGCGTATGTCCAGCGGATGTCAGTATTGCATCGGTTTTATCGAACTCATGTGCTGGGAAAAACTGAGCTAAGTAACGTGTTTTTATGAGCTCATACACATTGCGCTCTTTGTCAGAGAGAGCAGATAAATTAATGGTTTCGGCGGTGGGAATAATACCGTGGTGAGCGGTGACTTTTTTGTCATTCCAAGCCGGTGAGCGTAATGCAGGATTGGCTTGTTGAATGAGTCCCGTCAGCGCAGCGTCTGATTTTGCTAACGCATTGAGAATGGCCGGTGCTTCGCAGTGCATGTTTTCAGGCAGGTAGCCGGTATCAACACGAGGGTACGTTGTCGCTTTATGTGTTTCATACAAGGCTTGGACTGTATCTAAAGTTTCTTGAGCGCCCATACCAAAACGAGCAGAGCATATTTTCTGCAACTCACCTAGTTCAAAAGGAATAGGTGGTTGTTCTTTTTCTCGTTTTAAAGTGACTGACTCAACTCTGGCAGCACCGCTTGCACGTATTGTTTGAGCAGCTTGCTCTGCAATCGCTTGATTGAGGCAACGCCCACGCTCATCGGCATAGTCTTCTGGGCATATCCATCGAGCCGTAAAACCTTGGCTAGTATGCAGTAAAACATTCACTGTCCAATACGGCACAGGGGTAAAGTGACTTACTTCATTCTCGCGGTCAGCGACCAGCTTAACTGTAGGCGTTTGCACACGGCCAACCGTCAGAACACCGTGGTAGCCTGCTTGTTGGCCTAGCAGAGTAAACAGACGAGACAAGTTCATGCCGATCAGCCAGTCAGCGCGTGAGCGCCCCAGCGCTGAATAATATAAAGACTCAGTTTCTTTACCGTCTTTTAATTGTGACATCGCTTTTTTGATGGATGCCTCATTCAGCGCAGATAGCCACAGGCGTTTGATCGAACCACGGTAATTGCAGAGATCAACCAGCTCACGGGCAATCATTTCCCCCTCGCGATCGGCGTCTGTCGAGATAATCAATTCAGTGGCTTTTGCCAGCAATGACTTAACGACTTTGAACTGTTTGGCTGTGCTCTTTTTGACTGTCATTTTCCATTGCGTAGGCACAATCGGTAAATCAGCCAGCGCCCAGCGTTTATAGGCTTCATTATAAGCCTCTGGTGGCGCTGTTTCGATGAGGTGGCCAATACACCACGTCACTACAGTGCCTTGCCCCTGAAAGTACCCGTCACAGCGCTGGTGGGCACCGAGGGCTTGGGCAATATCTTTGCCTTGAGAGGGTTTTTCGCATAAATAAACTTTCATGATAATTGTTTAAGTTCTTTTAAATGCTATGAATTGATTCGAAAATAACCATCAGTACGGGATTTCGTCATCAAAGCTATCGTAGTTGGTGTTAGGTGTGTCATGTGGTTCTGCGGGCGTGCCTGTATTGGAAGGGCGCGCTGCTTCAGCTGCCGGTTTCTGGTCTAGAAATATAACTTCACCGCTCATATCGACTACAACTTCGGTGGTGTAGCGTTTGATGCCATCTTTATCTTCCCAGACGCGTGTTTTTTGTTTGCCTTGAATATAGAGCCGAGATCCTTTGCTGACATATTGAGCAATGAGCTCGGCGATTTTCCCAAAGGCGACAATTCTATGCCACTCGACTTGTTCTTTGGTTGCTCCAGTTTCTTTATCGACCCAGGATTCACCGGTTGCCAATGTAAATGCTGCGATTTGCTTACCCGCTGAGGTTACTCGGCAGTCTGGTTGACCGCCAACATTACCGATGAGCTGTACTTTGTTTAAGCTGCGAGCCATGTGCATAGTCTCTTGATGAATGGAGTATGCACATTGCAAGAGAGGTCGAGGGAAAACAGTAAACAAACTGATTTTAAAACATTCGGTTTACGCAGGTGTTCACAGTGTGAACACCTCTGTAACAGTTAGAGTTTTTGTTAACTGTATAAACTCTAAGCAGTTATGTTTTGTTTTTTGAAAAGTGGATCTGCTCCAATAAAAACAGAATCGGGGACAGCCTTATATTCATGCCTGGTGATGTCAAATTCACCGTGAAACCATAGACGTAAAAATTGCATGCCTTCCTCTGAATTAAGCTCAAGTGCGTACTCAATTGCTGAGACAGCTGCATTAGCAGATTCAGAATGTGATGGGCTGGATGAGGTTAAGGATGCCAGTGCAATTTCTAATTTAACTTTTGCTAATTTGACCATTGTGAGTCCATATCGGAAATAGATTGTAGGCCAGAAAGGTGTTTGTTTTGGCGGAACAAAAAATGCTTTAGACAACTCAGGATTATTCCGCCAAGGATTCTGGGGTTTGAGTACTACACAGTGACTTGAGATCTAGGAGGGTTCAGCAAACAAATTGATTTGAGCTCGTTTGGTTTGTTTAGAGATTAAAAACTTGTGCTGCTCATTTTCGCCTAGCGAAACGGCGGTGCTTAGGTATCGGGTTTATTGAGGTGTTAACACTGTTAACAGCAGCACTGTTCATTTTCGTTAGGCGAAAAAATTGTGTACACGTTGAGGTGAGTTCTGGCGGAACAAAAACTGTTATAGGTTGTACTGTGTTATTCCGCCAGTGCGCTGCCTCAAATTTTCGAAGTTCTAACTTGTGCCAGTACTTCATCAGCGGCATCTATTTTGGCTGCACACTCTCTAGCCTGTTTCATAATGAACTGCATGCATGACATTTGCATATTGAGAGTAATGCGTAGCTTTTCTAAGGTATGCAATTCATCGAGTAAATGTTCTGGTGTGCTTGGGTGATGCATTGTGTCAATCCAATGTTGTACGCCCATGCCTTGCAAATCTTTTGTGACCCAGCGTAAATGAGTTGCCCCAGACTGAGAATTCTGTAAACGAGCTGATGCATACAATAATGAGAAAGGTGGCTTTCGTGCCAGGCTGTTTATTTCCTGAATCATTGCGGCAATTCCCTCGCGTGCTTCTTGAGCTTGCTGCTCTAAAACCTCGAAGTCCCCTTTACCCTTAAAAGGCTTTAAAAGGCCTTTTAGGGAGGGGGTTTGTTTGTTGCTTAGGTAGGCCGTTTGTTCAGTAAGACTGTAGAGGGTTTGTTTGTACGTTTGCATGCTTTAGTCCTCTGCCACTTCGGTAGAGTTGTCATCTGCTGCAGATTCAGATGTTCGTTGCCCAATCAGTGCTGGTGCAAAGTCGCTACGTCGTGAGCCATCTAAAATATCCTGCGGCGGCAAACCGTGCTTATCTATTGCAGCACGAGCTTTAGCATTACTGGCGGCCATATCATCACGGCTTACACCGGCATTGCTGTAGCGTTTGGCGAGTCCGAACAGGCTGCGTAATAAATGTGCGCCTTGATCCAGATAGTTTTCAGTATCGCGTCTTGATAGTAACCCTGTGTGATTGGCCAGTAAGATTTTACGAGCAAGGCTATCGTAGGCTTCAAGCAGATACACGCCACGAAAGCCCATGTGACTACCAACAAACAGTGGTGTGGAAAAAGGCTTCTGGTTCAAGTTGTCGGTGATTGTGATTTGTGTCGGTATTTTTTCGATGAGCTTATCAATGAGCTGCGTCAGGTCTTTCATTTGCTCCTGGGCAGTTTCTAACTTTTCTTCAATCTGAATCATCCACCAATCGGCATACGGATCGTTTCGTGCTGATGCCATTTTAATAAGATTGGTAATGCTGAAGTAGACAGACATGCCTGGTGTTGAGTGTCCGTCAGAGTTCTTTTTTCCTTGCCATACCCGCACTGCATGATAGGTGTGCAGTTTTAATTCAACCTGACTGCGTAGTGAGCCTAGATTGAGTTGATAGTTTTCGGTCGTTGATTCGGTCATACAGCCTCCTATGTGTGGTGTATGAACAGTGCGATAAACGGCCTATCTATGCAGCAAACAAACTGATTTTGATTTGTTCGGTTTAAACAGATTGTTAAAAAAGATCTTTAGGTATGTGGTTTATTGAGGTGTGTAGGGCCTACACAGCAGTGCCGTTTATTTTCGCCTAGCGAAACGGCGGTGCTTAGGTAGGCGGTTTATTCAGGTGTAAACAGTGTTTACAGCAGTGCCGTTTATTTTCGCCTAGCGAAACGGCGGTGCTTAGGTAGGCGGTTTATTCAGGTGTAAACAGTGTTTACAGCAGTGCCGTTTATTTTCGCCTAGCGAAACGGCGGTGCTTAGGTAGGCGGTTTATTCAGGTGTAAACAGTGTTTACAGCAGTGCCGTTTATTTTCGCCTAGCGAAACGGCGGTGCTTAGGTAGGCGGTTTATTCAGGTGTAAACAGTGTTTACAGCAGTGCCGTTTATTTTCGCCTAGCGAAACGGCGGTGCTTAGGTAGGCGGTTTATTCAGGTGTAAACAGTGTTTACAGCAGTGCCGTTTATTTTCGCCTAGCGAAACGGCGGTGCTTAGGTAGGCGGTTTATTCAGGTGTAAACAGTGTTTACAGCAGTGCCGTTTATTTTCGCCTAGCGAAACGGCGGTGCTTAGGTAGGCGGTTTATTCAGGTGTAAACAGTGTTTACAGCAGTGCCGTTTATTTTCGCCTAGCGAAACGGCGGTGCTTAGGTAGGCGGTTTATTCAGGTGTAAACAGTGTTTACAGCAGTGCCGTTTATTTTCGCCTAGCGAAACGGCGGTGCTTAGGTAGGCGGTTTATTCAGGTGTAAACAGTGTTTACAGCAGTGCCGTTTATTTTCGCCTAGCGAAACGGCGGTGCTTAGGTAGGCGGTTTATTCAGGTGTAAACAGTGTTTACAGCAGCGCCGTTCATTTTCGCCTAGCGAAACGGCGGTGCTAGGTATGTGGTTTATTGAGGTGTGTAGGGCCTACACAGCAGTGCCGCTCATTTTCGCCTAGCGAAACGGTGGTGCTAGGTATGGGGTTTATTGGGGTGTTTAGGCCCTAAACACCTACGACATTCATTTTCGCCTAGCGAACAGCGGCGTTATAAGGTGGTCTGTATTTGGTCTTTATATGGATTTCTGTGCTTTGAGTGTGTATCTTTTAACTTAGTATTAGGTTGGTAGCGATCAGGAGATCATTATGGCTTTATCACGTATTACTACTGTTTCAGCATTTAAAAAAGATTTAGCTTCGATGGATGTATCTGAGCCTGTTGTGGTTACTCAGAATGGGGAGCCTCTTTATGTGGTGCAAGATCCAGTGCAGTTTGAGATGCAGCAAGAACAGATGGCGTTGCTGAGATTATTGTCTTTTGCTGAAAAAGATGTAAAAGCTGGACGAACGGTTTCGGGGTCTGTTCTTAAGGCTGGACTAAAGGATTTGATGAATGGCAACGATCACTAGCATTGAGTATTCACATACCTTTAGAGAGCAGCTTTATAGTCGTTTTAGCTATCTGTCACGACATCTGGGTGAGCAAACATCACAGGATTTATTAGCAGGCTTTCTTGAGTCATTTGAGGCAAGGGTGCAAATACATCCAGCATCAGCGCCTGTATGTCTAGAGGCAGCTGATGTCGGATTAACCGCGTACCATGACTACATCGATTCAAAGCTGCAGTTGAGGGTTGTCTATCGTGTGACTGATAAAGCGGATACAGTGTTTGCTTTGCTTTTTTTGAATACTAGACAAAGTATTCGTGAGGCGCTAATTCAGCATTGCTTGAAGCAAGAATAAATTTAGAGTTAGTCTGGTTCAGTCATAGGCTGCCTGTCTTAGCTCGGTAGAGAGCTTGCAGCGGTAGCTTTTCAACGATAGAAAGCTAACTCATATGCTAGTGACCTCGGTTTTCCATAAAGCGACTATTTTTATAAAGCTCTCGTGAAGGCTGGGGTTCACTGTGTCTGGGTAGTGATGAAAGCGCGCAATCAAGCCGAACACACTCAACATATCGTCAGCAATGCGCTTATCCACGCCCCACAGGTCTGTCATGTCAAAACCACCGTGCTCGGCAGCGTTCCACCAAGCGAGTAGAAAGCTTGCTACGATCTGGCTTTGGCCTGAAGGATGCAAAGCAATGTTGACCAAGCGAGTTAAGGCATCTAACTCTGATTGCTGTGGCGGCATGGGTGCTTTAAAAAGCATTTTCACCTCCATAAGTTCATCGTTATTAAACATGACTTCTCCTTATATCTCTGAGTTTGAGGCGTAAAGAATTGGGTTGGTATTCAATCAATTCGAGCTGCTTATCTGCACCGGCAGAGCTGAGAATCTGCTGTGCTTCATCGGTTGAGAAAAAGCCTGCATGATTGATGTTTGACGTGTATCCGTAGGAATCTTCCATCCAGTATTGGCAGTGCTCACCTGACCAAATAACAAAGTACGCCTGCATGTTAAACAGCCTCCGTGCTTGTTGACGGGCGATTGCCCCTAAACGATTTCAGAAGGTTTTGTATGTCTTGACGGCTGGCTGCTGCTTCCGCAGATAGCGTTTCTGGAGTTGCTCTTTGTGCTGGAGTTATCGGTGCTCGAACGTGTTTGTAGCTTGATTTTGGTTCGGCAGGCGTGGGGTTGGGAGCAGCATTGGCAGCCCAAGCTTTGAACTCACCGCGCTCAGCTTTTCGTATGAGTCCGAATAGATAACCACTGGGGTTGCGTATCTCTCCAGTCACACAGCGAGATGCCAGTTCGTGAAGAATTTGTTGTTGGACAAGTGGGTTGAGATTGCTGAGTTGAGTGATGGCCTGGTCACGCTCATGTGGATTAAAAAACTCCGATAGCGTGTTTGGCCATTGAAGCTCGTGCTCCTGAGTTTTTCCAGCTTCGTCTAAGTACAGTACAGTACATATATATGTACTTAGTACAGTACTAGTACTATGGTTCGGATTCCGAACCCTGTTGATTTCAGTGGGTTTGAGCCTTGGTTCGGAATCCGAACTCGGTTGGTTTTGAATCCGAACCCGGTGATTTTTGCTTGGTTCGGAATCCGAACTCAGTGGTTTTTGATTCCGAACTCGGTGATTTTTCCCTAGTTCGGAATCCGAACCAAGGGTATGAATAGGGTTGTTTTGATGTTCAATGCGCTCTTTTAATATGTCCAAACGAGATGGTAATTCTTCGCCCGCTTGCTCTAAATCGCTGACTGCATGTTGAGCAACGATGCGTACTGACTTGTTGGCATGCGTAATGCTTTTGGCTATTAAGTCTTTGTAGGTCAAATCTAGCTGTGAGGCTTCAGCGATAGAAATAGGTTCGTCATGTAAAATATACATCGAACCTTGAATTCTTCCTGTAGTAGCGTCTCTGCTTTGGGTGAGTAAGCTGAGCCAGCGTGTTAAGCGCAGAACAGTAATGACACGAGCAATGGTTTCTTTAGAGGCTAGCTCTCCGTAGGGAACCATAGAAAGGTAAGGTTGCAGGTCTTTATAGCGAGGAACAGCAAACCCTTGCTTATCTAAAAGCATTTTAAAAACAAGCCAAGCATTGCGCTCTAATGGCGTTAAACGACTGTCTAAAAGAAGTCGGGTCGGTACGATTTCTTGAGCTATACCGCTAAATAAGAAACCATTGAATCCACTTTGTCCTTCAGGACTTGGCTTAGCCACGTCTGGAAGATCCGGCCATTTTTTGGCTGCTATGTCGGCAACTGTGTTGTTCCAGTCAAGGCTATTCATCATCAGCCTCATCGGTGTTGCCGTTGAGATAAAGCATGAGCTCTTGCCAGGTGAGTGCAATAGGAACGTGTTGCTCTTCTGCGATCATAATCATGAGGTCTAGTTGACTCATTTCATCGAGTTCAGCACCACTGCTTGTATTGGTAATTGCTGCAGTATGCTGACTGCCATGCTCCTGCTCACCTTGCTTAACTAAATCAACCCAGCGTTCCCAGATAGCATGTTTTTGGTGTTCTTTTAGAGTGGGTAAGCGACCCTTGGACGTGGTTATGTTGAGCGCACGTCTGCGTGACGCTGTTTCACTGTGATCAATGCCGAAAAACTGAGCCATCATTTTGGATGAGGCTCCAAGTTTTAGTACACGTGAAATTAAGCGTTCGCGTTGTTCGTCATGTTCAACTTTACTCATGATGCGACTGAGTAACTGCTGGTCAATGTGAGGCTTGATCCATAAGAACGGACTGTTGATCAGCCGATTAAGAGCAGTGGGTGATAGGCTTTGTAAACGGCCAATAATTTCCTCGGTAAAGCCTAAGGCACGGCACTGATGAAATTTTCCGTTATGGGCTTCTTGCAGGACAAAGTTAATCAGCGCCTGGTTAACAGGGTTGATATTTTGAGCAGCAGATGGCGAGTAATGCTCCAAACTATTCAGCATGGCCGAGACCCTCTTCTTTGCAGTAATCGACGAGTTTTCTCGCAAGGCGAATGAGCCTGAACAGCTTAACGAGCTCAACATCCGGTAAACGTATAAGTCCGATATCCTTAGCTGGGTTATAGCCGATAGTAATGTCGTAGCTGCCAACTAAGATTTGGCTGAATAACGCAGCAGAAAGAGGTGCGGGGAGCTGCTCGTTAGAGTGGTTGTCATTTAAACGTAGCAATGATGTTAGTAATAAAAATACGGTATTTGATGTGGGGCTGGAATCGTGCTCTAGCTTATCGAAACCAAAACCGAGGCCTTCTTGGGTCGCAAAGATGCCTTTAATATTTGCAAAATAAGCAAGATCACTCACTAAAAGACTAATCTGGTGGCGTAATTCTGCCGGAGAGTCGATTTGCTTTTCGATATACCAGACGTCAGATACATTGGCCATGCGTCCGCCGGCCATTACAGGAATTGCTTTTAGCGCGTTTTCTTCAAAGTTCGGTAAAGTATCGCCTAGCACCTGCGCAACTTGTTGTTTGATACGAGTAACGCGCTCTGTCTCATTGGATGGAGAAACGATATGGCCATCAATAATGGCTTGGCGCTCACTATCACTGCATTCGGCTGTGTTGCTTGGTGGCTGACGTTCAGCTTGGTTTATTTGGCTGATGGGTTTTTCAAGAGAATCCCCTGCATCATCTAGCCAATCTTCTTGTTTTTCTGAGTACTCATCTATCTTAGGATCTGAGTGTTGGTTGGTGTCAGTAGAGGCGGCAGTAGACGTTATTGGCTGCGGTGGATTAGCTTCAATTGTTTTTAAAGCTTCAGGCGAAAGCGGGTTTTTATCTAAGTGGTTTTTATTGCCTGCAATTTCCAGATCCAGTTCTAACGAGTGGTAGTCTTGTCCAAGCATCGCAGCCATCTGTCCAAGCATCTGGTCACGAATCACTTCAAAGTTGAATGAGTCAGGTCCATTGTCGTGCATGGATAGCACCATTAACCAAAACTCTAAAAAATCGCTGTCGTCATACTTGTTCCAAACCTTGGTTAGGCTATTTTTCAAGATGATTAGGTTTTCTATTTGTGGTCTACCCAGCCCTGATAACAAGGTGTTAGGTAGTGCAGGCTGGATGCTGTTAATACACTCGAGCATTCGACCTATGAGCGCATGAGATAAAGGATAGCCATCTGCTCTGAGTCGCTCAGACAATTTACGTAGTGAGAGTTCTTCGCTTAACTCCGACTCATACAGAGCCTTCATTTGCGCTACACCTTGAGCGCGCTCAATGAATGTGAGTGCGCCGTGTAGTTCGTTTTCAGCAAGGTGGCCAATCAAAGCATTGGCTTCTGATTGCCAAGGCCTGAACAAGCAGTGAATGCGGAAAAAACGATCATCTTTTGTTTCAGCATACAACTCGTTGAGAATGGCCAAGCGAGTATTACCGCCAGTGCTGATAATGAAGTGTTCTTCACCAGGACGGCGTGTAATAGGAGGCGAATGATCAAGTCCACGGGCTTTAATCGAGGCTTTTAGATCGTCGTAAAGAGGGTTCTTTGTTTGGCGAGGGTTGTTTTCATACGCGCGCAGTTGATCAAGAGTGACCACCATCGGAGTATCTAGCTGTGGATCAGGCAATCGCTTAATTGTTGCAGCTCCCGATTTAAAGGTTTGCTGTTCCAATTGCTCGGTAATGAGCGCTTCTGTGATTTTATGATTCATGAGCAGAACTCCTTTTTACTGCTGCAGGACTTGTTTCAAAACGAATGATTTGAATCGGTGTGCAGTGAATGGTGTTGATGTTTTTGAGCTGTTTACTAAGGGCATATAGAAATTCAACAGCGTTGCTTACTTCGTTTAATACGACGGTGCAAATTTGAGCTGTTTGTGACTTTTGGTTGCCCATAACAATGCTGATAATCTTGAGGGCACGCTGTTCTTGCAAGTCTTCAATGTGCTCTAAAAATACGATTAAGCAGGGGAAAGTACTTTCGATTGTTAAGGTGACTTTCATCGAAAAGACTCCACTGCTAAGTTCTCGAAGGATGTTTGCTCTGCGATATATGTAGCGCGAATGGTTCCAGTGGGGCCGTTTCTATTTTTAGAAATAATAATTTCAGCAATGCCTTTGTCTTGGCTCTCTGGGTTGTATTGTTCATCTCGATAGATGAATAGAATCAGGTCGGCATCTTGTTCAATCGCGCCTGATTCGCGGAGATCGCCGTTGTTTGGGCGTTTATTTGGACGTTGTTCCACTTGCCTGTTTAGCTGAGAAAGGGCTATGACAGGACACTGCATTTCTTTAGCAAGCGCTTTGAGAGATGCAGAGATTTCTGCGATTTCTAAATTGCGACTTTCTACCTTTGATTTTTCTGAGCGCATGAGCTGCAGGTAGTCGATGACAATTAAGGCTGGAGCCCCAAATTGTCGTGCCGCTCGACGGGCTTTAGCGCGTAGTTTGGTTGGTGAAAGCTGGGCTTCATCGTCTAATACAAATCGGGATTGCACTTGTTTTATTTTCTGTGCTGCGAGGCTTAATTTTGTCCAATCATCATCGACTAGGTCGCCGGTTTTTAGATTGTGTAAATTGATACGTCCAAGCATGGCAAGCATGCGATAAATAATTGCTTCGGCAGGCATTTCGAGGCTATAGAACTGAACAGTTTTATCAGCAGGAGCATTTTCTAATGCGGATAGAATGAACTTTAGGCCAAGGCTCGTTTTTCCCATCGAGGGGCGAGCAGCGAGCACGATGAGGTCTGCGGGTTGCAGACCAGCGGTTTTGTCATTTATTCCGTCTATTCCGCAATCTAGGCCAGTGATTGAGCTGTCGCTATTGAAATGGGCATCAATCTTGTCAATAACAGCGAGGGTTGTGGCTTGAATGTCAATGAAGCTGGTTGATTTGGCACCTGTTAGATTAAACAGTTTTCCTTCAATATCTTCTCGGACTTGGCTGCTACTCGACTCTAATGAGCTTGCCTGGCGGCTGCACTCGAAGCCGATGGTTGCCAGTTGCCTGAGTAAGGAACGCTCTTTAACAATATTGCAATAAGCTTGAATGTTAGCGACTGACGGAACGTTTTTACATAGCTCACCAGCGTATGGAAGTATGTCTGTACTGTAGAAAACACCGGCATCTTGTGCATATTCGGCAATCGTGATGAGGTCAAAAGGCGTATCGTTTTTAGCTAAATGAGAGATGATTTTAAACAGCTCAACGTGGTCTTTTTTATAAAAGTCATTGGCTGTTATCTTGTCTGCAACGTAATCCCAAGTAGAGTTATCTAACATTAAACCGCCAAGCACTGATTGCTCGGCTTCAAGCGAAAATGGGGGCTGTATTAAGGTGTCCATACCTTACTCCTCTTGTACGGCGGCTGAAGCTAAAGTCTCTGCCGTAATGCTTTGTATATTGGCTTTCCACTCTGGAAAAATCTCAATAGCGAGCAGTTTCATGGTGTCTAAAGCAGCAGGAGCTTTTCGTCCACTGGGTTTTTTAGACTCCAATCTATGCGCTGGTAGTGATAGGGAGGCGGCCTTGCGGTATGAGGCAATGCCTGGAACGGGCGTTTTGAGCACGCGCACGTCGGGGTCATCCAAAAAAGTTCGTTGCAGGCTTTTGGTGATAAGCCGGGCATCAACGGAGATGAAGTCTGCTCGGTTAATGAAGATATTAAGTTTTGGTAACGTAATACCCATGAACTCGTAAGTGCGCATTTCTTCAAAGAGAGTGGTTGTTCCTCGGCGAAACTCACGCGCTGCAAGCAGTTCCGGGATGACGGGGGACAGAGCGATGTCTGATGCGAGAAGAGCCATCTCAAGGGTGACAGAGCGAGCCCCCTGAGTATCAATAACAACTAAATCGTAATGAGCTTCAAATGCTTTGAGTAAACGCAGTAACCGCAAGCGCCCATCTGCGGCGTTAAGTAGCAGGTTTGCCAATTGGTTTTGATCATCATTTGACTTGATCAGATGCAGGTTTGGGATGCTGGTATGAGAAACGATTTCTTCTAAGCGAGTTTCATTCCACCCTATGAACTGAAAAGTACCGCCAGCGGCTTCATGGGTTAGTTTGAAATAACTGGATAGCGTCGGTTGGACGTCTAAATCAATAAGGAGAGTTCTTTTGCCAGCATCTGCCACGAGAGCGGCAAGATTTACTGCGGTTGTGGTTTTGCCAACGCCACCTTTGGTAGAAATAACAACTAGAGTTTTCATCGTCTGTGCCTCAATCAATTACTAAAGATTGAGGGCCAGCTAGATGTTGAATGAGTAATTCGTTGTTATAGTTTTTAACGCTCTATCTGATGAGCAAACTTGTAATCAGTAGGTCCCGAGTTCGACTCTTGGTGCCGGCACCAAATCAAAAAAGCCTCGCAGAAATGCGGGGCTTTTTTGTATCTGCTATTTGACTTTTGATGTTTTATTTAGATGCTTGAACATGGCGTTTCTATCTAAAATTGTAAGTTGATTATTCAGCCGGTTTAATAAAACCGCTGTGACGCGCTTTAAAGCTCAGCATTAAGGCGCCTTGTCTGCGTCACAGGACGTTCGCTGGCATCAGTGAACGTATGGATTGGCATTAAGCGACACCGTTTTTCAAGACTGGCGTAAGCGTATGCTTGTCTGAATGATGCCGTTTTTGTGAAAATAAAGATCGGCTCAGTATGGCGCTCGTACACTTTTTTATACTGTATTGCTCAGTGCAGCTGGTAAAGTGAGATTTTATATGTAGCCAATCAACTGCTATCTGAGATGTGATTTATGCGTCGTTTTTTAAGCTGGTGCGCCAGTGTTGTTGCTGTGTGTTTTGTTGCGTCAGTCGTTGCTGCGCCTCAGGTTGAAATTGAGCGTGAACGTGTGGGGCTGGTGTTATCGGGTGGTGCGGCACGCGGTTTGGCACATATTGGTGTGCTCAAAGCGCTAGAAGAGCAGGGCATTGCCATTGATGCGATTGCCGGTACGAGTATGGGTGCAGTGGTGGGTGGCTTGTATGCGGCTGGTTACAGTGTCGCTGAGTTAGAAAGATTGGCGATTGAGTTAGATTGGCAGAAGGCCCTATCGGATGCGCCGCCACGTGAGAATATTCCGTTTCGTCGCAAACAAGATGATCGCGACTTTTTAGTTAAACAAAAGCTCAGTTTCCGTGATGATGGCACGCTGGGCCTACCCTTGGGCGTGTTGCAGGGGCAGAATTTAGCCCTGTTGCTAGAGAGATTGTTTGCCCGTGCCGGCGCAGTAGAAGATTTTGATCAGTTGCCGATTCCTTTTCGTGCTGTGGCAGCAGATATTGCTACTGGTGAGACGGTGGTGTTTGCACACGGACATTTGGCTTTGGCGGTGCGCGCCAGTATGTCGATTCCAGCGATATTAACCCCAGTTGAGGTTGATGGCCGCATGTTGGTCGATGGTGGTATTTCGAATAATATTCCTGTGGATATCGCCAAGCAGATGGGGGTTGATCGCGTTATTGTGGTTGATATCGGCTCGCCCTTGGCCGCAACTGAATCCTTGCATACGGTGTTTGATATATTAAATCAGTCGGTGGCATTGCTGACGCGGCGCAACTCCGAGGCGCAGTTGGCGACCCTGCAGGCTGATGATATTTTAGTAGAACCGATGCTTGCTGGTTTTGCTGTCACTGATTTTGCGCGAGCGCAAGAGATGATGGATGCAGGTTACAGTGCAGCTGGTGCACTGCAGTGGCGTTTTGCTGACTTGGCACAACCGCTGCAGGAGCAGCCAAGATTACCCAGTAACCTTAAAAAACCTAAGCAAACACCGCTCATTACGTCTGTACAAATACGCAATACCTCGAAAGTTGACGATGGGGTGATCCGCTATTACATCCGTCAGCCACTGGATGAGCCCCTGGATCTAAAACAGCTGCAAAAAGATATGGGCACGCTGTATGGCTTAGAGTATTTTGATCGCGTTGAGTACCGACTGCAGCCTGAAGAGGATGGCAATGCTTTAGTGATTACTGCGACAGATAAGCTGACGGGCACTGATTATTTGCGCCTTGGCTTAAACTTATCTGACGACTTACGCGGCGACAGTGTTTTTAATATTGGTGCAAGTTTCCGTATGAACGGTTTAAACCGTTTAGGTGCTGAGTGGCTTACGCGCGTGCAGCTGGGTGATCATCAAGAGCTTTATACTGAGTTTTATCAGCCGCTGGATATCGGCTCGCGCTACTTTATTTCACCTTGGTTACATGGTGAAGTCAGTAATATTAAATTTAGAGAAAATGGTGATCCGATCGCTGAATACCGTTTGCAACGGATGCGTTATGGCGTCAATCTTGGTCGGCAAATTTCTACCAATGCTGAAATACGCTTCGGTATAGGCTCCGGCTGGGGTGATGCTGATGTACGCATTGGTGAGCATGATTTACCAGAGTTTAGTTTTAAAGAAGGTTACTACCAGCTGCAATATGCTTTTGACAGTTTAGATGATGTGAACTTTCCGACGCGTGGTGAAGAGTTGCGAGTCTCGGCTCTGCAGCATGCTACTGAGCTGGGTTCGGATGAGCGTTATCGACAATGGCTTATTGAGTTAAATAAACCGCTGAATTGGGGTGATAACACTTGGATTCTTGGCGGACGTTATGGGCGAACCTTGGATGCTAAAGAAGTTGTCTCTTCCAGCTATCAAATAGGTGGCGCGCAGCAATTATCAGGCTACCGCGAAAATGCTCTAGCAGGCCAAAATATCAGTATTGGCCGGATGGTTTACTATCGGCGCTTAACCCCAGTGCGTGCATTTTCCCTAGGCCTACCTGTCTATGCTGGTTTGTCTCTGGAGCGTGGTCGCGTCTGGAATCAGGCTAATGATTTAGACAGTGGGTATATTAACGCCATGAGTGTGTTTGTTGCCGTGGATACGCCGCTAGGGCCGCTCAACTTAAGCTATGGCTTTAATGATGACGATGAAAGCGCGTTTTATTTGAATTTAGGACGCAGTTTTTAGCGTAAGCAGAGGCGTATTTGAATGCTCAAGCGTGCTCTCGAACGCTGCACACGGGGCAGCGTTTGTGAAACTGTGGTTATAAGTGCTCATCTGTATCGTCAGGTTCGTTTGCTGCATCAGTAGCTATTGCTGTGAGCAGTTGTAACCAGTCCGCTAAAACATACTGTGCTTCAGCAATACCAATGCGTTTGGTGGATGAGAACAGTTGAATGGTTGCGGTATCGCCCCATTTTTGCTGAATGTCTTTTTGAGTTTTCAGTAACGCGGTTTTAGCAGCACCAAATGTAAGTTTGTCAGCCTTGGTCAGCAATATATGCATTGGCATTTTGCTGCTGGCGGCCCAGTCCAGCATTAAGCAGTCAAATGGTGTGAGCGGATGACGGATATCCATCATCAAAATTAAGCCCATCAGGCTGGTGCGACTGCCTAAGTAAGCTTCTAAATGGCGCTGCCAATGCAGTTTCAGTGGAATGGGTACTTTGGCATAGCCGTAACCAGGCAAGTCAACCAAGCGCCGCTCTTCATCAAGACTGAAAAAGTTGAGTAATTGCGTTCGACCAGGTGTTTTTGAAGTGCGAGCTAAATTAGCGCGCGTTAAGGTGTTGAGCGCACTGGATTTGCCTGCATTGGAGCGGCCGGCAAAGGCGACCTCATAGCCTTCATCTTCAGGGCACTGTTCAACACGAGCGGCGCTGGTCAAAAAAGTGGCTTGTTGGCATAGGCCAATAATGGGGTTTTTAGGCTGCATAAATTATCCAAGAGTAAGGTGCGGCAAGAGGTGTCGTTTCCGTTTTGGTCTGGGCAGTATATAATGCCTAGGATTGTATGTACTCATTGGCGTAGATGTATCTGTAAAAGGTTGTCTGTGCGGTAATTTGTGGTACTGTTTGCATAATTTATAAGCGCCAAGATACGTGAGGTCAACATCACGACTCGCGTTATTTTGGGAAAATAATTTTTAGCCGTAGTTGGAAGAGCTGATGAACAAATTGTTTGTAAGTCTGTTATTGACCTTGGGCATCAGTGGTTTAGCCCATGCCGCAGGAGATGCTGCTGCAGGTCAAGGTAAAATTGCCATGTGTTCTGCTTGCCATAACCTTGATGGGAATAGCATGCTGCCGAACTTTCCAAAGCTTGCTGGTCAAGGTGAGCGTTATTTATTCAAGCAAATGCTGGATATTAAATCCGGAGAGCGTCCTGTTGTTGAAATGACGGGCATGCTTGATGCAATGACGGAGCAGGATTTAAAAGACATTTCTGCATGGTACAGCAGTCAAAAAGGCACCATTGGTGCAGCAGATCCTGAATTGGTTGAGCGTGGCGAAAGCTTGTATAGGGGCGGTAAGTTGGCTGATGGAATGCCTGCATGTACTGGCTGCCACTCACCAAACGGTGAGGGTCTTGACTTAGCAATTTACCCCAAACTCAATGGTCAGCATGCAGCTTACACTCAAAAGCAGTTGACAGATTTTCGTGAGGGCGATCGTAACAACGATGGTGATGCTATGATTATGCGTAGTATCGCTGCTAAGCTAAGCAACAAAGATATTAAGGCGTTATCAAGCTACATTGAAGGCTTGAATTAATCACTTAGCCTGATAACAAAAACCGCTCAGCAGTTCAGCGACTGCTTGGCGGTTTTTTTATGCCTGTAATTCAGACTGTTTTGCATGGTTATTAAAAAGATATTGTTGTTCTTGATTCTGATCTAGTAACAATTCTTATTAACAGGGCTATGCTATCAGTCATACAGCAAGCTTATGCTATCTATGCCAGTGAGTAAAAACCTGCTGGTAAGACTGAGGAGAATATATAGTGCAAGTACTTGATCGGCGTAAGGCGTTAGCCGTAGTGCCTTTTTTTCGCTTAGGCTTTCGGCCTTTTTTCTTATTAGGCAGTGTTTTAGCCATGCTGGCGATCCCGTTATGGATCATGGCTTTAAATGGCTGGTTTGCGGGATGGCAGCCAACAGGTGGCTGGTTGGCTTGGCATCGCCATGAGTTGTTGTTTGGTTTTGCAGCAGCCATCATTGCCGGCTTTTTGCTGACAGCCGTGCAGAACTGGACCGGTGCTCCTGGACTGTCTGGTAAACCGTTAATGGTGCTGACTGCTTTGTGGGTTGCTGCGCGTTTGGCTTGGTTAGTTGGTGCGCCGATGTGGTTAGCTGTGCTTTTAGACTTCTTGTTTTTACCTTTGGTCGCCGCGCAAATGGCGCGCAGCGTTTGGCCTGTGCGCCAAGTGCGTAACTACCCATTGGTGGTGATGTTGACCTTAATGGCAATTGCCAATGGCGTGACTTTGTATGGCATTGTGACAGGTAATGATCAGTTGCAGCGCCAAGCAACAGTGGGTGGCGTCTGGTTTGTTGCAGCTATTATGAGCATGATTGGTGGGCGTGTTATCCCATTCTTTACCCAGCGTGGCTTGCTGCGTAAAGAAGGTGTTATTGCTTGGCCTAAATTTGATTGGGCCTTATTAATTGGCACCATTTTGGTTTCTATCATTATCATGCAAGGGTGGGCGATGCAGCCCAAGGTGTTGATTGGGGTAGTCTTTGCAGCCTTAGCTGTGGGGCACTTGATTCGTGTGGTGCGTTGGTATGATGCAGGTATTTGGCGCGTGCCGTTATTATGGTCTTTACATCTGGCGAATGCATGGTTAGCTGTTGCCTGTGTAGCGATGGCGCTGTGGCACTTTTCCATGCTGGCTAATATGAGCATTGCTGTGCATGCATTAACTGTCGGTGCAATGGGCGGCTTGATTTTAGCTATGATAGCTCGTGTCACTCTGGGCCATACAGGTCGGCAATTGCAGCCGCCAAAATCCATGACGTGGGCTTTTATCTTATTCAATATCGGCACCTTGGCGCGCGTAGTCGTGGTCGACTGGGCTTATTTCCCAGGACTGTGGATAGCTGCAGTATGCTGGGGGTTGAGCTTTGCCATGTATTTGTGGAGCTATGCGCCGATGTTGTGGCAGGCGCGAGTGGATGGGCAGCCAGGCTAAGTCGCGTGATAGGCTTATTAGCAGAATAAAAAACCACCTTCGGGTGGTTTTTTTATAACGGGTTGGTAAAAAGTATGTGCAGGGTCTTTTTGCGTTATAAGCCCAGCTTTACTATCTGTATGTGATAAGCAGCTACAACATAGAGAAAGGCATTATCAGGCAAACTTTAGTTTCTTTGCGTAATGTTTGTGTTTAGAATGTTTTCTTTGAGACTTAAATACAACAAAAAGTCACAGTGTGAATATTTTGCGTGTATTGTGTTAGTGTGTAATCTTTAACGCAGTTCTCATGTGCGTTAAGTTAAGCGATGCTTGCTCACTTCACGCGTATACATTGATGCTCTTACATGGTATTCAATTACTTGTTGGTTTTGAGATGCACATAGCGGCATGCCATTCGTAGTGTGTCGTTTATCATTTATAAAAATGCAGGAGATTTGCAGTGCATATTGGCGTTCCTAAAGAAACACAGGCAGGCGAAACGCGGGTCGCCGCAACCCCTGAAACGATAAAAAAACTCATTAGCCAAGGACATACCGTCACAGTGGCGATTGGCGCAGGCTTATCTGCTAGTGTTGCTGACGAAGCGTATGCAGCTGCTGGCGCAAACCTAGCCAGTCAAGAAGAGGCGCTGGCCGCAGACATCATTCTCAAAGTGGTCGCCCCAAGTGCAGCTGAGCTTGAGCATATTAAGCCGCAGGCTGTCGTGGTTGGCATGCTCAATCCTTTTTGTAATGACACAATTGCTGCGTTGAATGCGCGTCAAATCACCGCCTTTGCCTTGGAAGCTGCACCGCGGACGTCGCGGGCGCAGAGTCTCGATGTGTTGTCTTCACAAGCTAATATCGCCGGTTACAAAGCAGTATTGCTGGCGGCTAACCACTATCCACGCTTTATGCCGATGCTGATGACAGCTGCCGGTACGGTCAAAGCCGCGCGTATTTTGATTTTAGGTGCAGGCGTAGCTGGTTTGCAGGCGATTGCGACAGCGAAGCGCCTTGGCGCGGTGATTGAAGCCTCTGACGTACGCCCGGCAGTTAAGGAGCAAATTGAATCCTTAGGTGCAAAGTTTGTTGATGTGCCTTTTATTACCGATGAAGAGCGTGAGTGTGCGCAAGGTGTTGGCGGTTATGCGCGCCCGATGCCTGCCTCATGGATGGAGCGTCAAGCTCAAGCAGTACATGAGCGTGCTAAGCAGGCTGACATTGTCATTACTACCGCGCTGATTCCTGGTCGTAAAGCGCCGACACTGTTGCAGGCCGCGACTGTTGAGGCGATGAAGCCAGGTTCTGTAGTGATTGATTTAGCAGCAGCGCAGGGTGGTAACTGCCCACTGACAGTGGCTGATCAAGTGGTCAGCCATAATGGCGTGACTATCGTTGGCTATAGCAACTTAGCCGCGCAAGTTCCAGCAGACGCCTCTGCTTTGTATGCACGCAATGTGTTGGACTTCTTAAAGCTGGTGATTGCCGAAGATGCCCAGTTCAAACTCAATTTAGACGATGACATCGTAGCGGCCTGCCTTATGTGCCATGCCGGTGACGTCATTCGTAATAACGCTTAAGTAGAGGATAAAGAGATGGAAATTGGCGACGGTATCTACAATTTAATTATTTTTGTGCTCGCAATTTATGTGGGTTATCACGTGGTGTGGAATGTTACGCCTGCGTTGCACACACCGCTCATGGCTGTGACCAATGCGATTTCTGCAATTGTGATTGTTGGCGCCATGTTGGCGGCGGCACTGACAGTCACGCCGCTGGGTAAAATCATGGGTATATTGGCAGTCGCTTTAGCTGCGGTGAATGTCTTTGGCGGTTTTTTAGTTACGCGACGCATGCTGGAAATGTTTAAGAAGAAGGCGGCCAAAGCCCCCGCGGAGAAAGGATAAGATGAGTATGAATTTAATCACGGTCTTTTATTTGATCGCTTCTGTGTGTTTTATTCAGGCGCTTAAAGGACTTTCGCATCCAACCACATCACGGCGTGGCAACCTATACGGCATGATCGGTATGGGTATTGCTGTAGTGACGACACTGGCGCTAATCATCAAACTCAGCTCGCAAATAGCAGAGGGCGGCAGTCTTGGGCTCGGTATTTTTTTCGTTCTGGTTGGGCTGTTAGCGGGTGGTACTGCCGGTACCATCATGGCTAAGCGCGTCGAGATGACGAAAATGCCTGAGTTGGTCGCTTTTATGCACAGCATGATCGGTTTGGCGGCAGTATTTATTGCGATTGCTGCTGTAGTTGAGCCGCAATCTCTGGGTATTGTTGAGCACATCACAGATGCTATTCCAGCCGGTAACCGTCTTGAATTGTTTTTAGGTGCGGCGATTGGTGCAATTACCTTCTCTGGTTCGGTGATTGCGTTTGGTAAGTTATCTGGCAAATATAAATTCCGCCTGTTCCAGGGTGCGCCGGTATCCTTCAATGGACAGCACAAGATTAACTTAGCGGTCGGTTTGCTGATTATTGCTTTGGGTATCTATTACACATTCAGTGGCAGCCTTACGGCTTTTGCAGTGGTTGTTATTTTGGCATTTGCAATTGGTGTGCTGATCATCATTCCTATTGGTGGTGCAGATATGCCAGTGGTGGTCTCGATGCTTAATAGCTATTCAGGCTGGGCTGCGGCAGGTATTGGTTTCTCACTAAACAACTCAATGCTGATTATTGCCGGCTCACTAGTGGGCTCTAGTGGTGCGATTCTCTCCTACATCATGTGTAAAGCAATGAACCGTTCATTCTTTAACGTGATTCTCGGTGGTTTTGGGAGTACGCCAGACGCAGCGGCAGCAGGAGCACAGCAAGAGCAGCGTCCTGTTAAATCGGGCTCGTCCGATGATGCTGCGTTTTTGCTAAGCAATGCCGATACCGTAATTATTGTTCCTGGCTATGGCTTAGCCGTAGCACGTGCACAACATGCCTTGATGGAGCTGGCTGAGAAGCTGACTCAGCATGGTGTTACTGTTAAGTATGCGATTCACCCAGTGGCTGGTCGTATGCCTGGGCATATGAACGTATTGTTGGCTGAGGCAGAAGTGCCCTACGAGCAAGTATTTGAAATGGATGATATCAACTCAGAATTTGGCCAAGCTGACGTAGTGTTGGTGCTCGGTGCCAATGATGTGGTTAATCCTGCAGCGAAAACCGATCCTAACTCACCGATTGCTGGCATGCCAATTCTCGAGGCTTACAAAGCAAAAACCGTCATTGTTAACAAGCGTTCAATGGCCAGTGGCTATGCAGGCTTAGATAACGAATTATTCTATATGGATAAGACTATGATGGTGTTTGGTGACGCCAAGAAAGTCATTGAAGATATGGTTAAGGCAGTCGAGTAACGCTAAGAGAAAAGGCTGACTGTTTAAATATGCCCTGGTAGACGTCGTTTGCTGGGGCATTTTTTTAGCTGTATCTCTAGAAGATGTGGCACGCTGCCGCATGCCTTGATTATAGTCAAGGCTTAATTGTAGTAAGTCCTGCCAGAATCGACCATAGTATAGCTGTTAAAAAAACTCATAGGCATAGAATGCTATGATGTAGTTAAAGCATCTGAAGTGTGATGATGTGCAGTGATTGCCTCAGTTAACGCTCAGAACAGCCTTTATCGCCAAGGCTGCTATCAGACATATTTTAAAACAACAACTTTTTATAGGTGGTGGCATGAACACTGATTTAAGTAAGTTTATTCGTAACAAAGCATTTTTGGACAAAGTTGTTACCGCAGAAGAGGCCGCCACATGGATTGACGACGGCATGACTTTAGGCATGAGTGGTTTTACCCTGTTTGGTGAACCAAAACTCTTTCCTAAAGCGTTAGCTGAGCGTGGAAAAAAAGAAAACTTCAAGATCAATCTGTTTACTGGTGCATCGATGGGCCCAGCTGCTGACCAGTCTATGGCTGAAGCGGACATCATTAACTTACGCGTGCCTTACCAAGGTAACCCTGTTCAGCGTAAAAAAATTAACGCAGGCGAAATTTTCTACATTGACCAGCATTTATCCCATGTTGCTGAATCGATTCGTCAAGGTACTTACCCGGGTATTGACTACGCAATCATTGAAGCTGCTGCGATCACTGAAGATGGCGATATTATCCCAACCGGTTCAGTGGGGAACTCACCGATTTTCCTTGATACTGCCAAGCATGTAATTATTGAGCTTAATATCAGTGCGCCGCCTGAGTATGAAGGTATGCACGATATTTATATGCAGACCGCAGCGGGTGAGAAGACCCGTGAAGCAATCCCAATGTTTGAAGTGAGCAAGCGCATTGGCACGCCAGGTATGAAAGTTGATCCTGCAAAAGTGCGCGGCATCATTATTTCTACCGAAGCAGACATTCCATCACCTTTGTTTGAGCCTAACGCAGAGACTCAGCAAATTGCTGATAATTTATTGCACTTCCTCGGTGAAGAAGTTAAAGCTGGCCGTTTAACTGAAAGCCTTGCACCACTGCAGTCAGGCGTAGGTTCAGTTGCCAACGCTGTACTGAACGGTATGAAAACTTCTGGCTTTAAGGATATTGTTGTTGCATCTGAAGTATTGCAAGACGGTGTGTTTGACCTGATTGATGCTGGTGTTGTGAAGTTCGCAGCAGGTACTGCATTATCGCTTTCTAAGAAGCGTGTGGAAACACTGGGCAAAGACTTAGCCAAATACAAAGATAAAATCGTATTCCGCCCGCAAGAAATCTCTAACCACCCTGAAGTGATTCGCCGCTTAGGCATCATCTCCTTCAATACTGCGCTAGAAGTTGACATTTACGGTAACGTAAACTCAACCCACGTTGGTGGTACGCATATGATGAACGGCATTGGTGGCTCAGGCGATTTTGCTCGTAATGCGCGTATTACTATTTTCGTGACGCAGTCTACGGCTAAAGATGGCAAAATTTCTGCTATCGTGCCTTTTGTTACTCACGTAGACCATACCAACCATGACGTTGATGTGATCATCACCGAACAAGGGTATGCGGATATTCGTGGTTTAGCGCCAACTCAAGCTGCAGAAAAAATCATCGAAAACTGCATGCATCCTGATTATAAGCAGCAAGCACGCGACTACTTAGCAGAAGCAAAAACCCGTGGTGGTCAAACACCGCACAATTTGCAGAAAGCATTCTCATGGCATCAGAATTTCACTGAAAAGGGTACCATGTTGCTGAAATAAGTCGACGCTGTTGAAGTGTCTGAATCCAGATGCTTCGCGGCTTGACCGCATGTAAGTTAAATAAAAAAGGCAGATGTGTAAAAGCATCTGCCTTTTTTATGTGTGAGTTATAGCGTTTTGTTAAGGTCCTTTAGTGCTCGTTAAGATTAGGTAACTTCAACCAGTGGCATGCTGAGTGTTTCTAAGAGTAGCGCTTGTGCATGAATCGCAGTCTGTTTGCAACTGGCTTGCAGATGATGATAGCTGCCATCACTTTGTAGAAGCCATGCGTGAGTATTGTCGCTCAAATAAATCTGTAGTTCTTTTTTAACCCGTGCGATCATTTTTTTATTGGCCAGTGGAAAGCAGGTTTCAATACGCTTATCGAGATTACGCTCCATCCAGTCGGCGCTAGAGAGCAATACTTGCTCGTGTGCATCACTGTTTAGAAAATAAAATACGCGGCTGTGCTCCAGCAGCTGACCAATAATAGAGCGCACTTGAATAGTGCTTGAGACGCCTGGAATACCAGGGCGTAAGCAACACATGCCGCGCACAATTAAATCAATTTTTACCCCGGCTTGACTGGCTTTATAAAGCGCTTTGATCATTTTAGCATCGGTTAACGCATTCACTTTTATAATGATGCGCGCGTCTTTACCGTCACTGGCATTGCTGGCTTCGCGGGCAATTAATTCCAATAGGGTTTTTCTTAAAGTGAAGGGCGCATGTAATAGTTTTTTCATGCGCAGGGTTTTACCCATGCCGATCAATTGATTAAACAGTTTTGAGACGTCTTCGCACAGATCTGGGTCAGCAGTCAGTAAGCTGTAATCGGTGTAGAGGCGAGCGTTGCCGGCATGGTAATTGCCTGTGCCTAGGTGAGCATAACGGACAAAGTTACCGTTTTCACGGCGTAAGATTGAGACAATTTTAGCGTGAGTTTTAAAGCCAACGACACCATAGATCACTACCGCGCCAGCAGCTTGCAGGCGGCTGGCTAAGGCCAAATTCGACTCTTCATCAAAGCGCGCCCGTAGCTCAATAACAACAGTCACTTCTTTGCCGCTGCGCGCGGCGTCGACTAGAGCGTCGACGATTTCAGAGTTAGCACCAGCACGATACAGCGTTTGTTTGATAGCGAGGACGTTAGGGTCTTGAGCCGCACGGCGCAGCAAGTCGATAACCGGTGTAAAAGACTCGAATGGATGGTACAGCAAGATGTCTTGTTTGCTGATTGCTTGAAAAATATTTTCGCTATTTTGCAGAGCCTTGGGAATAGATGGAGTAAACGGTGGAAACTGTAGATGTGGATGGCTGTCGAGGCCGGTGACACTTAGCAGACGGGTCAAATTGACAGGGCCGTTGACTTGATACAGCTCAGCGGGTGATAAGCCAAACTGATTGAGTAAAAAGTTTACCAAGTGTGCAGGGCAGGTATCTGCTACTTCAAGGCGAACGGCATCACCAAAGCGCCGAGAGTACAGCTCACCGCGTAAGGCGCGTGCTAAGTCTTCCACGTCTTCGGCGTCAACGGATAAGTCCGCATTGCGCGTCAGCCTGAATTGATAGCAGCCTTTAACGCTCATGCCGTGAAATAAATCATCGGCATGCGCATGAATCATCGAAGATAAAAATACATAGTTAACTCCAGGGCCGCCAATTTCTTCTGGTACTTGAATAATGCGCGGCAATAAGCGCGGTGCAGGCAAAATCGCTAAACCGGAGTCGCGTCCAAAAGCATCTACACCCTCAAGTTCGACAATAAAGTTTAGACTTTTGTTGACGAGCAGCGGAAATGGATGGGTCGGATCAAGTCCGATAGGGGTGATAATAGGTGCGATTTCTGCCTCAAAATACCCCTTGACCCATGCCTTTATTTTACTGGTCCAATAGCGACGGCGAATAAAGCGTATATCGTGCAGCGCTAGTGCTGGCAGTAAAATATCATTAAGAATTTGGTATTGGCGATCAACCTGCTCGTGTACCACTTCAGCAATCCGCGTTAAGGCTTGTTGCGGCTGTAAACCGTCCGCATCAACTTGCTCGCGAGCAAAGGTGATTTGTTTTTTTAATCCTGCCACGCGAATTTCAAAAAACTCATCAAGGTTGCTGGAGAAGATCAAAAGAAATTTGAGACGCTCTAAAAGTGGCGTTGATTCATCCAGCGCCTGCTCAAGCACACGAATATTAAACTGCAGCTGTGATAATTCGCGGTGGATATACAGGCTGTTGTCATCAAGATTAATAATTGGCGCTATGGCAGCGCAGGACTCATCGCTGCTAATGGTATCATCTGCAACAAGAGTAGCCGGTGCCTCAACGGTTTGCTGCGCACTCGGTGTTGGCTCTGTCAGTCCTGCGTTGCTCATAGACTCTCCAATATAAATTAAGCGCCTTGCTTGAGTTGTTTAGCTGCGTGGACGGCGAAATAGGTCAGAATACCGTCAGCGCCAGCGCGTTTAAATCCAACTAAGGACTCCATGATTACGGCTTCGCTGAGCCAGCCATTTTCAATCGCGGCCATATGCATCGCGTACTCACCGCTGACTTGATAAACAAAGGTTGGTGCTCTGAATTCCTCTTTGACACGATGCAGAATGTCTAAGTACGGCATGCCGGGTTTAACCATGACCATATCTGCACCTTCGCTAAGGTCGGTGGCGACTTCATGCAAGGCTTCGTTGCTGTTGGCTGGGTCCATTTGGTAGGTGGATTTATTGGCCTTGCCTAAGTTAGCTGCGGAGCCGACGGCATCACGGAATGGGCCATAGTAGGCGCTGGCGTATTTAGCAGAGTAAGCCATGATGCGTACATTGCTGTGCCCTGCCATCTCTAGCGCTTCGCGAATCGCTTGAATGCGACCGTCCATCATGTCTGAAGGGGCAACAACTTGCGCACCAGCATCGGCATGTGAGAGCGCTTGGCGCACAAGAGCATCGACAGTTTCTTCGTTCATGACGTAGTTGTCGTCATCTAGAATGCCGTCCTGGCCGTGGGTGGTGAATGGGTCAAGAGCTACGTCACTGATCACGCCCAGCTCTGGGAAACGCTCGCGTAAAGCGCGAATTGCGCGTTGCGCAATGCCTTCAGGGTTCCAAGCCTCGGCCGCGTCAAGTGATTTGTTTTCTAGCGGCGTGACTGGAAATAGCGCTAATGCTGGAATGCCAAGAGCGACCCACTCTTCTGCATCTTTAAGTAACAGATCAATGGAAAGACGTTCAACACCAGGCATCGAGGGCACGGTTTCTCTACGGTTATTGCCATCTAAAACAAACACTGGATAAATTAAGTCGTCTACGCTCAGTTGGTTTTCACGGACTAAGCGGCGTGAAAAATCATCGCGACGGTTGCGACGTAATCGAGTGGCCGGGAAAATACGGTTAGCAGTATTGATGCTCACAAGCGCTCCTCATCCCGCAAAAGCGGGGGCTGTATAAAGATATGTCGATCAATAGTATGACGAAAAGACCATAGAAGTGCGAAAACTGCATTATTTAAATGCAGCTGGCTCACACGAGAATGGAATCTATTCTGAATTAATAGCTTTGAGCATATATTGTCAAATAAGACTATTGCAACAGGTGGCTGCTCTGGTATTATTCATGCCCTGTTTTCGTGCGGTACTCGACAATGGTGTTGGGTGGCGGCGCGGTTATGTTGAGGAAACACCATGAAAGCTGATATTCACCCAAATTATGCTGAAATCAACGCTACTTGCAGCTGCGGTAACGTGATCACAACTCGTTCGACTATTGGTAAAGACATCAGTATTGATGTGTGCTCTGAGTGTCACCCATTCTATACCGGTAAACAAAAAGTGCTTGATGTGGGTGGTCGTATTGATCGCTTCAAGCAGCGCTTTGGTGGTTTCGGCGCAACAAAATAAGCAGCAGAATAAGCATTCAAGTGGCCTATTTAAATTGGGTTTTGGCAATGCTAAAAAAAGCGCCCCTTGTGGGCGTTTTTTTGTTTCTGGTTGCTAATGGCTCTGCTGCAGTTGAATTATGCTCGATAGATGTTATTCCTCCAGCCCAAACTGTTGACAAAATTGTGGACGGTGACACCTTGCGTTTGCGTGATGGTCGTCGTGTTCGCTTGATTGGTATTAATGCGCCTGAGATGGGTGGTCGTGGTCGCCGTACAGAAGCCTATGCCGTTCAGGCCACGCGCCGTTTAACTGGGCTGGTTAAGGCCAATAATAACAAAGTCAATCTGCGCGTTGGAGATCCAAGTCAAGATCGCTACGGGCGTGTACTAGCGCATGCGTATGATCGTGCAGGTGTCAGCCTTGAAGCACAGTTAGTTGCTGAGGGCTTGGCCTATCATACAGTGGTGGCGCCAAATACAGCTCTAGCAGGATGTTTGACGCAGGCTGAGCTGCAGGCGCGTCATCAGCGTGTAGGTCTGTGGAAAAATGCAACATTCACTCATGCGAAAGATATTAATTCCGGCGGCTTTACTTTGTTGCGCGGACGCGTTGCGCGTGTGCAGCGCAATCGTGGTGGCGTGTGGCTTGAGTTGGAACACTCAGTAACTGTCAACATTCCGTTGAGTTCCCTGCAATACTTTAAAGGTCAGCGCTTTGCTGAGTGGCAGGGCCGTACGCTCAAAACCCGAGGCTGGGTGACTGAACGCAGGGGGCAACGAAATAAATATGCAAAGTGGCGCTTAACGGCAAGTCATCCAAGCATGCTCGAATGGCAGTAAGTGTAAACACGATAGTTGATCATGTTCTGTTTGGGTAATCTGTGCTGAGTGCTGATATGCGCCAGTCAGGATGTTGCTATAGGTCAGTTTTATTTTGATACACTTGTGAGCTTTGTAGATCTTGAGTATGCTCGCACCTCGTCAAATTCATTCTATAGTCAAGCGGAAAATCTCCATTATGTCTGATATAAAAACAGCCGCTCTCGAATACCATGCTTCCCCGCGTCCTGGGAAATTAAGTGTAGAGCTCACTAAACCCACTGCAACTGCGCGTGACTTGGCACTTGCCTACAGTCCCGGTGTTGCTGAGCCGGTCCGTGAAATTGCGCGTGATCCGGAACTTGCCTATAAATACACTGGCAAGGGAAATTTAGTGGCAGTCATTTCAGACGGTACCGCAATTTTAGGTTTGGGTAACCTCGGGCCTTTGGCATCTAAGCCGGTTATGGAAGGTAAAGGCGTGTTATTTAAACGCTTTGCTGGGATTGACGTTTTTGATATCGAAGTGGATGCAGAAAGCCCGCAAGCATTTATTGATACGGTTAAGCGTATTTCTATCACCTTTGGTGGTATCAACTTAGAAGATATTAAAGCGCCAGAGTGTTTTGAAATTGAGCGCGCTTTGATTGAGCAGTGTGACATTCCCGTGTTCCATGATGACCAGCACGGTACAGCTATTGTAACGGCTGCAGCGATGCTGAATGCACTAGAAATTGCCGGTAAAACACTGGAAGAAGCGCGCATTGTTAGTCTTGGTGCAGGTGCTGCAGCAACGGCGTGCATGAAGCTGTTAATCAGCATGGGTGCGAAAATAGAAAACATCTTTATGATTGACCTGAAGGGTGTGATTCATTCAGGACGTGAAGATCTTAATCAGTACAAAGCTGTCTTTGCCCATGAGACTGACTGCCGCACAGTGGCTGATGCAATGGAAGGTGCAGACGTGTTTGTTGGTTTGTCAGGCGCGAATTTGCTTAGCGCAGAAAACCTCGCACGTATGGCTCCCAACCCAATTGTGTTTGCCTGCTCTAACCCTGATCCTGAGATTGATCCAAAGCTGGCGCATGCGACACGTCCTGATGTGATTATGGCGACAGGACGTTCAGACTATCCTAATCAAGTGAATAACGTATTAGGCTTTCCGTTTATTTTCCGTGGTGCACTTGATGTGCGCGCAACACGTATAAATGAAGAGATGAAAATCGCTGCAGTGCATGCGTTACGTAATGTCGCCAAGCTGCCAGTCTCGAGCGAAGTCTGTGATGCTTATGGTATTGATTGTCTTGAATTTGGTCGTGAATACATTATTCCTAAGCCAATGGATCCGCGTCTAATTACCTTGGTATCGGATGCTGTAGCTAAAGCAGCGATTGAAACAGGCGTAGCAACCTTGCCTTATCCTAAGCATTATCCGCTGAAATCAGTCAGTGAAGTATTTGACGGTTAAGTCTTAAGCATTAACAAAAAACCCGCATATTGCGGGTTTTTTGTTAATGAGTATTTATTATTTAAAGCGCAAGAGTTTTAGAAAAGGTCAATGGGTGCGGCTTGAGTGGGCTCTGGGTATGGACTGCTGGGTGCTTGCCAGCTGTTTTCAAACTCATCCATTGTCGGAGGGGTATCCTCGCTTTTGAATATCTCCAGATAGGCGTCAGGCGTACCAGGCCGAGCAATACGCCCACTGACAGGGTCAATGCGCAGACTGATCATGCCGGCAGGTTCTTTTTGTAAATGATTTGGCTTGTCTTTAAGAGCATACGCCATGTAGTCAATCCAGATAGGTAGAGCGATAGTGCCGCCATATTCATTTCTGCCAAGGCTTTCAGGTTGATCGAAACCCGCCCATACGGTGGTGACAACATCGGCGTTGTAGCCAGCAAACCAGCTGTCTTTAGACTCATTAGTGGTGCCTGTTTTACCGGCTAAATCGCTGCGATTTAAGCTTAAAGCACGGCGCCCAGTGCCGCGCTTGATCACGTCCTGGAGCATGCTGGTCATCACATAAGCGGTACGCTCATCAATAATGCGCTCAGCTTCAAGCTGGGGTTCGGGCTCATTGCCAGCCAGTAGTTGCTCCGCGCTGTTGGTATCGGCAGTGTTGAGAGCCGCAGGTGTACGCGCTGGATTGGCCAAGAAAATTGTTTGTCCATCACGGTTTTCAATGCGCTCAATTAAATAGGGTTCAATTTTATAGCCACCATTGGCAAAGGTTGTCCAGCCGGTGGTGACTTCAAGCGGTGTTAAGGTGGCGGTGCCGAGCACTAAAGATAAATTGCGCGGCAGGTCTTTTGGGTCAAAGCCAAATTTGCTGATGTAATCATGCGCATATTGCATACCGATATCTTGTAGGATGCGAATTGATACAATGTTGCGTGAGCGGTATAAGCCTTCGCGCACTCTGATAGGTCCTGAGAACGAATTATCAGAGTTTTTAGGGCGCCATACTTCCTGCATGCCAGGCTCAAACACTTCTAGAGGCGCATCGTTAACTATAGTGGCTGCCGTATAGCCGGCATCAAGAGCAGCGCTGTAAATAAAAGGTTTAAAACTTGAGCCCGGTTGGCGTTTAGCTTGTATGGCGCGGTTGTAATTACTTTGCTCAAACGATAGGCCGCCTACCAATGAGCGAATTGCACCATCGTTAGGATCTAGAGAGACCAGTGCAGCTTGCGCTTTAGGAATTTGAGAAAAGCTTAGCGAGCCGTCTTCTTGGCGATTGACACGAATTAAGTCACCGACCTGCACGACATCCGCTGGCTTTCTTGGGCTGGGGCCCATACTGCGGTTATTAATAAAAGGCCGAGCCCAGCGCATACTTTGCCACGAAACAGGCTCCTGAGTACCGTCAGATAGCATGACGCTAATACCTTGCGTGTCGACTTGAGTCACAATGGCAGGTAGAAACTGCGCTATGGTTCGAGCACTAGTGAGAGCGGCGGACCATTGCTCTTTAGCCAATGCGGATTTTTCAGGTTTACGATAGCCGTGGCGCTGATCATAGACGATCAACCCGTTGCGTACAGCGCGGCTTGCTTCGGTTTGTAAGTCAGAGGGTACTGTGGTGGTGACACTATAACCGTCAGTATAGGCTTGGCCGCCGAAGCGACCGACCATTTCTGCACGGGCCATTTCTGCGATATAAGGCGCGTTGAGATCTGGTGCAGTAAAGTGCAGGCGAGCAGTTAGCGGTTCTGCAATTGCTTCTTGGTAGGCTTGTTCAGAAATACGTCCTAATTTAACCATACGCCCCAGAATCCAATTGCGCCGCTCCATGCTGCGCTCTGGGTTGGCGATAGGGTTGAAGCGAGAGGGGGCTTTAGGTAAGCCTGCGATCATAGCCATTTCAGCTAAGCTGATGTCGCTAATGGATTTGCCGTAATACACTTGAGAGGCAGCTTCAATTCCGTAAGCACGATTGCCAAGGTATATTTTATTAATATAAAGCTCTAGGATTTCATCTTTAGTCAGTTCTCGCTCAATTTGTAAAGCTAATAATATTTCATTGGCCTTGCGAGAGAAGCTACGCTCACTGGAGAGAAAATAGTTTTTAGCAACTTGCATGGTTATCGTGCTGCCGCCAGTTTGGATTTGGCCTGTTTTTAAAATTTGAGCAGCAGCGCGCAATAAACTACCCGGATCTACGCCATAATGATTGGCAAAGTTATCGTCTTCAGCGGCAAGCAATGCATGGATGAAATTTTTTGGGATATCGTTGAATAAAATAGGCGAACGTCTCATTTCTCCAAATTCAGCGATTAACTTTGCATCATTGCTATAGACCCGCAAAGGAATCTGTAGTTCTATACTACGTAAAGATTCGATAGACGGTAAATTGGGACTGAGGTACAAAAAAGCACCGCTTAGGCTGAGTGCCAGTCCGCAAACAACTGTAGTGATGGCAGCAAAGAGAAATTTCAGCAAATGCATCAAGGCTATTTGATTTCCAAAGAGATTAGGGGTTATAAAAAAATACTGCGACATACAATAAAACTGGGCACATTATAAACGTTTTTATTCAAGAGAAGCTATTTGCGCTTCTTCGTTCATCGTTTATCTAATGTGGAACAAACCTAAACCGTACGTAAGTGACGGATGTTGATAGGGATTCTGTCGTGCTAGGGCTCTTCAAAAAGAAAGCGAATACGCTGCTGGGGATCGACATAAGCTCGACTTCAGTTAAGCTCATAGAACTGAGTCGCTCAAGTGGCCGCTATAAAGTAGAGGCGTACGCTGTTGAGCCGCTCCCACTCAATGCAATCGTAGAGAAAAATATTGCGGAACTTGATTTAGTTGGACAGGTGATTTCTAAACTGCTCAGTAAAGCGCGCACTAATATTAAACAAGCGGCAGTTGCAGTTGCTGGCTCTGCAGTGATTACTAAAACGATTGAAATGGACGCTGGGCTTTCTGATGATGAATTAGAAAATCAGCTCAAGATTGAAGCGGATCAATACATTCCATACCCTCTTGAAGAGGTTGCAATCGACTTTGAGGTGCAAGGGCCTGCGCCGCGCAGTAATGAGCGGGTTAATGTATTGCTTGCAGCTTGTCGTAAAGAAAACGTAGAAGTACGGGAAGCGGCATTAGCATTGGCAGGGTTGAGTGCGAAAGTTGTCGAAATTGAGGCGTATGCTCTAGAGCGTGCTTATGGCTTACTGGCTGAGCAGCTGAGTGATAGTGAGGATGATCTAACGGTTGCGGTTGTTGATATTGGTGCAACCATGATGACGCTCAGTGTCCTGCATAACGGTCAAACAATTTATACGCGTGAACAAATTTTTGGTGGCAAACAGCTCACAGAAGAAATTCAGCGTCGCTATGGTTTGTCTGTAGAAGAGGCGGGTCTGGCTAAAAAGCAAGGTGGCTTGCCAGATGATTATGAGAGCGAAGTATTGACCCCCTTTAAAGAGGCGGTTGTTCAGCAAGTGTCACGCTCCTTGCAGTTCTTTTTTGCTGCGGGACAGTACAGCGATGTCGATTACATCATCTTAGCAGGTGGCACAGCTTCGATTGTCGGGCTGGATCAGCTTGTTCAACAAAAAATAGGTACGCCAACTCTTGTGGCTAACCCTTTTGCCAATATGACGCTAAGCAGCAAGGTCAATGCAGGTGCATTAGCAAGTGATGCGCCTTCTTTGATGATTGCTTGTGGCTTAGCGATGAGGAGTTTTGACTGATGGCACGCATCAACTTACTTCCTTGGCGTGAGCAGTTGCGCGAAGAACGCAAACAGCAATTTCTAGTGATTTTAGTGGGTGTGTTAATTATAGCTGGGGGTGTTGTTTTTTTAGCCGATCAATACCTAAATACTGCAATTGAGCAGCAAAATGCACGCAATGAGTTTCTGCGCAAAGAAATCTCGGCTCTGGATTCTCGTATTAAAGAAATCAGTGAGCTGAAGACACGACGTCAGCAGCTGGTTGAACGTATGAAAATTATCCAGGACTTGCAAGGCAACCGCCCTATAACAGCCCGTGTATTTGATCAGTTGATACGCACGCTACCGGACGGTGTGTACTTTACTGATGTGAAAATGGAAGGGCAGTCTATTTCTATTGAAGGGGCTGCTGAGTCTAATAATTTAGTGTCAAGTTTGATGCGCAATCAAGCGGACTCAGATTGGCTTAGCGCACCCAACTTGACTGAAGTTAAGGCTGTCAGTGCTGATAAACTTGATCAAGCTAATACCTTTAAGCTGACTGTACAGCAGACAGCACCAAGTGAGCTGAGTGAGCAAGGAGGACAGCAATGAGTTTAGTGGACTCCTTTAAAAGCTTAGGCAAAGTCGATTTTGCCGAGCTCGATTTTAATAATATTGGCTCATGGCCTGCTGCAGTTCGGGTGTTAGTGTGCTTGATTCTGCTTAGCGCTGTTTTAGCGTTAGGCTATTTTATGCATTTAACCGATTTGCAAGATGCGCTTGAGCGCCAGCAGGCAGAAGAGGTTACCCTAAAAGAGCAGTTCACTGTCAAGGTTCGCCAAGCTGCTAATCTTGAAGAATACAAGGAGCAGATGAAGCTGATGGAAGCTTCGTTTGAAGCCTTATTGCGGCAGCTGCCCAGTGATACTGAAGTGCCCGGTTTGCTTGAGGACATCACCAGTGCAGGTTTGAATTCTGGTCTTGAGTTTGAGGAAATAAAATTGCTGCCAGAGATCACGCAGCAATTTTATATTGAACTGCCGATACAAGTTAAAGTGTTTGGTAGTTACCACGATGTAGCAACATTTGTTAGTGCTGTAGCTAGTATGCCGCGAATTGTGACGCTGCATGATTTCACTATCAAGCCAGTGGTTGAAGGCAGTAGTTCTAGGTTGGCAATGAATGTTTTAGTAAAAACGTACCGTTACAACGATAAAGGAGCGAAGCAATGAAACGCTCTCATTACGTGTTGACCGCAGTATTAGCTTTGAGTTTAACGGGCTGCGGATCTTCAGATGGCTTTGCTGATTTACAAGTATTTATGGATGAGGTTCGCTCGCGGCCGAAAGGATCGATTGAGCCGATGCCTAAAGAAGTGGTATATGAGCCATTTACTTATGTGGCAGCAACCTTGCGCAGTCCATTTCAGCCGCCTGTGAAGATTGAGTTAAGCAGCCGCGAGAAAGGCAGTAAGGATATCGAGCCTGATGAAACACGGGTTAAACAGTTTCTTGAAGGCTTTAATATTGAAAGCTTTGTGATGGTGGGAACACTTTCAAATGAAGCAGGCACTTATGCTTTGCTTCGCGGTGGCAATGGTGTGCATCGTGTGCGCATTGGTGACTACCTTGGCGGCAATCACGGTCGCGTGACGGCTATCACAACGGCTGGTATAGAAGTGATAGAAATTGTTTCTGATGGCGATGGTGGCTGGTTGGAACGGCCGCGCACTCTGGCTTTGCAGGAACGCTCTTGAGTGAGGCTGGCTATGAAAACTGATTATGTGCAAGCACAACGGAATTGGAAAATGAAAACAAAACTATCTCGTATCGGTATGACTTTGCTGGCAGCGGCATTTTCACCAGCATTGCTAGCCGCCAACCTGCAAACATTAGATGTAGCAGCATTGCCTGGCGACAAGGTGGAACTTAAATTAGCCTTTGATGAACCGATCACTGCACCGCGCGGCTACACCATTGAGCAGCCCGCTCGAATTGCTTTGGATTTGCCCGGTGTTAAAAATAAATTGGGTACTAAAAATCTAGAGCTTGGCGCAGGTAATGCACGCAGTGTCAGTGTTGTTGAGGCGCAAGATCGCACACGATTAATTATTAATATGAGTCGTCTGTCGCCCTATAGCACGCGTGCAGAAGGTAAGCACTTGTATATTGTGGTGGGCGATAATGTGAGTGCGTCAGCACCTGTTGTCAACACGCCGGTTGTTAAGCCTTACGCTGCTCAGCAGCGCGGTATCAGTAATATTGATTTTCAGCGTGGTGAGCAAGGTGAAGGTAATGTTGTTATTGAGCTCAGTGATCCTAACAACACACCTGATATTCAAGATCAAGGTGGCAAGATTCGCCTGACATTTGCTCAGTCAGTATTGCCAGAAGCGTTGCGCGTACGCTTAGATGTTAAAGATTTTGCAACGCCTGTGCAGTTTGTCAGTGCCAGTGAGTCTAATGGCAAAGTTGCAATCGTCATTGAGCCAAGTGGTGTTTACGATTATTTGGCTTATCAAACTGATGATAAGCTAACAATTAGTGTTAAACCTGTCACGCAAGATGAAATAGAAAAACGCAATGCAGAACGCTTTGCTTATACCGGTGAAAAGCTATCACTAAACTTCCAAGATATTGATGTGCGTTCAGTGTTGCAGTTGATTGCTGACTTCACTGATCTAAACTTAGTTGCCAGTGATACTGTGCAGGGTAACATCACATTACGCTTACAAAATGTACCTTGGGATCAAGCGCTTGATTTAGTGTTGAAAACTAAAGGTCTTGATAAGCGTAAAATTGGTAACGTGTTACTCGTAGCGCCTGCAGATGAAATTGCTGCACGTGAGCGTCAAGAAATGGAGGCGCAGAAGCAAATTGCTGAACTGGCACCTTTGCGTCGTGAGCTGATTCAAGTGAACTATGCAAAAGCATCACAAATTGCGGCTTTATTCCAATCAGTGACCAGTGATCAAAGTGATGTGCGCGGCTCAGTCACAGTGGATGATCGCACCAACAGCATTATTGCTTACCAGACTCAAGATAAGCTTGATGAGTTACGCCGTGTTGTAGCACAGCTCGATATTCCAGTGCGGCAGGTAATGATTGAAGCGCGTATTGTTGAGGCGAACGTTGATTACAGCAAAAGTTTAGGTGTCCGTTGGGGCGGTGCTTTGATGAGCAATACGGGCAAATGGAATGCCTTTGGTAAAGATGGAAACATTGGTATTAAAGACAATGATGAGACCAACTGCGGACCATTTGCAGGTAACTGTACACTGCCAACGATTAATAATAGCCCTGTGCCTTTTGTTGATATGGGCGTACAGAATGCTACAGCTGGCTTGGGTATTGGTTTTATTACCAATCACGCCATTCTTGATCTGCAGCTTTCTGCAATGGAAAAAACTGGTAACGGTGAAGTGGTATCACAGCCCAAGGTTGTGACCTCTGATAAAGAAACAGCGAAAATCCTGAAAGGTGCTGAAATTCCATACCAAGAAGCAAGTTCTAGCGGTTCAACCAGTACCTCATTTAAAGAAGCGGCGTTATCGCTGGAAGTGACACCGCAAATCACGCCTGATAACCGCATCATTATGGATGTTAAGGTCACTAAGGACGAGCCTGACTTTGCCAATGCACTAAACGGTGTGCCACCGATTAAAAAGAATGAGGTGAATGCCAAAGTATTGGTGACTGATGGTGAAACGATCGTGATTGGTGGTGTGTTCTCTAATACGCAAACAAAATCAGTGGATAAAGTGCCATTCTTGGGTGACTTACCCTTTATTGGCCGCATTTTCCGCCGAGATTACATCCAAGACCAAAAGTCTGAACTGCTGGTATTTATTACCCCGCGTATTATGAACAATCAGGCTATTTCACTGAATAATTAATGCAAACTGCTAATTACATACTTGTTGGCCCGATGGGTGCTGGTAAAAGCACCATCGGGCGTTTGCTTGCTAAAGAGCTGGGCTTGCCCTTCAAAGACTCTGATAAAGAGATTGAAGAGCGCACAGGTGCAAGTATTCCGCTGATCTTTGATGTCGAAGGTGAAGTGGGTTTCCGTGATCGAGAGCAGGCGGTGCTGGCCGAGTTAAGCGCACAGCAAGGCCTTGTGCTGGCAACCGGCGGTGGCGCTGTTTTGCGCTCAGAAAATCGTCAGGCTATGCGTAAGGCAGATGTTGTTATTTACTTGCATGCTTCAGTTGAGCATCAGCTGGCACGCACGGCAAGAGATCGTAACCGACCCTTGCTGCAAACCGAAAACCCCGCGCAGGTTCTTGCTGACCTGTTGGCACTGCGCGATCCATTATATCGAGAAGTGGCAACTTTAATTATTGAGACTGATACCCGTCCTCCGCGTATGGTCGTGCAAGAAATTCTGCAGTTTCTCAACAAGAATAATAGCCGCTAATCTCATCATAGGATCTGCGCTATACTTGCCTATTGGCTTTAATATCTGCCTAAATATTTGCAAGTAATATTTTTCACGTTTATCTAAACATTATAACGAGAGGCATGCATGCGTACGCTTACTGTTGAATTGGCTGAACGCAGCTATCCAATTTATATTGGTACAGATTTGTTGCGACAGGCCCAGCTGTTCACACCACATATTGTGGGGCGTAAAGTTGCGATAGTTAGTAATACAACGGTAGCGCCTTTGTATGTACAGCAGCTGCGCCAGGCTTTACAAGGCTATGAGATCAGCGAAGTTATTTTGCCAGATGGTGAGTCTTATAAAAACTGGGAAACCTTGCAGTTGATTTTTGACAGCTTGCTAGCTGACAAACATGACCGAAAAACCACGCTGATTGCCTTAGGTGGCGGCGTGATTGGTGATATGGCTGGCTTTGCTGCTGCCTGTTATCAGCGCGGGGTCAATTTTATTCAAGTACCAACCACCTTGCTGGCGCAAGTGGACTCTTCTGTTGGCGGTAAAACAGGTATTAATCACCCGTTAGGCAAGAACATGGTGGGTGCGTTTTATCAGCCGCAAGCGGTCATTATTGATACGGCAACCTTGGCAACCTTACCTGCGCGTGAGTTATCAGCTGGCCTCGCTGAAGTGATTAAATACGGATTGATTTGTGATGAGCCATTTTTGACTTGGCTCGAACAGCATATTGATCAATTACGTCGTTTAGATAGCCTGGCATTGATTGAAACAATTGAGCGCTCCTGTGCTGCTAAGGCCAAGGTTGTATCTGCTGATGAGCGTGAAGCTGGTGTTCGCGCGACGCTTAACCTAGGCCATACTTTTGGCCATGCGATTGAAACTGAGCAAGGTTATGGGGCTTGGTTGCATGGCGAAGCAGTGTCTGCTGGAACTGTTATGGCTTTAGAGATGTCTCACAGGCTTGAGTGGATAACGCTGCAACAGCGTAACCGAGGGATAAAACTCTTACTGCAAGCAGGTCTGCCAGTGGTACCACCAGCAACAATGACAGCTCAAACATTTTTAGCCCATATGGCGGTTGATAAGAAAAATATTGGTGGGCATATACGTCTGGTCTTGTTGCGTGATTTGGGCGATGCACTGATCACAACAGAGTATCCTGTTGATATGCTGCATGACGTATTGACTGCTGATTATTCGGCAATTGTAGGCAGTATTTAATTGAATGAGGGCGTTATGGCTGACTTGCATGCTGATGATGGTTATTTAGATTGGTATCAATTTGAACATGACCCGTTTCTAGGGCGTGGTCCAAGTTTTAAGTTTTTTGCCGCTAAGCGCCGACCTGTTCTGGTTGAGTTGCATCATTTGGCGCGTTACAGCAAATTGATGTTGGTGGTAACAGGGCCCGAGGGCAGTGGTAAAACAGTTTTACGCCAGGCGCTGGTAGCCAGCTCAAAAGAGCCGATTAAAAGTATTGTTGTTGCTGCATCAGTAAATGCCGATGCTGCATCCATGTTGCAGCAGGTTAACGCTGCGCTGGGTTTGCATGACAGTGATATTGCTGGCGTTTTAAGGCACATTGAACAGTTAATAATGACTGGGCAAGAGGTGCATGTGATTGTTGATAATGCAGAGCGTTTAGAGCAATCTGCATTATTGTTTCTGCAGCGCATTGCACAGGGTGTGAATGATGTAAGTGCCCGTGTTTTTGTCTTTTCAGACTCTTCAATTTGTCCACTATTAGAGAAAGTTGCAGATAATGCAGATTTGCATCATGTTATCGCGCTTGAACCTTGGGATGAAGACGAGGTTGTTGAGTATCTTGAGCAGCGCTTGGTCGCTGCAGGGCAAGCGCTTGATGTATTTACCGAACAACAATTGAGCGATATCTATACTCAGTCTGAAGGCTGGCCTGGACAAGTTAATCATGTTGCCAAAGCGATCTTGCTTGAACAAATCAATAGTAACGGATCAAAACAAAAAGTCGTAAATAATCTGCCGTATAAGCATCTTGCGCTATTAGCCGTGCTGGCTATTGCGTTAGCTGTAGTGTGGCTGATGCAAAGCTCTGAGCCTGCTGACAGCAGTACGGAGCTTGCTGCATCAGTTGTTAGTGAGCAAGCCAGTCAACTGCCTGAGGGCGACACGATTAGTGAGGTTGGTACGACTAAAGTTGAGCTTCCTTTAGTGCTCAATTCAGAGCCTGTGGTGCGAGCGCCTTTAGCACAGGCGGTCAATACAGAAGATGAAAACAGTCATTTAGTGGCAGATGAGCCGGTGCCTGATGTAGCCATGATACCTGCTGCACGCCCCGTTGATAGTGTGCCTGTACCTATCAGCAGCCCGCCAGTAGAGGTTATTAAAGAAACAGTTGTACAGCCTGTCGCTCTGGCGGAGAAAAAACCTGCGGCCCCAGCAGCGGTAGCGCCGCCGGTAGCAAAACCAGTTGCAGTGAAAAAACCTGTGGCTACTGCAGTAAAAAAGCCGGTAGCTACTGGATTGATCGGTACGTCAGGGCATCAGCAATGGTACAAGCAGCAAGCGGCTGCACGTTATACGTTGCAAGTACTCGGTACGCGCACTGAAGCGACAGCGCAAGCGTTTATAAAGCAAAATACAGCGCAGTTTCATTACTTTAGGAAAGAGCACCAAGGTCAGGCCCTGTTTGTGGTGACCTATGGCTCCTTTGCTGACCGAGCAGCTGCCCAAGCCGCTATCAATAGCCTGCCGGAAAAAGTACGTAATGATAAGCCTTGGCCGCGTACGATGTTAAGTATTCAACAAGAGCTACGCTGAGGTCATATATGAACTATCGTCATGCCTACCATGCAGGCAACCATGCAGATGTACTGAAGCATTGGCTGCTGACACGCTGTATCGCTTTAATGCAAAAGAAGTCTGCTCCTATCGCTTATATAGATACGCACGCAGGAATTGGCTTGTATGACTTACAAGGTGAAGAAGCGCTGAAGACCGATGAATGGCGCGAGGGTATTGCTCGTTTATGGGGCAGTGATCAGCCCTTGCTAGTCGATTACTTGCATGCAGTCAGTGAGCTCAATGACGATGATGAATTGCGCTATTATCCTGGCTCGCCAGAGCTGGTGCGTTGTTTGACACGTAGCCAAGATCATTTGTATTTAAACGAAAAGCATCCAACAGATGGCCAGTTACTGAAAGAAAATATGCGTATTGATCTACGTGTAACTGTGCATCTTGGCGAAGGCTGGCATGTACCGCGCGCTTTATTACCAACCGCAGAGAAGCGTCTGTTGATGCTGATTGATCCGCCGTTTGAAGAAGGCGATGACCTGCAAAGTTGTGTGCGGGCGTTAGAGGAAAGCTTGGCGCGTATGCGTCAAGCCATTGTATGCTTATGGTATCCCGTTAAAGATGTTGCGCAGTTACGGCGCTTCTATCAGCAGCTGCAAAAGAGCAGTGCGCCTAGCCTGTTACGTGTTGAGCTGTACGTTCACAAGCCAGATGATGCAACGCGTCTTAATGGCTCAGGTATGGTGATTTGCAACCCACCATGGGGCCTAGAGGATGAGCTTAGGCAATTGCTGCCTTGGCTGGCTGAAACCCTGCAGCAAAGTGCAGGGGGGTGGCGTTTAGATTGGTTGATTGCTGACTAGTTTGCGTGCAGTGCTGCACAACTGCTATTTGATTCCCAGTCGGTAATAATGCCTCTAAACAATGCATCAAGCATGGTCCCAGCTAACTCCACATCAAACAATGTGGGGTCTCTAAGCCAATCACTGAGCAGACCCAATAGCATGGCGTGTAAGGATAGAGCGGCCAAACGCGGCGTTATCTCGGGGTGTAAGCGTTTCAGTGTGGCAGGCTCGCTAAAGAGCTGCTCGCACAAAGCAATAAAGTCATTGATAAACGCTTCGTGGCGTTCCTCTGCTTCACGCAAGTCATCGGTAAACTCACAGCGGCGCAGTAAAATGGTAAAAATACGTCGCTTTCTTTCATCGCTGCCCATCGTTAAAAGAGCTTCAGTGCATAAGTGTCTTAAGCCAATAATTGGATTGTTAGGGTCGCATTGGCTGATGTGCTCAGCTATTTGTTCAGCGGGCAAGCGTACTTGGTTAAGCATCTCATTGAATAAGTGTGCTTTGTTTGCAAAATGCCAATACACCGCGCCACGGGTCACGCCAGCGTGTCGGGCAATTTGTTCCAATGAAGTGTGGGAAACACCTTTTTTAAAAAATAAAAGCTCTGCCGCGGTTAGTATTGCTGCACGAGTGTTATCTGCCTTTTCTTTAGTACGACGCATAATCACTTTCAAAAAATAAAGATAGGTATAAGTCTAACTGTTTTAAACACGAACAGGTGTAACTCAGTCAGTTGAGCAGTCTCGGTTGTTGGCCTGCTAGACTGCTGCCGTATGCATACGAGTTATTCTGGGCTACAGAAAAGGGCTTTCAACTTTTTAGTGTCTTGCGCTGAAATATCAATGATTTGAAAGCCTGCCCAGCAATGATTGTCGTCATCAGCTTGGCGTATCCATAGGCATTCTGCACCAAAAGATAATATTGAGTGAAAGTGCTGGTCATTGGCTTCTAGTACACGAATTTGCCAAATGCTGTCGACATCAATATTTTGCGGGCAAAATAGTAGGAACCCATCTTCAGAGATATCAACAAAACGCCCTAAGAAACGAGCGCTATGCACATCGTAGGCTTCAAGAGCTTGCTCTGTTGTATGGCGTGGGTTGTGGCGGCGCTCGTTCATATTAATACTCCATACCTTAAGCGGAATTATGGTTGAAGCGCTGAAAAATCTTTTGGATAGCGGTTAACGCGCGATCTATTAAAGGGGCCGTGCGGTTTCTCGTCATGATACGAGCCTTGCCTTGTTCAATTTCACCGGCAAGGACGGTCAGTGGTTTGATCGCAACACGCTGCCCTGATGCATCAACAAACATATAGTTGCGTGTGGTGGGGCTAAACCAAGATAGCTTAAGGGTTGCTGGGGGGAGTAGAACTCAAACCAAGTGCCAAAGCTAATATGTTCTAGGGTGTATGCAATTTCTTGAGCTTTACTCGAGAGGGTTTCTAAGGGGGAGGCAGGCTCTAATGCTTGCTCCTCGCCAAGCATTGTACCAAGTGGGCTGCTGGGTAAGTCAGAGCTGATTTTTTCTGCAAGCTCAGCTTGTTGAGCTTGCACAGCATGTTGGCAAGCAACTAGGTCGTGTAAAAGCTTGCGAATCATATCAGGGTGGTGACTGCCAAGTAATTCAAGCCCTTTTTGTAAGTCCGCAAGCAAGGGTTTACGCAACTCTCTAAGGCGATGTTGGTCTTCGGGCTTTTCTAGGAATGTGCCGCTCCAAGCCAGTTGCTGGGCAACTTCGGCGTAACGTTGCCATTGTGCGCTGGCAGGGCCATGGCGTAAGAATGCAAAGACTAAAACATCAACCCAAGTGCGCTCTAAAAATGTGCGGATAATGGTGGGCGGCGGAAATGTCTTGATCGTGTTGTTAACTAGCGCGCACGCTTGGTTGCGTGCTGCTAATAGTTTGTCGCGGCCTTTGGCTGCTTCAACTGCGCGTCTTTCACGTAGCTCAACACGTTGTTTTAAGGCTGTAACAAAAGTATTAAAGTCTTGTATGAGGTATTCAAATATGGCGCTGTCGTTTTTATAAGAGTGCAAGGCTTGTGAAACTGTGGCCTGCATTTTCTGCTGCAGTGCGTTTTCTTCAGTCGCGCTCTGATAAAGAATACCTGCTTGTGCCATGCCATTAAGAAGCTTTCGAGCGGGGTGTTGGTGCTGGGTGAAGAGTGTTGGGTCCTGCAGGGCAACTTGTAAATATAGTGAATGTAAATTCGATAGAATTTTCTTACTGGTCTCGGAGAGGCTGGCATCTTCAATAATAAAGTTGAACAGCATGCCCACTAAGTCAATAGTATTGGCTTGAAGCTCGGCTATTTTATGTTGTTCAGTATCATCGTGGGTTGCTTGTAGTTGTGCAACCAGCGCGCTTTTTATGCTGTCTACGGTTTGTGTAGTAAAGCTACTTAGCGCTTGCTTAGCGGTTTCTTGTTGCAGTTGTGCAAGGGACTGTAAAAGTTGCGATGTGCTGTATTCTAAATCAGCAGAGTGCGGGGTAAATGCAGTAATACTGCGCACACCATCGGGCAAGGATTGGCTTGGGGCTTGTTGGCGATAATTGCTAAGTAGCGAGCTAATTGTTTGTGCTTGCAAGCGGGTTGTTTCATCTATTGCGCTATAAGGCGATCCTGCGGGACGCACTGTAGCTTGACTTTGTTCAGTGTGCTGGAGATTAGCAGATTGTTGTGAATGGTTAAGCGAGTTTGCTGCTGTGCTTGAGTCTACTTGCGCTGCCTGCTCGTTATCGACTTGCGCTGACGAACCAGCAGAGCTGCGTTGTGTGCCTTTTATTGCTGTTGTTGAGTACTTTAAGTTTGGTAGTACACCGGCTTCAATAAGAAGGGCGTTAGTTGCCGCATAAAACTCATCGAGTTCACGCATGACAAACTGCTCAAATAGCATGTACAGAATTGTTTTAATTTGCAGATTGAAGGAGCTGGGTGCTATTGCTGCGTAAAAGCTATTGGCTATAAAGTCAGGTGACAGAGGGTTATTGTCGCCCGGCTTTTGACCGCTATTAATAAGCGCTAAGCGTTGTTCGATACCATGCAGTGCTTCAATGCAGCGTTCACTGACTTTTTTGGACATACTAGTGACAAGCAGAGACTCTTCAAAGTCATCTGTTTTTACCAAAGACAACTCCAGAGCATCAATGTCGCTAATATCAGTGGCTTTGTGTTCAGGTTTGCCCTGACCTGCGATAAAGCTATCAAACTGGCGACCAATGTTTTGTAAGAAAGCACGCTCAATCTGTAAGTGCTGATCGCGTACCTCACGTATGCTTTCGAAAAACATGGTTTGCACTTGATTGTTTTCAGCTTTTTCTGCGCAGTTAAATAAAGCGCTATCGGCCTGGGTAAAGGTTGCGCGAACATGCTTGGCAAGATGATCCAGTAGCAGTTTACGAATGTTTTGCGTCAAGCTGCTGAATTGAGGCAAAATTTTCCGATCTGTGAGCGCACCTCCAGCGCGGGTTTCGTTATGACTAGAGCATAAAGTGCTGTAGGTGCTAGGCAAATGCATGGCAGTACCCTTTATAACTATCCTTTAATAAGTTGATAATAACAGTAATCTTTGTTAAAGGTTAGCGCTGTGCAAGAGATGCAGCGCTGCATAAATCGCAGCTTTTATGTTTTTAAAGTTGCCGACAGTGAAAACATAGGCTTTATTTGCAGATGGGTGTTGACAAGGTTTGATATATCGGTAGAATGTCGCACCACAGATAAGGCGAACTTAGAAAGAGTTCAACGAAACCTGTAATGTTCCGCGATAGCTCAGTTGGTAGAGCAAATGACTGTTAATCATTGGGTCCCTGGTTCGAGTCCAGGTCGTGGAGCCATCGGGGTATAGCGCAGTCCGGTAGCGCGCCTGCTTTGGGAGCAGGATGTCGGGAGTTCGAATCCCCCTACCCCGACCATTTTTTGGGTCGTTAGCTCAGTGGTAGAGCAGTTGGCTTTTAACCAATTGGTCGTAGGTTCGAATCCCACACGACCCACCAACATATTTGCTTTTTAAGTAGATATTAAGCGCTTAGCAGAGATTGCTAAGCGCTTTTTTGGTTTTTAAGGTTTGAAAATAAACCCCTGTATGCTGGTGCTACAGTGCTCGCGCAGATACCCTTGCTATAAGCTCAGAAACTTAATGGCTGCGCGAGACAATATAGTCGGCTAAGTGGCGTAGCTGGTCAGCGCGCTGATCAAAATCGGCTAGCGCCTGATGTGCTTGTTTTCTAAGTGCTTCGGCATATTGCTTAGCTTGCTCTAGACCTAAGAGGGCAGGATAGGTTGGTTTAGCATGCTCAAGATCGCTGCCTTGCTGTTTGCCTAAGGTTTGCGTATCGCTGGTGACATCGAGAATGTCGTCTTGCACTTGAAAGGCTAGGCCAATTGCTTGTGCGTAGTCGGTCAGTTTCTGCAGAACCTGTGGCGTGGCTTGGCCGCTAGCAATTGCACCTAATTGTACGCTGGCTTGAATTAAAGCACCTGTTTTATGTCGATGCATCCACTCTAGGGTTGACTGGCTGATGGTTTTGCCAACAGAGCTTAAATCAATCGCTTGTCCACCGACCATGCCTGTAGCGCCTGATGCTTTTGCCAGTATTGTCAGCATATCTAACCGATGTTGACTGCTGATGGGTGAGAGCGTGCTATCACAAAGCGCCTCAAATGCTAATGACTGCAGGGCGTCGCCCGCTAAAATTGCATAGGCTTCGTCAAACGCTATATGTGTTGTTGGCTGCCCACGCCTTAGTGCATCATCATCCATTGCTGGTAGATCATCATGCACCAGTGAGTAAGCATGAATCAGCTCAGCTGCACAGGCTGCACCATAGGCTTGCTTGATGTCACCACCTAGCGCTTGGCAGCTGGCAAACACTAATAGTGGTCGCACGCGTTTGCCGCCATTCATAACGCTATAGCGCATCGCAGCATATAGGCGCTCAAGCTCAGTGCTAGGTGCTTGTAAAAGCTGCTCAAGCGCAGCATCGACGTGAGTTTGGCAGAAACGCTGGTAATCGGTGATCAAGGCAGTGTACTTCCGTCCAGTGGTTTTTCGATCAAGGTGCCGTTTTGCTCAAGTAGAGTTTGCACGCGCTGCTCTGCATCCTGTAGTGCGCTTTGGCAATCACGTGTTAAGCCAATACCTTGCTCAAAGGTTGCAAGTGACTCTTCAAGTGATAAGTCGCCGCTTTCAAGGCGCTCAACGAGTACTTGCAGTTCATTTAAAGATTGCTCAAAACGGGGGTCTTTTTTCTGGCGAGCCATATCAATCCTCATAAGGTAGTGCAGCAGGTGTTCAGAATACAGTCCAAGTGTGGGGTGATTCAGCGCGCCAAACACGGGACGGTACAAAGTATAGCAGCACTGCTTGTTGAGCTAAATTATTTCAGCTACCGTGCGTGCCATGCGCAGGGTTAAAGCGCTAATGGCTATCGTTGCTAGACTATTTATTGCTTGCCGGTACTTTGTGTGTCGTTTTGTATTCGCTGTGATAAAGAAAATCAATCTATGTCACACGATGTTTGCGAGCGTTTGACTGCTTAGTTGGCAAAAAATACGACGTAGCGTGCTGATAACGCTAAGCTGCCAGGCTATGTTGTGAAAATCCTGTTGAAGTAGGCTTGGCTTTGTTTGAGAAAACGATGATATTAGCGCTGGATACACCCTGCTGAAGCTGGCTAAAGCATAATTTAATACAGTTTGAGTGTGTGAGCGTTGGTGAAGTGTTCTATGGCCGGTTGTGCAGCAGAGAAATAATAGCCTTGTAAGCGCTGGCAGCCGTGCTGGCGCAGAAACGTGGCTTGCTCTGCTGTTTCTACACCTTCGGCAACCACTTCGAAATCGAGGTGTGCGGCTATGGTTAAAATGCCTTGTATCAGCGCAATCGATTGTTGACAGTTGGGCAGCTCAGCAACGAACTCACGATCAATTTTGATACCGTCAAACTGGAAACGTTTGATATAGGTAAGCGAAGAGTAGCCGGTACCAAAGTCGTCTAAAAACAACAGTAGGCCTGCTGCTTTGAGCTGTGCAAGGGTGTTGTGTACTTGCGAGCCGCTGTCGAGCAAAGTGTTTTCCGTGATTTCTAATTCAATCAATCGTGCAGGTGTTTGCTCTTCTTGCATGATGCTGAATAATGAGCCAGCCAAATCAGCTTGTAAAAAGTCTAAGGGTGATAAATTTACTGCAATGCGCAGTGGTGTACCTTGATTGCTCCAAGCGGTTGCTTGTCGGCAAGCGGTGCGAAATACCCAGCGCGACACATCTAAGATCATTCCACTTTCCTCGAGCAATGGAATGAATTTATCTGGGCTGACTAAGCCGCGAGAGCTGGAACGCCAACGCAGGAGTGCTTCCATAGCAACAGGTCGGTTTGCGTTATTGATTTGCGGTTGATAAAACAGCTCGAATTCATCATGGCTCAATGCATGGCGCAATTCATCAGTCAATTGCTGACGTAAAGCGGCATCTGTAGCCAAGTCAGCGTTAAAGCTAACAAAAGCATTGCGGCCGATCTTTTTTGCACGATACAGCGCAAGGTCAACATGCTTAAGCAATTGTACGGTGCTGCCTGCCGCGTCTTGGCTGTATGCAATACCAATGCTTGCGGTGACAAATAATTCATATTGCACAATTTTGAAAGGTTCTTTAAAAGCACTGAGCAGTTGTTCGGCGACAACCTCTGCTTGCTCAAGAGAAGCACCTTGTAATGCCAGCAAAAATTCATCGCCACCCAAACGAGCCAAGGTATGTTTGTGCGCAGTAATATCCTGCAAACGGTTTGCAACAGCCTGCAGCAGTTGGTCGCCAATTTGATGGCCGACCCCGTCGTTAAGCTGTTGAAAGCGATCAAGGTCGATGAGGATAAGACTAAGCTCTAGATTGGCCTTTAGGGTTTGCTCGACGTAGTCAAGAATATTGTTACGGTTGAGTAGGCCTGTTAACACATCATGGTTAGCAATGTAGTGCAAACGCTGTTCGGCTTGTGTGCGCTCGCTAATATCGTTGAGCAGTAGTAATGTGTAGTTTTTGTCGTTACGTGCGAACGTGCTGATAGCTGCTTCTGCTGTTAATCGTTTTGTATTGCGATCAATCAACAGTAAGGCGGTTTTGCGTGAGCCGTCCACCAGTTGTTGCCACTGCTCGGCATTGCTAAATAATTGCTCTGGATTGCTCGCGCACAGCTGTGGCGTGTTCATGTTGAAAATTTGCTGTGCGGCGGGGTTGGCTTCAATGATTGTATGCTGATCAGTGATAACCAGCAGACCTACCGGCGCGGCATTGATTAGATTACGCAGCATCATTTCGCTTTCACTAAGGGTTTTATGATTGCTTTCAAGCTGCTGAAGCATGTTATTGATGTCTGTGCCCAGTTGGCTGATTTCATCTTGGCCATGTAAATGAGTGCGAACTTGAATATCGCCAGCGGCATAGCGCTGCGTTACATCACCAATATGGGTGATGCGCCTGACCACAAGCTGAGAATATAAACGGTTTAAAATAAAGCCTAGTGCCAGCAGCAAGAGCAATGCTTGACTTAAATACAGCCAAGCATTGTTGGTTGTTTGCTGCAAGAAAGGAGAGAAGTCCAGCTCAACCAATAGGGCTGCAGACTGTTCACTGTTGCTAAAACGCATGCGACTTAGCGGGTATATTGCCAGGTAGCGTTGATCTTTGAGCAAGTGCCATGATGGGGTGTGCTTATGCATTAATTTAATCATTTGCTGATCATCAAGTTGGCTGCGAATACTGGCCTCTAAGCCGAGGCGTGTAGCAGCAACTGTATGCAATTGCGAGTTGATCACTGCAGCCCATTGCACGTTGGGTAAGCTGCCAAACTCAGTCAGCTCAGTTGCCATCTCTTCTATGCGGTTGAGGCGAAGGTGATCATCGAGGCTGCTTTGCAATTGGACCAGCATGTGGTTGGTGTAGTTACGCCATGAGTTAAGCGCATTTTTTTGGCTGATGGGCAACTGAATAAGTATTAACAGAATGGCGAAAATGAGTGCAAAAACACCCAGCAGTGTAGGCATTGAGCAGCGAAGGGAGTAACGGCTTAACATCTGTCACCTGTGCAGCGGGGTAGCAGTTGCTTGTTGTCAATCGGCTGCTTTTGTAAGCGGCTAGTGAGCATATAGGTCTGCAGCTGTTCTATGCTGGCAGCTAAAAAATCTTGCTCAAAGTAACGCGTGTTGAGCGCTTTATCACCCATAACAATACCGTTGAGGGTAAATATGAGTGATTGTTCGTCTAGGCCTAGGCGCTTATGGATACGAGGATCGAGTTTGCTGCGGTGCTCAAACCAAGTCTCAAGGCTGCTAAACCAAAGTGCACGTAAGCGTTTGCGTAATTTTGGATTGCTGCGTTCACGGTTTACAACAAGTACATCAATGATTTCGCCAGGCAGGTCGCGACTGGTAAACAATGGTACTAAACCTATTGTTTCGAGCTGTGTATGCACAGAAGCATGATTAATAGATGCATCTATGCTGTTGTCTTTGAGAGCGTCTACGTGCAGATACAAGGGTAGATTAACGACTTGAATATCACCAGCTGATAATTGGGCTTTGCTTAAAATACGTGATAAAAAATAAGCACCTAGGGTGCCACCTTCAGCAGCGATGCGTTTACCTTTAAGTTCGCGGATATGCGCTACGTCTGGACGCGCATAAAGGACGTCAGCCCCAGCAGAAATATTGGTGATAAGTACTATTTCAATGTCGTGGCCAGAGCTTTGCAGCAAGATGGCTTCATCTAGCGTCAGCATCGCGGCATCGAGTAGGCCGTTGTGCATGCCGCGAATGACGCCGTTTGATGTTGAGTATTCAACCAGGCGGATGTTGGCTGTAGCAGCCCAGCCGAGCTCATCAGCAAGGTAGACTGGCGCGTAACCGAGCCAGCGGTTGCTGCCAATGCGCAGAGGTTCGGGTTCATTGCTGCAGCCGAGTATAAAACTGCCACACAGTAGGGCAAGCAAGAATAGACGCATTGATAAAATCCATTTGCTCAATAGAGTACAGTTTGAGACTTGCCAAATTACAGATGTTTGAAAGTTTAAGAAAAATGCTTACTACATTTATCATTAAAGACCGATGTAGTACATCGGTCTTTAATTGGTGCTTAAATTATTTTGTATAGGCAGCCACGGCTTTAGAGATTTCTTCGCGCGCAGCGGCAGCGTTACCCCAGCCTTCAACTTTTACCCACTTGCCTTTTTCTAGATCTTTGTAGTTCTCAAAGAAATGCTTGATTTGCTCAATCAGTAAGGGTGGCAGATCAGTGTACTCATGCACATCATTATACAGCTGAGTGATTTTTTCATGTGGTACAGCAATCAGTTTAGCGTCACCGCCGGCTTCATCGGTCATATGTAATACACCAATTGGGCGTGCACGAATCACTGCGCCTGGAGCCACAGGGTAAGGGGTGACCACTAGCACATCCAGAGCATCACCATCATCAGCGAGAGTGTTAGGAATAAAGCCATAGTTGGCGGGGTAGAACATCGGCGTAGCCATAAAACGGTCAACCATCAGGGTGTCGGTTTCGGTGTCAATTTCATACTTGATCGGCGCATGATTGGCTGGGATTTCAATCGCTACGTAGATGTCGTTAGGAACGTCTTTACCCGCGGGGATTTTGCTATAGCTCATTTGTATATCCAAATTAAAATAGAAAAGTGAAGCGATTATAGGCGCATTCGTTAGCGTATACCATGTATAGCTACGCCTCGGTTAATTGCACAGGTTGCTGTTGTTGCGTTGCTAAATATGTGGCTGGGTAAAGGTCAACGCTGAGACCATAACTGTGTGCCTTGTATGGGTAAGATATAGTTTCTGAAATGCTTATCTTCTAAAAAACCAGCTGACTCATAGAGGCGCTGGGCGATATCATTACTGGCAAGAATCGATACACGCAAGCGCACAACATTATTGCTGCGGGCTTGCTCAGCAACCACTTTCAGCAATTGATTGGCAACCTGTTTGCGGCGCGCTTCTTCAGCGACATACAAGTCATTAATGATCCAAATTGGACGCAATGATACCGATGAGAAACTCGGATAGACCAAGCAGAAACCCAACGCTGTATCGTTTTCATAGGCCAGTAAAATAATGGCTTCTTTATTGTTAAGGCGTTCTAATAAGAAGTCTTTTGAAGCCTCAAGTTGCGGCATAGCGCCATAGAGTTCACGGTAGCGGATAAACATCGGTAGCAAGTGGTCTAGATGTTCTAGGCCGGCAGAAATAATGCGCATGGCAATTCTCTTTATATTAAGGCGGCAGTAGTGTTAGCAATCGTGCCTTAAAAGCGTATAGGGATGCAAATGTGTTGCTGCGACTCGATAGGCGATTGTAGCCTGTTGATTATGCTAATCTTGCTAGCAATTATTTGAGGTCTGTATGCATATTCATATTTTAGGTATTTGCGGCACCTTTATGGGCTCCTTAGCCCTGCTAGCCAAAGAACTAGGGCATCGCGTTACTGGCTCTGATGCCAATGTCTATCCACCGATGAGTACGCAGCTTGCAGAACAGGGTATTGAGCTGATGCACGGCTATCAGCCTGAGCACTTGCAGCCTGCGCCCGATGTGGTGGTGGTGGGTAATGCGTTGTCGCGCGGTAATCCTGCAGTTGAATATATGCTCGACGTGGGCTTGCCGTATGTTTCAGGTCCGCAGTGGCTGGCGGAGCATGTGTTGCAAGGGCGCTGGGTGATGGCGGTCGCCGGTACTCACGGCAAAACCACTACCAGCAGCATGTTGGCATGGATTTTAGAGTATGCCGGTATGCAGCCAGGCTTTTTAATTGGTGGTGTGCCGCAAAATTTTGGCGTCTCTGCGCGTTTAGGTGCAACTGATTTCTTTGTGGTTGAAGCGGATGAATATGACAGTGCGTTTTTTGATAAGCGCTCTAAGTTTGTACATTACCGCTCGCGCACCACGGTACTCAATAACTTAGAATTTGATCATGCAGATATCTTCCCTGATTTAGCAGCGATTGAACTGCAGTTCCACCATTTGTTGCGTACCGTGCCGAGCAATGGTTTGGTGATTTATCCTGCGCGCGAGCAAGCGCTGCAGCGGGTGGTTGAGAAAGGCTGCTGGGCGCCCGTACAAACCACCGGGCCTGATGGGCAGTGGCAAGCGCATTTGCTTAAAGATGATGGTTCTGATTTTACTGTGTGGTTGGATGGTGTTGAACAGGGGCGGGTGCAATGGTCGTTGACCGGGCTGCATAACGTGGCCAATGCGCTGGCGGCGTTAGCGGCAGCGCGGCATGTTGGCGTGACTGCTGAGCATGGTGCACAAGCTTTAGCTGGGTTTGAGAATGTTAAGCGGCGTATGCAAAAAATCGCACAGGTCGCTGGCGTAACGGTGTATGACGATTTTGCCCATCACCCCACCGCTATTGCCAGCACCTTAGATGGTTTACGCAAGCAAGTTGGCCAGCAGCGCATTATTGCCGTGATTGAGCCGCGCTCCAATTCTATGAAGCTGGGCGCACACCGTGAAGGTTTAGCGCCGTCAACTGCATTGGCTGACTATGTGTTCTGGTATGCGCCGGATAACCTTGGCTGGGATTTGGCCAGTACTGTGGCTGATGCGCCGGTGCTAACGCAGGTCTGCAACAGCTTGCAAGCGATCATAGATGGTGTTTTAGCGTTGCTCGAACCGGGCGCGCAAGTGGTGATTATGAGCAATGGTGGTTTTGGCGGGATTCATGCGCAACTGGTGGAAGCCTTGGAGGCGATGCAATGATGGGTCCGCAACGGATTACTTTAGCGATGACCGGCGCCTCGGGTGCGCAATACGGTTTACGTTTACTCGATTGCTTGGTGCAAGAAGAGCGCGAAGTACATTTTTTGATCTCTAAAGCGGCGCAATTGGTGTTGGCCACAGAAACTGACGTGCTCTTGCCGCCCAAACCGCAAGCCATGCAGCAGTTTTTAACTGAGTACACTGGCGCGGCTGCAGGGCAAGTGCGGGTGTATGGTAAAGAAGACTGGATGTCGTCAGTGGCATCGGGTTCTGGCGCGCCCAACGCTATGGTGGTAGTGCCGTGCTCCACGGGAACTTTGTCAGCCATAGCCACTGGCGCTTGCAATAGTTTGATTGAGCGTGCCGCAGATGTGGCACTCAAAGAGCGTCGTCAGCTGATTATCGTGCCGCGCGAAGCACCGTATTCCAGCATCCATTTAGAAAACATGCTGAAACTATCGAATATGGGAGCTGTTATTCTACCCGCCTCGCCCGGCTTTTATCATCAACCACAAAGCATTGATGATTTGGTTGATTTTGTTGTGGCGCGTATTCTAAATGTTTTACAGATCCCGCAAGATATGTTGCCGCGCTGGGGTGAGCATCATCAAGCCGGCTGGGATGAGTAGAGCGCCGCTTGCGTTATTGCTAGTGGCGCTGCTACTCAGCAGTGGTTGCGCCAGTGTGCGCACCTTAGATGCTGCGCAAGCGGGCGCACCGGTGATTTATTCGGGCACGCGCCTGGATTGGTACAGTTTGCAAGGCGGCAGTTATCCGTTACAACGCTTTGGTGCGCAGGCGCCTAAATATGCGGCGCTTGATCTGCCTTTTAGTGTTTTGTTGGATACGCTACTGCTGCCGTGGGCGCTGGCGACTGAGTTGGGCGTTGGCTTAACTGTGCAAGGTGGGCTTTAACGATGCCTATGAGAAAGAGGCATTTGTCGCGAAGCGTTTTAGTAATGCCTAATAAATGCGCTATAATTAGTCGCTTACAAATCTTGACCGTTTCATTAACTAAGCCACGCCATGTAGCGTGGTTTGTTATTTTTGCCGCGCCAAAGCAAATAGGCGCCCAAACCTGAAGAGGCAACACTGATGAGTCCATTGGTAGGCGTGATTATGGGTTCCAAGTCGGATTGGAGCACAATGAGCCACAGCATAGACATGCTGGAAACCCTCGGCATTCCCTATGAAGTGCAAGTGGTGTCGGCGCACCGCACCCCTGACCTGTTATTCAGTTATGCTGAGCAAGCTCATCAACGTGGTATTGAGGTAATTATCGCCGGTGCTGGTGGCGCAGCGCATTTGCCGGGTATGTGTGCAGCAAAAACGCACTTGCCAGTCTTGGGCGTACCTGTACAGTCATCGATGCTCTCTGGAGTTGATTCGTTATTGTCGATCGTGCAGATGCCTGCAGGCGTGCCGGTAGCGACTTTGTCCATCGGTAAAGCGGGCGCAGTTAATGCAGCCCTTTTGGCCGCCAGCATCATAGGCCACCAGCACCCAGAGTTTCACGTGGCGCTCAATGCCTACCGTGAGAAACAAACACAAACAGTATTAGATAACCCAGATCCACGAGAGGCTTAAACAATGAAGGTTGGCGTGATTGGTGGTGGGCAGCTCGGGCGTATGTTAGCGCTGGCGGGAACCCCTTTAGGAATGCAGTTTACCTTTCTTGATCCAGCAGTGGATGCCTGTGCAGCAGTCGTCGGTGAGCACTTGCTAGCGGACTATGATTCGCCAACGCACTTAGAGCAGTTAGCGCAATCAGTTGATCTGGTGACGTTTGAGTTTGAAAGTGTTCCCGCCGAAACTGTAGCTTTTTTAGAACAGTTCGTTCCTGTCTACCCCAGTGCACATGCATTACGTATTGCTCGTGATCGCTGGTTTGAAAAGAGCATGTTTAAAGAGTTGGGTATCCCCAGCACCGAATTTGCCGATGTGCTTTCACAAGCTGATTTAGAATCAGCTGTGGCGCAGATTGGTTTGCCCGCGGTATTGAAAACACGCACCTTAGGCTATGACGGCAAAGGCCAGAAAGTATTGCGTGAGCCCGCCGACGTGCTGGATGCTTTTGCTTATTTAGGTAACGTGCCGTGCATTTTAGAAGGCTTTGTGGCTTTTACCGGCGAGGTCTCTCTGGTCGCAGTGCGCGCTCGGGATGGCCAAGTCAGCTGTTATCCATTGGTGCACAACACACATAACGATGGTATTTTGCATCTGTCGATTGCCAGTCATAATCACCCTTTGCAAACGCTTGCCGAAGATTATGCCAGTCGTGTTTTAAACCAGCTTGAGTATGTGGGTGTACTGGCGTTTGAGTTTTTTGAAGTGGATGGCGGTTTAAAAGCCAACGAAATTGCCCCGCGTGTGCATAATTCTGGGCACTGGACCATAGAGGGCGCGCAGTGCAGCCAGTTTGAGAACCACTTGCGTGCTGTCGCTGGTTTGCCGCTCGGATCTACTGAGGCTGTAGGCCATAGTGCGATGCTGAACTTTATTGGTAGTGTACCGCCAGCAGAGCAGGTGTTAGCCATTGCTGATTGCCATTTACATGATTATCACAAGGCTGCCAAAGTTGGCCGTAAAGTCGGACATGCCACCTTGCGCAGTGAGGATGCCAAGCAGTTGCAGCAAAAGATTGCAGAACTTGAGGCGCTTTTAAAGAATTAAGAAGCACAGGGTTGCATAACTGTAAGGCTGCCTAGTAAGAACACCATTCACAGCACTGTAGAGGATGTATATGGGAATCTTAGGCACATTAGTTATCGGTTTTTTGGTAGGTATTATTGCCCGTATTTTAAAGCCGGGTCCCAGTGGTATGGGCTGGGTCATGACCATTATTTTAGGCTTGGCCGGTTCTGTTATTGCCACCTATAGTGGGCAGGCGCTGGGTATTTATCATGCAGGTGAGCCTGCAGGTTTTATTGGTGCTGTGCTGGGCGCTGTGGCCTTGCTGTTTATCGCTGAAGCGCTACGCAAGCGCTAACGGGTGGTCTGCATGCGTTTTTTATTGCTCGGTATAATATTGTTTGTTGGTGTTGCTCAAGCGACGCTGGAAGAAACAGATTGGCTCGATCTTTTGCCTGAATCAGATCGACAAGCATTATTTGATATGCCTGAAATCAAACATGATACGCCGGAAGCTGAAAGTGGTTTTTATGTGCCCGGCGGCTTGCGTTCGACAGATAAAGATTTACCTGCAGTGATGTATTCTGCACAAACAGTTCCCGAGTTTGATGGCCGTAAGATCTTATTAGGTGGTTATCCTGTACCTTTAGAAACCAATGATAAAGGTAACTTTGTTGAGTTCTTTTTGGTGCCATACCCTGGCGCTTGCATTCATGTGCCGCCACCGCCGCCTAATCAAATTATTCTTGTGCGTTATCCGCAAGGTGTTGATTTGCAAGATATCTATGCACCGTTGTGGGTTAAAGGCATCTTGCGAGTGCAAGCCAGTAGTAATGAGCTGGCTGATTCTGCCTATACAATTGAAGCGCAAACCGTTGAGCTTATTACGGAGTAGGTAAGGATAATGAATTTGTAATGCCTAGCCATTGTTAAAAATATGAGTGCTTGGGGGTTGAATAGCTTCTTAAGTGTAAAAACATCATAATCATATAATTAATAGACAGTACAAGTGTTAGCGAGTCAGTAGATGCTTAAGAAAATCGCTGTAGCCGATATTAAACAAGGAATGTATTTGCATGAGCTCTGTGGCTCATGGATGGATCACCCGTTTTGGAAGGCAGGTTTTGTGTTAAATGACCCTGCTGATCTGCAGAGCTTGAAGAACAGTGCGGTAACAGAAGTTTGGATTGATACATCTAAAGGCTTAGATTTGCCAGTATCTGTTGTCAGTGAAGATCCAGAGCAAGTACAAATTCGTGCTGAGGCGGTGCTGCAAGCCGCTGCTGCACCACCGCCAAAACCAGTCACGATGTCCGGTGAGATCAAACGTGCGCTGCTGATCTGTGAGCGTTCTAAGCATGCAGTCATCAGTATGTTTACTGAAGTGCGCATGGGTAAAGCCATTGATATGAGCGGTGCTGATGCATTGGTAAGCGATATCACTGAGTCGATTTTGCGCCATCCTTCGGCGCTACTTAGCTTGGTGCGCTTAAAAAAGGTCGATGAATACACTTACATGCATTCAGTTGCGGTCTGCGCACTAATGATTGCGCTGGCGCGTCAACTTGATTTGGGTGATGAGCTCGTACAGCAAGCGGGTGTTGCAGGTTTGATGCATGATGTCGGCAAGATGATGATTGATGACAGCATTCTTAACAAGCCTGGGCGACTTACTGATGAAGAATTTGAGAAAGTTCGTTTGCACCCTGTGTATGGGGCAAAATTGCTGCTAGAGAGTGATCCTGCGATTAATCCTCAAGTCTACGATGTTTGTTTGCACCATCATGAAAAGTATGACGGCAGTGGTTATCCAAAGAGTTTGAAAGGCGAGAATATTAGCTTATTTGCACGTATGGCGGCCGTTTGTGATGTTTATGATGCGATTACCTCTGACCGGCCTTATAAAAAAGGTTGGGGGCCTGCTGAGTCATTACAGCGCATGGCGCAATGGCAGGGGCATTTTGACCCACTCATATTTCAAGCATTTGTTCGGGTGATGGGTATTTACCCCGTGGGTTCACTTGTACGCCTGAGCAGTGGCCGTTTGGCTATTGTCACGGAAAAAAATGAGCAGAATTTACTAAAACCTAAAGTAAAAGTGTTTTTCTCTAGTAAATCAAATCTGCCAATAGAGCAGGAAGTGGTTGATTTGGCGCAGGCTGGCTGCACAGAAAGTATCAGTGCCCGTGAGCGCATTGAAGACTGGGGCTTTCGCAACCTTGATGACCTCTGGGTTGAATAATTGCGCTAAGATAACGCCTTTCGCGTATGTTCATATGGCCTTGGCCAAAATCGCCGCTTAAATTTTTCTTACCGTGAGGACGTTATGCAGCCTTTTGTAATTGCACCATCTATTTTATCAGCAGACTTCGCGCGCCTCGGTGAGGATGTTGACCGTGTGTTAGCCGCAGGTGCTGACACCGTACACTTTGATGTGATGGATAACCATTATGTGCCCAACTTAACCATTGGCCCGATGGTCTGTAGTGCGTTGCGTAAATACGGTATTACTGCGCCGATCGATGTGCATTTGATGGTTAAACCGGTTGATCGTGTGATTGGCGATTTTATTGAAGCCGGTGCCAGTTATATTACTTTCCATCCAGAAGCCTCAGAGCATGTTGATCGTTCTTTACAGTTGATCAAACAGGGTGGCTGCAAAGCAGGTTTAGTGTTTAATCCGGCCACGCCTTTAGATGTGCTTAAGTATGTGCTCGATAAAGTCGATATGGTGTTGTTGATGAGCGTTAACCCAGGCTTTGGTGGGCAGTCATTTATTCCAGGTACCCTGGATAAATTACGTGAAGCGCGTGCATTGATTGATGCCAGCGGCTTGCCGATTCGCCTGCAAGTTGATGGCGGTGTCAATGTTAAAAATATTAAAGAAATCGCCCAAGCAGGTGCTGATACCTTTGTCGCCGGCTCTGCGATTTTTAATGCGCCGGATTATGCTCAGGTTATTGCGGCCATGCGTGCAGAGCTGGCAGGTGTTAAATAATGAAAACCTTGCTTAATGTGTCAGGTGGCAAACTGCCCAAACTGATGATGTTTGATTTAGATGGCACCTTAGTTGACTCAATACCCGATTTGGCTGCAGCCACTGATGCTATGTTGCTGCAGTTAGGTCGCGTCCCTGCTGGCATTGATAAGGTACGCAATTGGGTTGGTAATGGTGCGCCTGTCTTGGTGCGCCGCGCTTTAGCGGATGACTTTGATCATCACGCGATCACGGCTGAGCAAGAGGCAGAGGCGCTTGCTGTTTTTATGCAGGCCTATGGTTCGGGTTATGCGCTGACGAGCTTATACCCTGGTGTTTTAGATACATTGGCGACGCTGCAAAAACTAGGTATTAAACTGGCCTTAGTGACCAATAAGCCAGAGAAATTCTTGCCTGAACTGCTAGCTGAAACGCAAATGTCTGGTTTTTTTCAGTGGATTATCGGTGGCGATACCTTGCCGCAGAAAAAGCCTGATCCTGCTGGCTTATTGTGGGTGATGCAGCAAGCAGGTGTGACGCCTGATCAGTGTCTGTTTGTTGGTGATTCTCGTAATGATGTGCAAGCTGCGCATGCCGCTAATGTGGCCTGTGTTGCGGTAACCTATGGGTATAATTACGGTGAGCCGATCAGCGCGGACAACCCAGCTTTAGTGGTGGATGACTTGCGCGAGTTGTTTTTATAATTGCTTGCTTATGCACTGCGCTAGTTAGCTATAGTTGTTCAGTGTTTTAAAGCTTGGCTTGGATTTGCATGGTGGCTCAAATAGCGTTTGATTGGCGCGCTTGCATGCTGCTAGGCAATACAGCTGCTCTTTTTGCAGCTGCTAAGCCCTGTTATTGATAATAGCGAGTACCGCAAAAAATGCTAAAACGCCTGCTGCTTTCGTTGCCGGCGAGCAGGCCGTATTATGTCCAGCTGCAATACATGTATCTACTTAGGGACAGTCGCCAGTGAACAAGCCAGCTAACAGTCAAATGTGCGCATCTACAATACGCTTAACCGAGTACAGCCATGGCGCGGGCTGCGGCTGCAAAATCTCTCCAAAAGTGCTTGATCGAATTTTGGCGTCCAGCTTAACGTTACCCTCTGATGCGAACTTGCTGGTGGGTAACAGCAGCAAGGATGATGCTGCTGCATATGACATTGGTAATGGCCAGGTCATTCTCAGCACCACCGATTTTTTTATGCCGATTGCTGATGATCCGTTTGATTTTGGCCGCATTGCTGCGACCAACGCGATCAGTGATATTTATGCTATGGGTGGTAAACCCATTATGGCGATTGCCATCCTCGGCTGGCCAGTTGATGTGTTGCCAGCAGAAGTCGCCCAGCGAGTGATCGAAGGCGGTCGTCAGGCCTGTGCCGAAGCGGGCATTATGTTGGCCGGTGGTCATAGCATTGATTCGCCGGAACCCATTTTTGGTTTAGCAGTGACTGGCATTGTCAGTAAAGATCAGCTCAAGCAAAACAACACTGCAACGGCGGGTTGTCGGCTGTATCTGACTAAGCCGCTTGGTGTCGGCATTTTAACCACCGCGCAAAAGCAGAAAAAATTACGTGCTGAGCATGAATTTCTAGCGCGAGATGTGATGTGTCAGATGAATAAAGTGGGTGCTGAAGTGGCACACTTGCCAGGTGTTGAAGCCATTACTGATGTTACCGGTTTCGGTTTGATGGGGCATTTGCTGGAAGTCTGTGAAGGCAGTGGCGTTAATGCGCTGCTGTATGAGCAATATATTCCATTACTGCCACCAGTGCGTGATTACATTGCCCAAGGGTGTTTGCCCGGTGGTACTACGCGTAACTTTGAATCCTATGGCGATAAGCTTGCACCGTTAAGCGATGAGCAGCGCGCCCTGTTTTGTGATCCGCAAACCAGTGGCGGTTTATTAATTGCGGTGCAACCACAGCATGCCGCGGTGTTAGAGCAGGTGCTTAGTGCGGCCGGCGTCTACGCTCAGTCTATCGGTGAGTTAATCGCAGCACGCAATGACTACCGCATTGAAGTACGTCCATGAGTCGGGCTGACAGCCAAGATTTTGCTCGTCTGTTCTTAACTGACACACCGATGATGGACACACGAGCGCCGCTGGAATTTACTAAGGGTGCCTTTCCGCAAGCGCTTAGCCTGCCATTAATGACGGATGCTGAGCGCGCCAAAGTGGGTACCTGTTATAAGCAGCAAGGGCAATCAGCAGCACTGGCCTTGGGTCATCAGCTGGTGAGTGGTGAGATTAAACAGCGCCGACTTGAGCAGTGGTTGGCCTTTGCCCGCAATAACCCAGACGGCTATTTGTATTGTTTTCGTGGCGGTCTGCGCAGCCAGATTGTGCAGCAGTGGATGCAAGCAGCGGGCTGCGATTACCCGCGCATAATCGGTGGCTATAAAGCCATGCGCCGTTTTCTAATTGATACACAAGAGCAGATTGTGGCGGCCAGTCGTTTTTGTATTTTAGCCGGGCATACCGGTTGCGCTAAAACAGATTTGCTCAATAGTCTTCCTGACAGCATTGATCTGGAAGGTATTGCTCATCACCGAGGCAGTTCCTTTGGTAAGCGTCCGGGTGGCCAGCCCTCGCCAATTGACTTTGAAAATGCCTTGGCAATTGCTTTTTTACGCCAACACCATGCACGGCCCGAGCAGCGCATTCTGCTTGAAGACGAAAGCAAGCTTATTGGACGCTGCGCTATTCCTCTGTCGCTGCGCGAACGCATGGCTGCGGCGCCAATCATTATTGTCACGGCAACTTTAGAGCAACGTGTTGAGCATACGTTTCGTAATTATATTCTGCATAAGTTGCTGGAGTGGCAGCAGGCTGTGGGCGAAGAGGCTGGTTTTGTTGCCTTCAGTGACGATTTAAGTGTTTCATTGCAGAAAATTCAAAAACGTTTAGGCGGCGCACTGTATCAGCAAATTAAGGTGCTGTTACAGCAGGCTCTGGCTGAGCAGCAGCGCGGTGATAACAGCTTGCACCGCGAGTGGATTAGACGTGTCTTAAGCCAATATTACGATCCCATGTATGCATACCAATTGTTGCAAAGAGAAGATGCCATTGAATTCAGTGGCAGCGCAGAACAGGTGCGTGAGTATCTTCTTGAGTCAGCAGGCTCAGTTTAAAAATTAATCAAGCCTGTGCTTAGCTGGTATTTATATAGCTTCTACTAGGCGGCTGTTAGCAGAGTGCATGCAGATCACTCGATAAATACCGTTTATAACAGCGCTTATTGCTGACTTAAATAGTAAAAACTAGCATCTACTGGTTGCGAGTTAACATAGCCTGCGCTAGTGTTAACAAATATTTCAGACCATCCCAAGGGACCCGCTCGTGGTTGTTAATCGCAAACTATTGATAGGCACATTACCAGCGGCATCAGGCCGTTGGCGTTGGCGTGTCTAATTGTTTTTGCTCGCCATTTAGGCAGTATCGTTTGTGTTTGCCCTTTTTTCCTCTTGCCACGAGGCTGATATGACCCACGAAGAATTTTTGCGCTTAGCTGCACAAGGCTACAATCGCATTCCTTTGGCGCGTGAAACACTGGCCGATTTTGATACACCGCTCTCGATTTATTTAAAACTGGCTGATGCGCCTTACTCATACTTACTGGAGTCTGTCCAAGGCGGCGAGAAGTGGGGACGTTTTTCCATTATTGGTTTACCGAGTCGCACCCGCTTGCGTGTCGATGGTAAGCGCGTGCGCGTGATAACCGATGAGCGTGTGGTTGAAGACCTGGATGTGGATGATCCGTTGGCCTTCGTGGAAAGCTTTAAAGCCCGTTATCAAGTACCGACATTGCCCGGATTGCCACGTTTCAATGGCGGCTTAGTGGGCTATTTTGGCTATGACAGCGTGCGCTATGTGGAGCAACGTTTAGCCGAGTGCCCTAACGCTGACCCGCTGGGCACGCCAGATATTTTATTGTTGGTATCCGATGCGGTGGTGGTGTTTGATAATTTATCCGGCAAGCTGCATTTAATTGTTTTAGCTGACCCCAGTAAACCCGATGCCTATCAGCAAGGCTTGGTTGAGCTTGAGTTGCTTAGCGCACAACTACGCAAACCGTTGACCCCGCGCTTGGGTGTTGATTTAAGTGCTATCGATAACACTGAGCCGGATTTTACCTCCAGCTTCAGCCGTGAAGATTACCAAAAAGCTGTTTTACAAATTAAAGACTATATCGCCGCTGGTGACTGCATGCAGGTGGTCATTTCTCAGCGTATGTCGGTGCCTTTTACCGCAGCACCCATTGATCTGTACCGAGCGTTGCGCTGTTTTAATCCAACGCCTTATATGTATTTCTTTAATTTTGCTGAGTTCCATGTGGTCGGCAGCTCGCCAGAAGTGTTGGTGCGGGTTGAAGATGGCTTGGTTACTGTTCGGCCAATTGCCGGTACGCGGCCGCGCGGTGCCACTGAAGAGCAGGATAACGCTCTTGAGCAAGAGTTGCTGGCGGATAAAAAAGAGCTGGCAGAGCACTTGATGCTGATTGATCTGGGACGCAATGATGTCGGTAAAATTGCTCAGACTGGCAGTGTTAAAGTAACGGAAAAGATGATCGTTGAGCGCTATTCTAACGTGATGCATATCGTCTCCAATGTTACTGGCGAGTTACGCGACGAGCTCAACTCCATGGATGCCTTGCGCGCAATTTTACCGGCAGGGACTTTGTCTGGTGCACCGAAAATACGCGCCATGGAAATTATTGACGAGCTCGAGCCGATTAAGCGTGGCGTGTATGGCGGCGCAGTGGGTTATTGGGCCTGGAATGGCAATATGGATACCGCAATTGCGATTCGTACTGCGGTGATTAAAAACGGTCAACTGCATGTGCAGGCCGGTGCCGGTATTGTTTCTGACTCGCAGCCTGAGCTGGAGTGGGAAGAAACGCTAAATAAGCGTCGCGCCATGTTTAAAGCTGTTGCGCTGGCTGAAAAAAGTAAAGCAATCAGCTGATCGTGTATTTAATTGTGTTTATGTTTTAACTGTAAAGGTAGGTCATTATGTCTCAACAAATCAGAGTAGCTATTGCCGGTTATGGCAATTTAGGACGCGGCGTTGAAGCTGCGTTAGCACAGAATCCAGATATGCGATTAGTTGGTGTGTTTAGCCGTCGTGATCCCGCTAGCGTGACCTTGTTGGACAGCAGCGTGCCGGTGCATGCCATGGCTGATATTGAGCAGCACCAAGATGAAGTGGATGTGATGATTCTCTGTGGTGGCTCTAAGTCTGATCTGCCTGAACAAGGGCCGTACTTGGCGCAGTTTTTTAACACTGTCGATAGCTTTGATACCCACGCTAAAGTGCCGGAGTACTACGCCGCGCTGGATCAGTCTGCGCGTGATGCAGGCCGTGTGGCGTTGTTATCCGTTGGCTGGGATCCAGGTTTGTTCTCACTCAATCGCTTATATGGTGAAGCGATTTTGCCAGAAGGTGAAACCTATACTTTCTGGGGTAAAGGGTTGAGCCAAGGGCACTCAGATGCGGTACGCCGTGTGCCAGGTGTTCAATCAGGCGTGCAATACACTTTGCCATCCGAAGAGGCGATTGCGCGCGTGCGTAGCGGTGAGCGTCCTGAGTTGAGCACCCGTGAAAAGCATAAGCGTCAGTGCTTTATCGTGTTGGAAGAGGGTGCGGATGCAGATACTGTGCGTAATAGCATCGTGACCATGGCGGACTACTTTGCAGATTACGATACCGAGGTCAATTTTATTGATCAGGCAACATTCAGCAAAGAACACAGCAGCATGCCACACGGAGGCTTTGTGATTCGCAGCGGTAATACCGGCGTTGATAGCAAGCAAACCATTGAGTATTCGCTAGCGCTGGATAGTAACCCTGAGTTTACCGCCAGTGTGCTGGTGGCCTATGCGCGAGCAGTGCATCGCTTAGCGCGTGTTAACGATATCGGTGCGAAAACCGTGTTTGATATTGCCCCAGGTTTGTTGTCGCCTAAAAGCCCAGCTCAATTACGCAAAGAAATGCTATAAGCCTCTTAATCACATCCCTTAAACGGCTCAGGACCATCTTGTATGCTGCTAATGATCGATAATTACGACTCCTTCACTTGGAATTTGGTGCAATATTTTGCTGAGTTGGGCGCTGAGGTCAAAGTGGTGCGTAATGATGAATACAGTGTGCCTGAATTATTGGCTATGCAACCTGAGCAGGTGGTGATTTCTCCAGGGCCTTGCACGCCCAATGAAGCGGGTGTATCAATTGAGGCGATTAAGGCGTTTGCTGGTTTAGTGCCCATTTTAGGTGTGTGTTTAGGCCATCAAAGTATTGGTCAGGCCTTTGGTGGCAAGGTCGTGCGTGGGCAGCAGCCGATGCACGGCAAAACCAGTCCAATCTATCACCATAATCTAGGGGTGTTTACCGGTCTAAATAACCCATTGACGGCAACCCGCTACCATTCCTTAGTGCTGGCGCCAGACAGTTTGCCTGCAGACTTAAAGGTTACTGCTTGGACACAAACTGAGCAGGGTGAGCTGGAAGCGATTATGGGTGTGCAGCATCGCAGGTTAAATATTGAGGGGGTGCAGTTTCACCCTGAATCAATTTTGACTGAGCAAGGCCATGCTTTGTTAGCAAACTTTTTAAAACAAACGGGAGGGCAGCGTTAGTGGATATTAAAGAAGCGCTGAATCGAGCGGTTGGTCATTTAGATTTAAGCACGGCAGAGATGCAGACGGTGATGCGCCAGATTATGACCGGACAGTGCACTGATGCACAGATTGGCGGGTTTTTAGTCGCCATGCGTATGAAAAGTGAAAGCATCGATGAGATTGTTGGCGCTGTGCAAGTTTTGCGTGAGTTGGCTGAGCCTGTCGTCATCAATGGTGAGTACCTGGTTGATACCTGCGGTACAGGCGGTGATGGCATGAATATTTTTAATGTTTCAACCGCAGCCGCTTTTGTGGTTTCTGCCGCCGGAGGGCGGGTGGCAAAACATGGTAATCGTGCTGTGTCTGGCAAAAGCGGTAGTGCAGATTTGCTTGAGGCAGCAGGTGTTTATTTAGATTTAAGCGCAGAACAAGTCACGCGCTGTATTGAAACAGTGGGTGTTGGTTTTATGTTTGCACCAGCGCATCATGGCGCCATGCGTCATGCCAGTGGCCCGCGGCGTGAACTGGGTTTGCGTACCTTGTTTAATATCTTGGGCCCAATGAGCAATCCGGCGCAGGTAAAAAACCAAGTGATTGGCGTATTCAGCAAGCAGCTGTGCCGCCCGTTGGCTGAAGTATTGTTACGTTTAGGCAGTGAGCATGTCTTGGTGGTACATGCGCAAGATGGTATGGATGAAATCAGTTTGGGTGCGCCGACTTTTGTTGCTGAGCTAAAAGATGGTGAAATTACTGAGTATCGTATTCAGCCAGAAGATTTTGGTATTAACAGCCAGTCATTGATTGGTTTAGAGGTGGATGGTGCTGACGCTTCATACGCCTTGATTCGAGATGCCCTAGGTAAGCGAGAGTCACCTTATGCGCATAAAGCGGCAGAAATGATTGCGCTCAATGCCGGTGCCGCTTTGTATGCAGCAGGCGTAGCCAGCACCTTAAAAGAAGGCGTGGCACGCGCACATGACACCATCTATACCGGTCTTGCTTTAGAAAAGCTATCTGAGTTGGTGTCTTTTACTTCGGTGTTTAAGCAAGAGGCAACAATGGCATGAGCATTCCAACGGTTTTAGAAAAAATCGTCGTGCGTAAGCATGAAGAAGTCGCGCAGCGTAAACAAATAGTGAGTTTGAGCGAGTTGCACACACAAGCTGCTCAAGCCTCGGCACCACGTGGTTTTGCTCGCGCTTTACAAGAGCAAGTGCAAAAGAAAAAACCTGCGGTGATTGCTGAGATCAAAAAAGCATCGCCCAGCAAAGGCGTGTTGCGCGAAGATTTTGTGCCTGAGTGGCTGGCGCAAAGCTATGAGCAAGGTGGCGCAACCTGTTTGTCGGTGCTGACTGATATTGATTTCTTCCAAGGCGCGGACCGCTACTTACAAGAAGCACGTAATGCCTGTTCACTGCCGGTGATCCGCAAAGATTTTATGGTTGATCCGTACCAAATTATTGAGGCGCGTGCTCTAGGTGCCGATTGCGTGTTGTTGATTGCTGCATGTTTAGATGATGGACAAATGCTTGAGCTGGCCGCTGTTGCCAAAGAGATGGGGCTGGACGTGTTAGCCGAAGTACACGACGGAGAAGAGCTTGATCGTGTCTTGACGCATTTAGATACGCCGCTGGTGGGCATTAACAATCGTAATCTGCATACCTTTGAGGTGTCGCTAGAAACTACTCTAGAGTTATTGCCACGCATCCCAGAAGGGCGTCTAGTGATTACTGAAAGTGGCATTTTGCAGCGAACTGATGTTGAGCTCATGGAAATTAACGATGTGCATGCATTTTTGGTGGGCGAGGCATTTATGCGCGCCAGTAATCCAGGTGCAGAACTTAAGCGGTTATTTTTCCCTAAATAAATGCTCATGTAAGCCCTCGTTGCTTAGAGCGTAGACTATGAGCGCACTGGCGAAGTAGATGCCTGCCATGGTGTTTTTTGCCAGTACAATGACTTACTGTTAAGCAAAATAGACGCATGGGTGCCTTTGCATACAGTCGGCTTGCTCTGCATAAGCCGACTGTCTTGTGTGCTAGCCGCGCTGCATGTTGCGAATTAAATAGGACAACGCCCGCGCCAAGTCTTTAGCTGCTTGCTGATTGCGTACGATCGTCAGTATGGCAGTATTCTTATCTTCAGCAAAAATCATGCAGCGCACGCCTTGTGGCGGACAGTCATAATTAACAAACGGGTCGATACCAAATACGTTAATACGATGACTGCGCACTTCTAATGAGCTGTTTTGGCTGCTACGGATTTCTTCTCGGATCAGCAGTTCGCCTTGTTTAGCCACGTTGACACTGTATAAAAAGTCTTGTGGATTACTATAGCCAACCTGATAGCCTGCACGTAATGCATGCTGCGCAAGCAAACTGTTTACTTCAGCTAGCAGCGCGGTACGATTATCTGCAGTGGCGTGTTGTTGTTTAAGTTGCGTAAGATAATTGAGCTGTTCGTCGCTTGTTAAAGCTGCTGGTTCGGCAAAGCAAAGGCTAGACATAAGCAAAAGACTTAATGTTAACCAGTGTTTATATTTAGCAAGCAAAGAGCGGTAAAGGTGTAGGCGCATGTTTAAATCCCTATAAAAGTGGCTGAGCTGAACTGCGTCGTACATTTATCAGCTGCAACTGTGAGGCGAGAGTATAAGCATTAACAACCGTTATGTTGGTGTTTGACTTGCAGCGTAGATTAGCCGATAGAAGGGCTGTCAGGCTGTGATTTTGTTGCCAGTCTTTAATAAAAGAGTGTAACAATCAGATCATTTAATAATGGTTGGTTGTAACAATCAATAAAGGAACAATGTTTTGAGTAAACCGTGGGTGTTAGGGCTGACCGGTGGTATTGGCAGTGGCAAAAGTGCTGCGGCAGATGCTTTTGCGCAGCTGGGTATTGAGGTGATTGATGCCGATCATGCTGCGCGCTGGGTGGTTGAGCCGGGTCGTTCTGCTTTGGCAAAAATAGTAGATCGCTTTGGTGGTGCACTATTGCTCGCTGATGGACAACTTAATCGTGCGGCTTTGCGCGAGCGTATTTTTGCTGAGCCAGAGCAACGGCAATGGTTGGAAGCCTTATTACACCCGTTGATTCGTGAAGAAATTAACCAGTTTTTAGCAGCAGCACAATCGCCTTACGCTATTTTAGTGTCGCCGTTGCTGATTGAATCAGGTCAGTATAAAACCGTCCAGCGCGTACTGGTGGTGGATGTGCCAAGCGAGCTGCAAATGCAGCGAGCGTTGCAACGCGATCAAGTCTCTGAGGCGCAGTTGCGGGCGATTATGCAGGCGCAGTTAGCGCGTGATGAGCGTTTAAAGCATGCTGATGATGTCTTATGTAATGCCGCGGATAAATCAGCTTTGCAGCGAGAGGTGTTACGCTTGCATGATTACTATTTAACTTTGAAAGGGGGTCAAGCATGACTTCAGTAACAACGGTGGCCTGTCCTACCTGTGAAAAGCCTGTCGAATGGGGTGAGCAAAGTCCTTTTCGTCCATTTTGTAGTGAGCGCTGTAAGTTGATTGATTTAGGGGCTTGGGCGTCCGAAGAGCATGTTATTCCAGGCGAGCCGGATTTGGATGCTTTGTTTGGGGATGAATTTAATCATTAAGGGTATCTTTAAGTCTGTAAATAATTTTGTGTTTCCGAAGTACGGTAGACTCGGTGTTCACCAGTAAATCGAAGTTAAAAGCGTCAGGAATTATTTGCGTATACCGTACCGTGCAAGTGCCGTTCTTCCCTCAATGCGCCTTCCTGGCGCAATTCGGGCGCTACGCCATCCATGGCTGCGCTTGCCACGTCACCCGCACGGTACTCATTGATCATTGATGTTGCTTTCGGGTCTGTAGCACGGCTCTTTTAAAGCAGCTTTAATTTAAACTGCCAGATACTGTTTCTTGTTTGGTAAGTACTGCGATCAAGCGAACGACGCAGATAATCACAGTATTCACAACTTTCAGAAACAGACGAGTCTTATATCAATCATGCTCACAACGCCGTTGATCAACGAGTGTTTCGAGGTTGGTGTGACGAGCGCGCCAAGGATGGCGCAGCGCCGGAGTTGAACCCAGGATGGGTTCATCGACGGATAAACACCAATTTCGAAGCACGGCATGCACCGCACCTTCCAGCAAAAAAACACTAAAAGCATCAGGGATTAATTGCGTATACCGTACCGTGCAAGTGCCGTTCTTCCCTCAATGCGCCTTCCTGGCGCAATTCGGGCGCTACGCCATCCATGGCTGCGCTTGCCACGTCACCCGCACGGTACTCATTGATCATTGATGTTGCTTTCAGGTCTGTAGCACGGCTCTTTTAAAGCAGCTTTAATTTAAACTGCCAGATACTGTTTCTTGTTTGGTAAGTACTGCGATCAAGCGAACGACGCAGATAATCACAGTATTCACAACTTTCAGAAACAGACGAGTCTTATATCAATCATGCTCACAACGCCGTTGATCAACGAGTGTTTCGAGGTTGGTGTGACGAGCGCGCCAAGGATGGCGCAGCGCCGGAGTTGAACCCAGGATGGGTTCATCGACGGATAAACACCAATTTCGAAGCACGGCATGCACCGCACCTTCCAGCAAAAAAACACTAAAAGCATCAGGGATTAATTGCGTATACCGTACCGTGCAAGTGCCGTTCTTCCCTCAATGCGCCTTCCTGGCGCAATTCGGGCGCTACGCCATCCATGGCTGCGCTTGCCACGTCACCCGCACGGTACTCATTGATCATTGATGTTGCTTTCGGGTCTGTAGCACGGCTCTTTTAAAGCAGCTTTAACTTAAGCTGGTGTGCGTAGATTTTTATCCCTTAAGTGCGGATATCATGTGAATAACCCACATGGCCAACTCCAACTTAAGAGCTTTCAGAAACAGACGAGTCTTATATCAATCGTGCTCACAACGCCGTTGATCAACGAGTGTTTCGGGGTTGGTGTGACAAGCGCGCCAAGGATGGCGCAGCGCCGGAGTTGAACCCAGGATGGGTTCATCGACGGATAAACACCAATTTCGAAGCACGGCATACATCGCACTCACCAGCCAGTAGTGTAAAAATATCCGCTGTCTACAAAATAACAATCAGCTCACCGCAGGTTTAGCCTCTGCTGGCGCACCCATAAAACGCAATAAAATATTGAGCAGCAAACCATACAGCGGAACAAACAGTAATAAACTGATTAGAATTTTTACAACGTAGTCCACCGCCGCAATCTCAACCCAATGTTCGGCCATAAACGCGTTGCTGCTGTACCAAAAGGCAATGCTAAAAAACACTGCAGTATCCAGTAAATTACCCAACACAGTAGAGGCGGCTGGTGCGATCCACCATTGCTTTAACTGACGCAAACGATCAAATACTTGAATATCGACCAACTGCCCTACTGCATAAGCAGCAAAGCTGGCTAAGGAAATCCGCAGGACAAAGGTATTCAACACCAGCAAAGCACCAGCACCGTGAAACGCGCCTTCCTGAAAAAGCACCGAGACAATATAAGAAGCCAGTAAAGCCGGCAGCATCACGTAAGCAATCACCCGCCGTGCCGGCTGCTTGCCAAGTAAGCGTACGGTGAGGTCGGTGGCTAAGAAAATAAAGGGAAAGCTAAACGCGCCCCAGGTGGTTTGCCAGCCAAACAGTTGTATGGGAAATTGCACAAGGAAGTTACTGGCAATCACAATAAAGATATGGAACGCAATCAGCGTTACCACTGCCACATGTTGCCGTGGGCCAGATAGAATAAGCATAAAACACCTTTTTGAATGGGGTGAGGGAACCATGGGCGCCTAAGCTAGGCGCTGCGAGCGCGTATTGTACGCATAACTGCAGCCAATGGCGAGGTGAAGCAGTTGTTGCTCAGTCGTGTCAGTTATGATGACTCCAAACCTTGTCCTTGCTCCTCGTAGGTGATGCCATCACGTATATGGTAGAGGCGCTTAAAGGTTGGGATGATTTTATCATCGTGGGTCACGACAATGACTGCCGTGTTGTAGTCCCGCGCAATCTCATTAAGCATCCGAATAACGGTTAACGCACGCACGCTATCCAATGCTGCGGTGGGTTCATCGGCCAAGATCACGGGCGGGCGGTTAATCAGCCCGCGCGCAATGGCAATACGCTGCTGTTCACCACCGGATAGACGTGAAGGCAAAGCATGAGCACGATGCTCGACTTGCAGCATTGTTAATAAATCCAATGCTTGCTGGCGTGCCTGTTTGTTGCTTTTGCCGGCCAGCATGGGCAGCAAAGCAACGTTATCTAGTGTGCTCAAAAATGGAATTAAATAGGGTGCTTGGAAGACAAAGCCAATTTTATCGCGGCGCAGAGCGCGTAAATCAGATATTTTCCATGCATTGTCATAGATCAGTTGCTCGCCTAGGTACATCTGCCCAGCACTGGGTTCGATAATCGCCCCCAGACATTTCAACAGCGTGCTTTTGCCAGAGCCTGAGGGGCCAATTAGACCGACCACTTCACCGGGTGCAACTTGCATATTGACCTGCTTAAGGGCGTGCACTGCAGTGTCACCGCGTCCAAATGATTTGCTTAATTCGGAAATTTTAATTCCATAGGGTTGCATAGGTTAGCCTCCGACCGCATCAGCAGGGTTGACGCGTAACGCTGCATAAATCGCGACAAAACTGGCCAGTACACACATGCACAGCACAGCGATTAAGCCTGTGATTGTGTCTTGCGTGATCAGCAGGACATATTTTGGAAAGAAAGGCGCCCACACAGTTGCGGCAATTTTACCGACGATAAAACCAATCACACCCAAGGCTAACGCTTGCTGGATAATCATTGAAACAATGGTTTGATTGTGCGTGCCAATCAACTTAAGCACAGCAATTTCGCGGATCTTACCCATGGTTAAGGTATAAATAATAAAGGCTACAATTGCAGCGCTGACCACCGCCAAAATCACTAAAAACATCAGGATTTGTCGTGCTGAGGTGGCAATCAGTTTGCCGACTAAAATCCCTTCCATTTGCTCACGGTCGTAGACCTGTAAACGTAGCCAGCGCCGAATATCTTCTGCGACCTGTTTGGGCTCAGCCTGTGCTTTGATCTGCACCAGCACTGCGTTGACTTGGGTGTTACTTTCTTGTAATTGCAGCACAGCATCCAGTACCTCAGGATTGCGCGGGTTATTGAAAATTGGGTTTTGCTTAATCCGCCGGCGGCTTTGTGCAATGGCATCGTTACTTTTCAGAAACTGCGCTTGCTGGGCATCCAATAGCGGAATAAAAATCATCGGGTCACCGCTAGAGGACACCATGCGCTGGGTTAAGCCGACGATAAGGTAGCTATTGCGGCGGATTTGAATACGCTCACCGAGCTTAAAACCGCTGGCGATATCCGCGACTGCTTCATAGTGGTTCTTGCTGACTTGGCGGCCTGCTATTAATCGCAATGGCCAACCTGAAGAGCCCGGCCCAGTATTGGCGATACCGGTGACTAAAGCGCGGGTATCACCGCCAGCATGCGCAACTTGCATGGTTAAGTAGGTCACATTAGAGGCGCTGGCCACGCCGGGCATATTAGCCACAGCGCGCCAAGTATCATCCGGTAAATTGGAGGGTTCAGCATAGGGGCCAAGGGTGTCTTTTTGCACCACCCATAAATCTGCCGCGCTGTTATCCAGCAGCACTTGCGCATCATCGACCATGCCGCGATAGACACCGGCCATGGTCAGGGTGACGCCGATCAGTAAGCCTAAACCAATGCCGGTAAAAACAAACTTACCCCACGCATGGAGGATATCGCGGCCGGCTAAGCTGATCATGGCGTGTCAACCAACTGTTCAACTTGCTTAACTCGGCTGTTAGCGGTTAAAGCCTTGCTGCTATACAGCACCAGCTGTTGCCCAGCGCTAAGCCCTGAGAGTATTTGTACATTGCCGGCTAAATCGCTACGGCCGATGTTGACCGGCTGAAACAGAGGTTGTTGGTTGTCCAATATCCACACGCCTAGACTGCCGTTCTGGCGAATAATAGCGGCATTGCTAATCACTGGCGTGCTGGCTAACTGTGGCAGTTGCACTGTGACTTCTGCTAGCTCACCAATACTGGGTGCTGGATTGGGTTGCTGGGCAAACATCACTTTTGCGCGGCGCTCTTCAGTGATTGCATCAGCCAGCCATTCTAGACGAGCGACACTGCCATTGTGTGGTTGTAGCTCTTGTGAACGCAGGATGATCTGTGCTGGTTGTTGCTGCGCCAGCGCCATTGAGCCAGCTTGATCAAAACGTACATCAACCCATAATTGTTGAGGGTCAATCAACTCGAAAACAGTTTGCCCTGCCAATACAGTGGCGCCTGGGTCAATATGGCGAGCGATAATCAAACCTGAGGCGGGTGCGCGTAAGTAGCGATCTTCATGCAGCGCTTGTAGCGCCAAGAGCTCGGCTTGGGCGCGCGCTAATTCACTGCTGGCGCTTTGCACTTGGCTGCGGGCTAGGGTCCATTCATGTTGTTTGCTGGCTTCGACTTCTTCGCTGACTGAGCGTGAAGGCAGTAGCTTTCTGTAGCGTTGCGCTTGTTTGCCTGTGTAATCAGAACGCGCTTGCGCCTCTTTGAGTTGAGCTTGGTTACGCTCGATCAGGGCTGTTTGCGCATTGATTTTTTCATCGAGATCGACCACATCAATACTGCCAAGAATATCCCCAGCCGCAACTGTATCGCCGACATCAACATTCAATGTGGCGGCGCGACCTACAATATTACTGGCCACGTGATAGGTATAGCGTGCTTCCACTGTACCTATACCAAATAAGGCGGGCTCGAGCTGCTGCTCTTGCACCTCTGTGACAACAATTCTTATTTTTGCCAGAGGTCCAGAACTAAGTAACACCCAAATAAATGCAGCGGCCAACACTGCGATGGTAGCAAGTACAGCGAGTAGTTTTTTTTGTTTGAAAAAATCTGACATGGCTAACGAGCCTCAATTGCGCGCTGATACAGCACAAAAATATCTTCAGCTGTTTGCAGCAGAGTGTCACTATTGCCCAGCACAATGCTTTGCACCACCAAGCCTTGAATGCTGCCAATAAACAGCATGGCTGCTGCTTCAATATCCAGTTCTGCATCGAGCTCTTGGTTTTGTTTACCTTGCTCAAGGGTTTGCTGCAGGCGCTGTTGGTATTGCCCAGCAAGGCATTCACAAGTTTTTTTGGCGTCGTGTTTTCTTTGCGCTGTAACTCACCGAATAGCAAGCGCGGTACGCCAGGATGGTCACTGATAAATTGGATGTGGGTCATAAATGCAGCGTGTAACGCAGCTATTGCCGTTTCTTGGCCCTGCATGGCTTTATCAATGCGCGTCAGTAAGCGTTTTGCTACCCAATTCATTACCGACTCTAAAATCGCTTCCTTATTAGCAAAGTGCCGAAATAGTGAGCCTTGAGTCACGTTCATATGTTTGGCAATAGCCGCTGTGGTGATTTCGCTTGGATTCTGTTGCGCCGCTAATTCAACAACTGCTGCAACAGTGACAGCGCGACGCTCATCGGCAGGTAAGTATTTGCTTGGTGGTTGCATAGATGTATCCTGCAAAGATAGTAATTGGTTGCTATCTTTACAGAGAGGAATGTGTTGTGCAACTCTGGAGACAAGGCCTTGGCTAAAAATTGATTAAGAATAGTTTTGCCAGCCTGATGTTTTTAAGCTGTAGCTAAGCGTTTTGTTTAATGCCTATTGTTATGCTGAAAAGTATCTGAATTAATCTTGAAAGCTGCAGTACTGCCAGTTTGGCAGAGTAAAACTGTTATCTGTCATGTGCTCTATGTTGCATAAGCTTGCTAAACAGCAGCGGGACAGGGAACTTTTGTCGCGTACAAACGTTAACTAATAAGACGCATGAATAAGGTGAGGATTGCACGGATGAGTCAAGCAACAGACGATCACCTTGTTGAGCAAACACGGCAAGGTGATCGACTCGCTTATGGTGAATTAATCGCGCGCTATCAAGTGCAGGTGTACCACTTTTCACGACGATTATTAGGCAGTGCGCAATGTGCGCAAGATATAACTCAAGATGTGTTTATTAAGGCTTTTCTAGCCTTGGATACCTGGCGGCCTGATGCCGCCTTTGCAGCCTGGTTGTTGCGTATTGCACGTAATGCTTGTCTGGATGTGTTGCGTGCCCAGCAACGTTACCCGCAGGTATCGTTTGAAGCACAGATTGAGCATGAGCAGTTGGTAGCACACTCGCTCAGTGCTGAGGAGCATGCGATCCAAATGCAACGATTAGAGCAACTGGAAGAGGCTTTATTCAAGTTGTCAGTGGAGCATCGAGAGATTTTGCTTTTACGTGATATTGAAGGCTTTTCTTACCAAGAAATTGCTGAGTTGTTAGACATCAATACAGGCACTGTTCGATCGCGTTTATCTAGGGGGCGCGCAGCACTGATGCAGCAGATTAACAGCGGGAGCGACGTATGATTGAGCATATTGAAAAACAATGGCTGTCAGCCTATCTTGATCAACAACTCGATGCTGCGCAGCAGCTTCGAGTGCAAGAGCATCTTGCATCCTGTGCTGCCTGTCGAGCATACCTGCTTGATTTACAACAATTACAGCGCGATATGCGGATGTTAAAAACTGCTGAAAAAATGATAGATGTGCGTGCGCAAACGTTGGCATTATTGCCTGCTTTAGCGCCTTGCGACTTGCCATCCTCCGAGCGGCATAGCGCTTGGTCATTGTTGGAGTACGGCGCAGCTGTTGCCAGCGTTGTTTGTGGTTTGCTGATTGGCAGCTGGATGATGCCGGCAGAAAAAAGTATGCCATTAGATTTGGCTGTGGTGCAGGTGCTGGGTGCAGAGCCACCGGGTTTTTTGTGTAGCAGATCGGCGTATTGTTATTTGGAGTCTCAAAAATGAACCAACCTAAAAAGCGTAGGTATTTTATTTTTCTAACCTTGCTCAATTTTGGCATCTTGCTGGCCATCGTCTGGGCAAGCTGGGGAGGGGCAAACAAGCAGTTGGTTTTAGCCAATTATTTGCAGTTGGATGCGCAACAAGTCTTGCACTGGCGTCAAGCTGAGCAGGCGTTTTTAGTCCAGCTTGAAACCAATGAAAATGCGATTAAACAGCAGCGCAACAGCTTGATAGAGGCGGTCTTTGCCGATGATTTGGACTTGGAAAATGTGGATTTAGCCCGTCAGTCATTGGCACAGTTACAAAACCAGCAGCAAGAAATTGTCGTTAAACAGCTGTTAGCTGAGCGAGAGATTTTAACGGCTCGCCAGCGTGGCTTATTAAAAGAGTTGCTGCTTCAGCAGCCGATGCATGCTTCGCACTATGAGCAATTGCATAAAAGTGAATGATTGAGGGAACAAAACCCTTGGGTTAAGCGTTATAGGTAATGAGAGGCTCATTTTCAGAGCTCTATTTACATATAAAAGGATAGCAAGATGAAAAAATATTCACTCATGCAGACTGCGACAGGATTGGGTTTGGCTTTAGCTTTGAGTTTAACAACGCTGCCGGCTATGGCCGAAGAAGAGCATGATCATGGCGATGTGCACGGTGTCGAGTTGCAGCTCAATGCCGGTCAGAAATGGCAAACAGATGCGCCTTTGCGTCAAGCCATGCGTGAAATTGGCGAGGCAGTGAACAGCTCTTTAGATGATATTCATAACAACAAGCTGGATGCGGCAGGTTATCAGGCATTGGCCGGTGAAGTGAATCAGCAAGTGGCCTACATGATTGAGAATTGCGAATTAGAGCCCGATGCTGATGCGCAGTTGCATATTGTTATTTACCGCATGATGGACAGTGCGCAGGTTATGGAAAAAAATAGTGATATACAAGAAAAGCGTAATGGTGCAGTCCAGTTGGTTGGTGCCTTGAATAGTTATGCGCAGTATTTCGAAGATTCTAACTTTGTGAAGCCTGTGCATTAATACGGGCTGTTAAGTTGCACTGTGGTTTATGGGTGCAATGCTCATAAACCACAGATTTCAAGTGTCTTATAGTTGCCCATATAACAGGGCGGCGCTGATCAAGACAAACACACTAAAAATGATTTTCAAACGATGTTGCGGCAAGCTGTGAGCAGCACGAACGCCGTAGCTGATGGTTAAGACACCGCCAATGGCCATGGCAAAACCTGTGCTCCAATCGACTTGCCCGTGCACGCTGTAAGTGACTAAGGTTGCTACGGTAGTTGGTACGGCAATTGCCAGAGACAAGCCTTGAGCGATGACTTGGCTGGCACCAAAAAACATGGTTAACACGGGTGTAGCAATCACCGCGCTACCAATGCCAAAGAGGCCGCCAAAAAATCCAGAGATGCTGCCTAGGCCCGCAAAATAAGGCCAGGGCAGTTGCTGTAAATTGCTGCTGGCGCGCTTAGCAAGCATTTGTAATACAGTCCAGATTGCAATAAAAATCAGGAAGCCGATAAAGATTTTGCGCATCGTGCGGTGATCTAAATCAATCGCAACCAGCGCACCAAACCATGATAAGGCAAAGGCACATAAGCCCAAGAGTGCGCCTGTTTTCCAGTTGATTTTATTGCGCTGATGGTACTTGTAGATGCCCAGCACAATATTGGGTACGACCATGGCTAGCGCTGTACCTTGCGCTAATTGTTGATCCATACCGTAAAGCAAGCTCAGAGTGGGAATAGCAAAGAGTCCACCGCCGATACCGAGCAAGCCGCCAAACACACCGAGTAGACCGCCAATCACAATATTAATAATAAAATCGATCACGTTATCCCATACCTTTTTCAGGCGATGAATGAGCTGTACAGTTAAGCTGTGTGTTATTTAGCGAGGGCAGTAGGATGTTGTATTGCTTGCGTGGCGCTAATTAACACATGGGCTGTTTTTAACGACGGCATCATGACAAACTGCTTGGCGTTTTGTATATCTGCTTTATTCTAACGGGGTGTTAACTTTTGCTTAACGCTTAAGGAACGTCATCATGCACTTTGATTTTGTTGATTTACGACTGTTTATCAATATTTCGGAAGCACCAAGCATCACCCAAGCCGCGCGTAAGTCGTTTCTTTCTACCGCTGCGGCCAGTAACCGAATTAAAAAACTTGAGGAGCAGGTCGGTATTCGTTTGCTGTATCGCGACTCACAAGGTGTTGAGCTGACCTCGGCAGGGATGACCTTGCTCAAGCATGCGCGGATTATTTTGCGCCAAGTGCAGTACTTGCAAAATGAGCTGTCAGAATTTAGTGATCAGCAAGTCGGGCACATACGCATTTTTGCCAACACCACGGCGGTCACTGATTTTTTACCGGAAACCTTGGCCGTCTTGATGGTGCAGCATCCGCAGTTGACCATTGATTTACAAGAACGGGTCAACCTTGAAGTGCTGCGCGGTGTGGCTGAAGGTGCCAGTGATATTGGCATTACCGCTGGCCCGATTAAGGCGCAAGGTCTTGAGGTGATTCATTTCAGTACTGACCGTTTAGTGCTCACGACCAATAGTGAGCATCCACTCGCACATGTGCAGTCGATTCATTTAGAAGAGACTTTGGATTATCCACACATTTGCTTGCAAGAAGGTTCGAGCCTGTTACGTTTTCTAAAAAATCAAGTTGATAGCTTGCAGCGTGATCTTAATGTGCGTATTCAAGTGTTTGGTTATGAGTCGATGTGCCGAATGATTGAAGCCGGTGTGGGTATAGGTATCATGCCGGAGTCTTCGGCGTTACGGCATAAACAAACCATGAACCTTAAAACCATTCAGTTGGATGAACCCTGGGCGCTGCGTGAGCGCAGCATTGTCGTGCGAGACTCGCAGGCGTTGCCTGAATATGTGAAAACCTTGATTAAATTACTGGTTAAATAACAGTCCATCTAAGACGCAGAGTAACGCACTGAGCATGCGCAGCAAGTAGAGTATGCAAAGGGGAGTGGCATGACATCGGCAAAACCACGCTGGCGTAACTTATTATGGCTGGCGCTTTTTTTTCTAATCGTGCTCTGGCCGATTCAGCGCTTGGTAGAAAGCTATTATCTAGAAGGCTTGCAGCGTAAGAATGGGCAAACCCTAGACTTGTTTGTCGCTAACCTGCTGGGAACCTTGCAGCGCTATGAAGTATTACCGCAGATCTTAGGGCGCTTACCCGATGTGCAGCAGGTCTTGTTAGCACCGACTGAACAGCATGCGCAGCAGACGGCCAATCAATTACTTAAACGAATTCAGCTGCAGACTGGTGCTGATGTGATTTATCTGATGGATGTACAAGGCTTAACGCTGGCGGCATCCAACTGGGATGCAGAGCGCAGTTTTGTTGGTAATAACTTTGCCTTTCGCCCTTATTTTCGTAACGCACTGCAGGGTGATACGGGGGTGTTTTTTGGCTTAGGAAATATCTCTGTAAAGCGTGGTTATTACTTTGGCAGTGCGGTGTACGCCGATGGTGTAATGGTGGGTGTGATTGTGGTGAAAGTGGATCTGGATTTCACTGAAACCCTATGGGGGCAAACACCCGAGCAGCTCGTGGTGACCGATAAAAATGGTGTGGTGATTCTGACTTCGCACGCTGATTGGCGCTTTACTGCCACGCGAGAGCTGACTGCACAAGAGCAGCGCAGCGTGGTACAGCATCAGCCATATACGTCGATCAAACCGGCTAGGATGGATTTCAAAGCACAAGATTGGCTTATTTTGGACAAGCCACTGGATGAGATTGGTTGGAATGTGAGTATTTTAGCGCCGCAACGTTTGGTCAATGAACCGGTGCGTACCGCGATGGCAGTGGCGGCGGCATCGTTATTGGCTGTGTTGTTGATTTTTGGTTTGTTGATGCAGCGCCGCCGCCATTATCTTGAGCGTATTGCTATGGATACGCATGCTAAACGGGTGCTGGAGGAAAACGTGCGTACCCGTACCCAAGATTTACAAACCCTTAATACTCGGCTTAAGCAAGAAGTACTGGAGCGTGAGTCTACTCAGCAAGAGCTGGTGCGCGCGCAGGATGAGCTTGTTCAAGCAGGAAAGCTGTCAGCGCTAGGCATTATGTCGGCCAGTATCAGTCATGAGTTAAATCAGCCTTTGGCTGCGATTCGCAGCTATACCGATAATGCGAAAATTTTATTGGACCAGCAGCGTACTGTTGATGTGCGAAATAATTTAGATTTAGTCGCGCAACTGACCGAGCGTATGGCCTCAATTATTAGTCATTTGCGTGCCTTTGCGCGTCGTGATCGTTTGGCCTCAGAGCATGTGGCGCTGCAACCCGCTATCGATGATGCTTTAGCACTGACTGCCAACCGTCAGCGCAGCTTACAAATCGAAATTATTCGTGATATTCCTGACGCCACCTTATGGGTGGAGGCGGGCGAGACGCGCCTGCGCCAAGTGCTCAGTAATTTAATCAGCAATGCCTTGGATGCGCTCAGTGAGAGGGCTACGCCACGACGAATTTGGCTCAATACTCAGGTGCACGATGGCTGGGTGGTCTTGGTTTTGCGTGATAATGGCCCAGGTTTTAGTGAAGAAGCATTGCAGCAGGCGTTTGAACCGTTCTACACCACGAAAACCAGTGCGCGTGGTTTAGGCTTGGGCTTAGCGATTTGTGCAACCTTGATGCAAGCGCTAAAAGGACGTTTATTGTTGGCTAACCACCCAGAAGGCGGTGCCCAAGTGACTTTATATCTGCGCGAGATTCCATCCTCGATGAATTTGCGCTCGAATGAGGACCGTTTTCAATGATGCAGATCAGTCATGAAACCGATGTGCTGTTGCTCGATGATGATATCCATTTGCGTACGGCTCTGTCGCAAACCTTTGATCTAGCTGGATTGCGCGTGCAGGCCTATGGCAGTGCGCAAGGTATTCTTGAGGCTTTGCCAGCGCAGTGGCCGGGCGTGTTGGTGACTGATATTCGCATGCCGGGCATGAATGGGCTGGCGTTGTTAGAGCAACTGCAGCAATTCGATGCGCAGTTGCCGGTGCTTTTGATCACTGGGCATGGTGATGTGCCGCTGGCAGTGCAGGCGATGCGCAATGGCGCCTATGATTTTTTACAAAAACCCTTTGCCAGTGAATTACTACTCGATAGTGTGCGTCGCGCTTTAGAGGTGCGGCGTTTGGTTTTGGAAAACCGCTCGTTACGCCTTGCTTTAGCCGAGCAACGAGTCCTAGGTGAGCGTTTATTAGGGCAGTCACCGAGTGTGCAGCGTTTGCGTGAGCAGGTCAGTGCTTTGGCAACGATTCAAGCGGATGTGTTGATTTTAGGTGAGACGGGCAGCGGTAAAGAAGTGGTGGCGCGCGCGTTGCATGACCTATCCTCGCGTAGCGATGCGCCTTTTGTGGCGATTAACGCCGGTGCACTGGCGGAATCAGTGATTGAAAGCGAGTTGTTTGGCCATGAAAGTGGTGCCTTTACCGGTGCGCAAAAGCGCCGTATCGGTAAATTTGAATATGCCAATGGCGGTACTGTTTTTCTTGATGAAATAGAAAGTATGAGCCTTGATGTGCAGGTGAAGTTGCTGCGCTTACTGCAAGAGCGGGCGGTTGAGCGGGTTGGCTCCAATCAGCTGATCCCGTTAGATATACGCGTGATTGCTGCCACTAAAGAAGATCTGCTAGGTGCTGCTGATGCAGGCCGTTTTCGTACAGATCTATATTACCGCTTGAATGTTGCACAGATTAATATTCCTGCCTTACGTCAGCGCAGTGAAGATATCTTACCGCTGTTTCAGCACTTTGTTAGTGTGGCAAGCGAAAAGCATGCGATGGCCGAGCCTGTATTAACGCCGATGACTCGTGCACTCCTGCTGGGACATGAGTGGCCAGGCAACGTACGTGAATTGCAAAATGCTGCAGAGCGCTTTGCCCTAGGCCTTGATTTGGCTATTAGCCCAGCAGCTCAGGTTATAGCATCGCCTACTGAGGGCATGCCTTTAAGCGAGCAGGTAGAAGCCTATGAGCGCAGCTTAATTGCCAGTGAATTGCTCAACCCGCACCAATCGCTGCGTGAAGTAGCCGAAGCTTTGCAACTGCCGCGTAAAACTTTGCACGATAAATTACGCAAATATGGTTTGAGCTTTGCCAGTGCTGGCGAAAACTCGCCATTAGATGAATAAGTTTGGCGGTTTTCCGCCAGCTCCCAGTTAGAACGCGCACTCTTTAGTGCCTTAACCCCTCTGCTGCGCAGTATTAACGCAGCTGCTATCGACTTTAGTCGCATCTTTTGCGGTTGGGTATGTAATTTGCCTTATGTGTCCGCTGCATGAGTTTTCTCATGGCCTGCAACATGATATGTCGCACTGTGCGGCACTGACTATCTATAAGAAAGAGGAAATTTTAATGCTTAAAATGACCGCTAAAGCACTGGTTTGTGCTGTTTCATTGGGACTGGCTGGCTTAGTAAGTGCTGCTGAGCCGATTGTTATCAAATTCTCTCACGTTGTAGCCGAGCACACGCCAAAAGGGCAGGGTGCGCTACTATTTAAAAAACTTGCTGAAGAGCGCTTGCCGGGCCAAGTTGAAGTGCAAGTGTATTCCAACTCGTCCTTATTTGGTGACGGTAAAGAAATGGAGGCGTTGTTGCTGGGCGATGTGCAGCTGATTGCACCCTCATTGGCAAAGTTTGAACATTACTCTAAGCCTATCCAGATTTTTGACCTGCCATTCCTGTTTGACGATATTGAAGCCGTTGATCGCTTCCAAAAAGGTCCTGTCGGCCAAGAGCTGCTGAGCAGCATGCAAGATAAAGGCATCACCGGCTTAGGCTATTGGCACAATGGCTTGAAGCAGCTTTCGGCGAATAAAGCACTGCGCACGCCAAAAGATGCGCGCGGCTTAAAGTTCCGCGTACAGGCTTCTGCAGTATTGGATGAGCAGTTTAAAGCGCTGCGTGCTAACCCACGCAAAATGAGCTTTGCTGAGGTGTATCAAGGCCTACAGACCGGCGTAGTCAATGGTGCAGAAAACCCATACTCCAATATCTACTCGCAAAAAATGCATGAAGTGCAAAAGTACATCACCGAGTCTAACCACGGCTTGCTCGACTATATGGTGATTACCAACACTAAATTCTGGAATGATTTACCAGCTGATATTCGCACTGAGCTGAATAAAATCATGGATGAAGTCACTGTCGAGGTGAACCTGCATGCTGAAGAGATTAACCAGCGTGACAAACAGTCAATCATTGATAGTGGCAAAACTGAAATCATTACCTTGACTAAAGAGCAGCGTAACCAATGGCGTGATCAGGTTAAGCCGGTTTGGAAGATGTTCGAAAAAGACATCGGGGCTGAGCGCATCAAAGCAGCGCAAGCAGCTAACCAAGAGTAATGCGTTGAAACTCCACGCAGCCGAAGGGTTGCGTGGAGCTCGACTTAAAACTGCTTGATGACACGTTAGTTGTGCTATCCGTTTCGGGGGAAATATTTATGAATGCTGTGCGCCTGATTTGGGATCGCTTCGAAGAAGGTTTTATTGTTTTTTTGCTGACGGCGATGACGTTAGTCACCTTTGTTTATGTGATTTTGAATAACTTTTATACCCTTTTTTACCGTATCGGTGAGTATTTTTCAGAGCGCTCTGAAGGCGCATCTGAGTTTTTCTACAGTATTGGCGACTTTATTTTAGATCTTGTGCAAACCATGACCTGGAGTAATGCTTTAACTAAGGCATTATTTGCTTGGCTGATTTTCTTTGGCTTAGCTTATGGCGTGCGTATTGGTGGGCATATCGGTGTTGATGCTTTGGTTAAGCTGGCTTCACGTCCCACGCAGCGAATTATTGCGATCATCGCCTGCATTTTTAGTTTGGGCTACGCTGGCTTGTTGAGTGTGGCGAGTTTTGAGTGGATTTCAACATTAATGGGCGCAGGTATTGGCGCAGATGATTTAGGCCAGTTTGGTATTAAGCAGTGGCATATTGCGGTCATTGTACCTATTGGTTTTACCTTAGTGTTTGTTCGGTTTTTAGAAATTTTAGTGCGTATTCTTCGTTATGAGCAAGTGGGCTTGGGCTTGGCTGACGAAGCTGCAGATGCGATGAAGCTGTCAGAGACAGAGGAGTCCAAGCAATGACAATTCTGTTTCTGTTTTTAGCGTTATTTGCGCTGATGTTTATTGGTGTGCCAGTTGCCGCATCGCTGGGGTTGGCGGGCTCTATCACCATTATGATGTTTAGTCCTGACTCGGTGCGCTCATTAGCGATTAAGCTTTTCGAAACCAGTGAGCATTACACTTTGCTGGCTATTCCGTTCTTTTTACTGGCCGGTTCATTTATGACCACCGGCGGTGTGGCACGGCGCTTAATTGATTTTGCCAACGCCTGTGTCGGACATATTCGTGGTGGCTTAGCCATTGGTGCGGTATTGGCTTGCATGTTGTTTGCCGCATTGTCTGGCTCAAGTCCAGCGACTGTTGCCGCAGTGGGTTCGATTGCTATCGCAGGTATGGTGCGCTCGGGTTATCCGCAGCCGTTTGCTGCAGGCATTATCACCAATGCGGGTACGCTGGGTATTTTAATTCCGCCGTCGGTGGTGATGGTTGTCTACGCGGCAGCGACTGAAACATCAGTCGGCACCTTGTTTATGGCAGGTGTGGTGCCAGGTGTCATGCTGGGTGTTGCTTTAATGGTGGCTATCTACATTATTGCGGTGAAGAAAAACTTACCCGCATTACCGCGTGCGACCGTCAGGGAGTGGATGAGTGCCGCACGCAAAGCCGTTTGGGGCTTGTTGTTGATGGTGATTATCCTCGGTGGGATTTATTCGGGGATGTTTACTCCGACTGAAGCCGCCGCGGTTGCTGCTGTCTATTCTGCTTTTATTGCGTTGTTTGTTTACAAAGACATGCGCATTAGTGAAGCGCCTAAGGTGGTGCTGGAGTCCGCCAAACTCACTATCATGCTGATGTTTATCATCGCCAACGCCATGCTGTTTGCGCATGTCTTAACCACAGAGCAAATACCTCAGCAAATTACAGCGATGGTGTTAGAGGCGGGATTACAGCCTTGGATGTTCCTATTGGTGGTCAATATTGTTTTGCTGATTGCTGGCGCATTTATGGAGCCGTCGGCGATCATCTTGATTTTGGCACCCATCTTGTTTCCAATTGCAGTACAGCTGGGCATTGATCCGATTCACCTGGGCATCATTATGGTGGTGAATATGGAGATCGGCTTAATCACACCGCCGGTGGGGCTTAACTTGTTTGTGACCTCGGCAGTGACGGGAATGCCTTTGTCAGCGGTTATCCGCGCTGCATTGCCGTGGCTGATGATTTTGTTGGCCTTCTTGATGGTTATCACCTATGTGCCAAGCGTCTCGATGGGCTTACCAAACTTGTTGGGTATGTAAGCAGATGCAGTGACTTTGTTGTACTGTATGACTAAAACGGCTGACAGCATTCTGCGTCAGCCGTTTTTTTATTGGTTGTATTTCAATAGTGTGCAGGTATGAGTGAAGTGAGGTTAAGAGACTGGGTTTTCATATGGCTCCTTAACCGGACTGAGCGATAACGGCACATTGGTTTAGAAGGACGCTTACTGTGCAGTATGATTTTCCATTGCTGGCGGTTTTGTTTTGGTCAGCCAATACCGTCGTGAATAAAATGACGGTCGGTGTGATTTTTCCTGCAGAGGTGGGATTTTATCGCTGGCTGTTTGCTGGCGTGTTGTTTACACCCTTTATTTTGCCTGCGCTGCTGCATAACTGGAGCGCTATTCGCCCGCACCTGTTGAAAATTTTCGTATTAGGTGTGCTGGGGATGGTGATTTACCAGAGTCTGGCCTACTTTGCTGTGCCGAAAACCTCAGCCACGCATATGGGGATTATTTTATCGTTGATGCCGATGATGTCCCTTGGTATGGCGATTGTGGCCTTGGGTCAGCGTTTAACCAGAGGCGCATTGCTGGGCGCTGTGTGTTCTTTTGTAGGCGTGCTATTGGTGGTCAGTCATGGTGATCTGCGCAACTTAACCGAGCAGGGCATCAATATGGGTGATGCCATGATGCTAATTGCGACCTTGGCCTATGCGTTGTACAGCACCTTGTTAAAGTATTGGCAGATGGATATTCCGGCGCTGCAGTTGCTGTATTTGCAAATACTGGTAGCCATCGTTGTGCTGTTCCCGCTGTTTTGGTTTTCTGAAAAAGCTGGGTTAAACAGCGCCAACCTGCCGCTGGTGTTGTTTGCTTGCGTGTTCGCCTCCATTGCTGCGCCCTTGGCGTGGATGCGTGCGATCCGTTCATTGGGCCCCAGCCGTACTGCGGTATTTTTTAATTTGATGCCCATTTTGACCATCATTATCGCTGCGTTGGTGTTGTCCGAGCGTTTGGCGCTCTATCATGCTGTGGGTGGTGGCTTGACGCTTTTTGGCGTGATTCTGTCAGAGCGCTGGACGCGGCCGCTACGCCGTTCAACATAAATTGATCTTTTAGTGTTTGGCTATCAGAGCGCTATAGCTGATCACCTTATGCTATAAGTTTTAATCCTGTTATAGTGCCTTGCTGCCCGAAACATAAACAGACAGTATTTGCTGTTCTTCCGAACATAGCCGCTCATCGCTGTGGGATTTTACGCCCCGGTTGATTTTGACGGTTTTTAGCCAGCACTATCGTGGCAATGCTCTGCATGCCTTAGCTGCACGTTTTGTACACACTCTGCTTGTGACGTTCATGGCATAAGGAGTAAAAATGTTTCAGTTTACAACCAGTGCTGCGCTGTTGATCCTGCTTGGATTTTACGGTGCCACCTTTGTTTTAACCCTGCGCATCGGAAAAAGACAAGAAAATGCAGATGGCTATATGACAGCCAATGGCTCAGTTGGCTATGGTATGTCGGCGGCCAGTATGACGGCGACCTGGATTTGGGCGGCATCTTTTTATGCGGCAGCCAGTTCCGCTTATAAGTACGGTCTTTCTGGCGCGATTCATTACGGTTTTTGGGGCGCTTTGATGATTTTATTCATCTATCCCTTTGGGCGGCGCTTTCGTAAACTTGCCCCCAACGCCCATACCCTTGCAGAAATCATGCACGCTCGGCATGGCACGTCCAGTCAGATGATTTTAGCGGGTTCAAATGTGGTCGGCAGCGTGATCAGCTTAATGGTCAACTTCACTGCTGCAGGCGCGCTGGTGAGTATTCTATCGCCGCTGAGCTTTGTGCAAGGGGTGATGATTGCTGGTGTTGGGGTGTTGTCCTATACGTTGTGGTCAGGCTTTAGAGCATCGGTATTTACTGACTTTGGCCAGCTGGTCGCGATGATATTAGCTGCGGTGATTATTATTCCGATGATTTTCTTTAAGCTGGGCGGGCCGTCACTGTTTGAAACAGGCATGCTGAATCTAACCTTAGAGCAGCAAGACTTCTTTTCCACCACAGCGATATTAGAACAGGGCGCGCCGTTTTTTGTAGCGGTACTGGCCTATGCCATTGGCAATCAAACCATTGCCCAGCGTTTATTTGCTGTGCGTGAAGATTTAATTAAATCCAGTTTTATTACCGCAACCATTGGTTACGGCTCGATTGTGATTGGCCTAGGTATGCTGGGCTTGCTGGCATTGTTGGCAGGGGTTACGCCAATCGATGGCGATTTAAATAATCTGATTCCGCAAATGGCTGCGACCTATCTGCCGCCGTTGATGGTGGCGATGCTGTTTATCATGGTGATTGGTTCACTGTCATCCACTGCGGATTCTGACTTGTCAGCTTTGGCCGCTATTGTGATGACCGATGTTTACGGTAAACACATCGCTAAAAACAAGCCTGACCCGCCCAAAATGGTCTGGGTGGGCCGCTTTACCATGGTGGTTGCCGCAACCTTGGGTGTGGTTTTTGCCAGCCTAAAGCTGGATATTTTGTCGCTGCTGATCTTTGTTGGCGCGCTGTGGGGATCGATTGTGTTCCCGGTGATTGCCAGTTTGTATTGGAATCGCGTGACTAATGCTGCATTTACTCTGTCAGTTGTTGTCTCGTTCTTGTTGTTCTTGCTGGTGCGTTTTAGCTGGTTACCCATCGAAGGTGCGCTAGCGCTGTTTTTTGAACTGCTGGCGGCGGTTGGCGGTGGTGTGGTGATTGGTTTAATGGCCTTTGGTTTTTTTTGGCCGTATAACCGGTTTAATCTTAGGCAGCATCGCGGCAGTGATCTTAGTGTTTTTCAGCGTGGGTTTCTTGCGTGAATACGCAGTGCTACTCAGCTCGCTCACAGCCTATGGTGCGAGCACAATTATTTGTACATTGATGACCTTACGCAGCAAAGCCCCCGATTTTAACTTCGCTACGATTGATGAGCGAGTGATTGAGTTTCATAAAGAAGCAGAAGTCTAAGGAGAGTGAACATGTCGACATTTGGATTAACTGTGTATGTATTGATATGGCCCGTACTGTCCAGCTTGGTGCTGCTGACCTTGTGCAGCGCCTTGCTATTTGACATGCGCAAAGCTAAGAAAGATGGCACGTCTTTGGTCTAAGGGCTGGAAAAGAGTACATGCTAGCCAGCACGCTATAAGCTGCCTGTTGGCCTTGTCAATAGCGGCTCAAGGGTTGGGTCTTTGGAGATATGAACGCCATTTACCTAGTTAATGCTGCGGGGTTTTGCTTGCTGCGTGCGACTAAAAGTACTTCAATGCACGGATGCACTGAGTCATCTTTGGCAGTTAAAGCGTTCAACTTTTGCATAAGTACAGAGCAGAAGGGCGTATTTAGATGAGTCTTTACCCACAATTAAAGCAGGTTTTTGCTAACATTAAAATCAGTCAGCCTCACTGATCAGCTCTTAAAAAAGCTCAAAAAAAAGGATATACAAATTGACAAAAAGTCACTTTGCTCGGGATGTAGCTAAGCCGCAAGTTGCCAACATTAAAGTGAGTGGTTTAATCCTAAAACGTTTTTTTGTTTTTTTCCTATTGCTAGCAGTTATCTTCTTTGGAATTAGCTTGCCTGTTTACTTGCAATACAAAAATAATCTAGAAGAACAACTGTTGGCTAAGGAAGAAATATCTGTTGCATCTGCTGTGCAGATGTTTCAAAAAGAATTGTATGAGCAGTTGCACATGATTGATTTGATTGTGCAGTCTCATACTCTAAAAGAGTACTTAGCAGAAGGCACTGTTGAACAACGGGTGCGTGTTGAGCAGTTGTTTGAAACGATTGCAACGTCATTCTATCGTTTTGATCAAATTCGTTTGCTGGATAACTCTGGCCTAGAGCAAATAAGAGTCAACCTTGTTGATGGTCAAGGGCAAACGACTGCTAAAGAAAATCTGCAGAGTAAAGCACAGCGCTACTACTTCCAAGCGGCTAGCGGTATGCCGCTTGGTCAGATTTATATTTCTGCTATGGATCTAAATGTGGAGCAAGGCGCTTTAGAAATACCGCACAAGCCGACCCTACGATTTGCTACACCACTCACTGATGGACAAGGTAATCGGGCTGGAGTGCTGGTGATTAATTATTTAGCACAAGGTATGTTGGTGCGTTTTCGTCAGCTTATGAGTCAGCGAGCAGACCAGCAAGGTATGTTGCTAGACAATCAAGGCTACTGGCTTAGCAATCATGAGCGAGAAAATGAGTGGGGCGCTGACTTAGGTAGACCTGATCGCGGCTTCGCTCAGTTTTATCCTGATGCTTGGCCAGTCGTTGCCGCTAATAAGTCAGGTGTGCTTGAAACTAAAGAGGGTATATTTCGCTACCAAAGCGTTGAGCCACTGAATTTTTCGGATAGTCGACCAGCGCATTTTCGTATTGAGCGCCAGCCATCAATATCAAAAGAATCCTATGCAAACACAGAGTGGAAACTGGTTATTTTTCTGCCACGTTACGTCATTGACTCACACTCCTTTTTAAAACAACCCTTGGGCCGCACGTTGCTGGCGCTGTTTATTTTAATGATAGCCGGCTTGGCATTTCTAGGTGCTTATTTGGCTGTACACAGGCAACTGCGCCTACAAAAAGAACAGCAGGAACGTATACTTTTAGAGCAGCAAGCCAGTATTGATGCACTGACTGGTATCCGTAATCGTAGAAGCTTTTATGAGTTGGGTGAGGTTGAGCTTAAGCGGGCGCTTCGTCACAAAGTACCACTGGCAGCCTTAATGGTCGATGCTGATTATTTTAAAAAAATTAATGACAACTACGGTCATGCGGTGGGCGATTTAGTACTTAAAGACCTTGCAGCAACCATGAGCGAAACCTTACGTGAAGTTGATTTGTTAGGCCGTGTTGGCGGCGAAGAGTTTGTTGTGCTATTGCTGCACACGTCTTTGCCGCAGGCTTTAGAAGTGGCTGAACGCTTAAGGTTAAACATAGCAGAACGCAAAGTCAGCTTGCCGGAAGGCGCAAGCATTAATTTTACCGTGTCTATTGGCTTGGCTATGCTCACAGATCAAGAAAAGCAGCTGACTGATTTGTTCAAAAAAGCTGACTTGGCTCTGTATGAAGCGAAGAAATTAGGCCGTAATCGTGTCGTGAGTTACAGGCAAGATATGTCCTGCTGATTTAAATCCGCAGGCTGGGCCTCTCTTAAGTATTTACCGCCTGCTGGTGGCCTCAGTCAGTCAGGCCACAACCAAATCTGTAAGCGCCCTTAAATCAGCACCCCAGTAAACGGGCGCTTAGCTTAACCCAGTTCCACGTTCCAAGGCAGCAGAGCTTCGAGCTTTTCTAATGTGTCAGCCTCGCCAATGTGGTCAAGGATATGCTTGATGTAGCCTTGTGGATCGATGCTATTTGCTTTGGCGGTTTCTATCAGTGAGTAACAAGCAGCGCTGGCTTCTGCGCCTTTACGAGTGTCGGCAAATAACCAGTTCTTACGGCCAATGGCGAAGGGTCGGATGGCATTTTCTGCCAAGGCGTTGCTGATCTTAAGATCGCCGCGCTCACAATAGCCCACCAGGTATTGCCACTGGTTTAAGGTGTAGTCGATGGCTTTTCTCAGAGCGCCGCCTTTCATGATTTTTGCAGCGTTCTTCTCAAGCCACAACTTAAATTCATTCAGCACTGGCACGCTGATTTCTTGTCGCGCCTTTAAACGCTCGTCGTCGGTTTTATCGGCAATACTGCTCTCTACACGATAGAGTTTGCGGATATAGCCCAGCGCTACATCGGTTTTATTCACTGTGCCTTTCTTGGCTTTAGCTTTAGAATCAGCGCTTTTATCGGCCTCAACAAATTTACGTCGTGCGTGATCCCAGCAGCCAATGCGCGTAATCGAATTGGCTTTGCAGACCGTGCTATAACCAGAATAGCCATCGGCTTGCAGCACGCCTTCAAAATCATCCAGCAAGCGCACAGCCACACTGCCTGCACGTGAAGGATCGTATTCAAAAAGAACACTCTGTTTTTCGGGCGGTCCGCCACGGATAACCCACATCCATTTATCCGATTGTGCTGTTTTACCGTCTTCTTTCAGCACCTGCAGACGGGTTTCATCCGCTTGCAAGTAATTACCGCTGTTTTGCACCTCGCGCATTAAGTGCAACAGAGGCTTGGCTTCGTCAGCAAAGCGTATGCACCATTGCGCCATGTTATTGCGATAAATCGGCTGGCCCAAGCCTTTAAATTTACTCTCTTGGCGATATAACGGCATACCGTATTGGTATTTGTCGGCAATCACATGGGCAATCAGCGAAGTGGTCACCGAGCACTTACCAAAGGGGTGCACTGGTCGCTGCGCAGCTACGATCTGTTCTTCTGATGCGTTGTTTTCAGAGGGAAACACGGCTTTTTCTTGCCAGTGCTCCAGCACTTTGAGTTGCGCTGGAATGTAGTGCAGCTCTTCTTTTACTTTAGTGAAGAAGGTTTTACTAGCGCCGGCTTTTTCTAGTTCAGTGAGCTTATGTTCAATGCGCTCACGCACAAGGCTTGCAGAAAAACCACGCTTGCGTGTCTGGCGCTCTTTGCGTTGCTGGGCAATGCCTTCGCCCTCATCTGGCAATTCAGGCAGGGACTCAAACAGCTCATCGAGTTGGGCTTCGAGCTCGATTTCATCAAAGAGGTTGAGCTGAAATTTAGATTTTTCACTGCTGGCACTGAATTTCTGTGTTTTCAGCAGACGGTTCATTTCTTCCAGCAGTTCAATACGGCGATGGGCATCTTGCAAAGCAGTGTTCTGCTCATCAATAACAGCTTGAAACTGTGCCACAACCAAACGCAATTCAGCGGCACTAAGGCCGCTTAAATCTGGGGTTTTAATGGTCGGTTTGGGCTGTTTTTTCATGCCGAAATTATAGCAAAACCCGCCACCAAAAGCACCCTTAAAAGCAGCCAAAACCCAGTGAAATCAGGCTAGCCAAGGCTGTTGTAGTGCAGTTTTTTATGGCCTTTAAAGAGGCTGATATCGTAACCATCCAGCAGCCAATTTATTTGCTCGCCCGTTAAGGCTAACAGCTCATCGGCAGGCCTAGGCCACTTGAATTTTTCCTCGGCCAGCGCCTTGTAGTACATGACAAAACCATTGTCTTCCCACATCACGCATTTGATTTTGTTGCGCTGGCGATTGGTAAAGGCATATAACGCACCGCTGAACGGGTTATGACCAAGCTCTTGCTCAACCAGCAAAGCCAAGCCATTGGCTTGCTTCCTAAAATCCACCGGCGCACGGTACAGATAAATTTCCGGCATCTGCTTGGCTGGCCGTAAATAACGCACCTTCATTACAACTGCCTCAGCATCGCCAGCACTACATCGAGATTACCTGCATTCACTCCAGAAAAACTTATGCCGCTGGGCAGATGAACACCCAACCCATCAGCACTGCTAGTCGAGGTCGCTAGCTGCGTAACCTGAGCAAAACCAGCAGACTTTGCAACCGCGTCTACCGGCTGAAACTTTCTACGCCAATAATTAAATTGTGCATAATTCAAATCATGCTGTTTGCAAAACGCAGCACCGGATAAATCCGATGCTTGCCAGGCATCAATATGTTGCTGCCAAAACTGCTGACGTTCTTGTGATGTCATCGCTAATACCTCTTTGAAAAAGACAGGTATTAGTGTGAAGCTGTATAGGTTGGCTTAAAAGATGCTGATTTAAGGGCGCTTACCCAAATCTGCTCCACACACCTGATTTCGACCAAGTGCTTTGGCTTGGTATAATGCCTTATCAGCACGATTAATCGTGCTCTCAAGCGACTCCCCTGCAGCGGTATGTACTTGCGCTACTCCGATGCTTATGGTGATTTTTAAAGTCAACCCTGTTTCGGTTTTAACAACGTGCTGTTCAACGCCCTTACGAATACGTTCAGCACACTCTTGAGCTTCGGTGTAATCCGCACCGGGTAGAAGAATTACAAATTCCTCACCGCCAAATCGAGCGATTAAATCCCTGTCACGACTTAACCGATTGAAAACACTAGCCACGCCTACCAACACCAAGTCACCAACATGGTGTCCATGTTTATCATTTACAGATTTGAAATGATCTATGTCGAGAGTGATAACCGACAGAGACTCTTCATTAGTCTTCGTCTTCTCAATCATATAGCTGCCCTCAGCCATAAAATAGCGGCGGTTATAGAGTTGTGTGAGCGGATCAGTAGATGCTTGCCGTTTGAGCTCATCCTGCTTGGAGCGGATATCTTCTAATATTTTTATTCGGTGCGAGATAATAAATGCCAGCGTTAAAGCTTCCAGCACGATGCCAATTCCTACACCATGGCTATTAATATAGTTTGGCTTAACGATACCTAAGTAGTACATCACGGCAAACCCATTGAATACGACAAAGAACGTATGACCGACTAGAAAGAACTTTACAAGTGTATTGCCTTTGCGCAGTAGTGAGATACTGACCGAAAAAGTCACCACCATGACCAGTGCTGCTAAACTGCTTGAAGGTTTTAATGCCCCAGTTACATCGAACAAGCCGTATAAAAATGAAGCCACCAGCAACACTAATACGCCCTGTAGTGCTCGGTGCTCCTTAATGTAGAATTTACGTGTTTCAAAAATTGCCATCATAAACAACAATAAAAAAATCGGCATGGTGAATAGTGATAAATTGAGCGTAAAAACATCGTCTCCATACGCATTGAAGGCTTTGCCAATTAAGCCGTAGGACAGTGCGATCCAAGTCAGCCCAGAGATCAGGTACAGCGAATATAGAATGTTTTCTTTTTTGCTGCTGGCGAAATAGAGAAGGCCGTTGTAGAAAACCAACGCAACCATCATTCCGACCAGTAAGGCAATATCCAGGTGGCCGCCCACCAGCGCCTTTCGAGAATGCACATCATCATAGATTTCTATCGAAAACCACTGGTGTGAGTACACGTGGCTGCGCATATAAACAACGGCTGTCTCCCCAGATGGCACTATGAATGGGTAGACAATGGTTCCGCCATGCATCAGCGGATGATCACTGGCATCATTAAGATCAACCGAGGTTTGGTTGATCAGGTTTTGCGAGCGCTCCTCAAAAACTTCGATAGAACGAACGTGATAAGCCTTAGGTAAATGTAGGAAGAGGGTGGTTTGCTGTGGCTTTGGGTTGTGCAGTGCAATTCGGTACCAGGTTACCGCTGCTTGGGTTCCAAGCGTAGTGGTGCTGCTTGTTTCCTGAAAGTTTTCCTTGCGAACGGCTTCATAGCTCAGCGTATGCGAATCATCAGTGAAGTACTCGATTGGAAAATCCGTCAATTCAACCGCATCATAACTCATCTCTATAATCGGTGATGCTTGGGCGGCAAAAGCAGCCGTCCATAGAAAGAAAAAGCACAGAACTGCTTGATAATAGGCCACTTGAAGGGTCCTTTAAAATTTATATATGCGGTTTAAGATTATAAGCGCAATAAGCAGATCTGTTGGCAGCTTGCTGCAAACAAAAAAGTATTAAATTGTTGTGCTCGATAAGGCCGCGCAGGTAAGACATGGACTCGCATCTAGCTTGATACAGAGTGATTAAAACGCTGTGAATAAAAGCTTTATGCGAGACACACCAATTATCCTTCATGTAAGCAGTGGCTAGGACTTTATGTTTTAAAACGGCCAAGCATTTCTTGTAAAGCATTAGCTAGACGCGCCACTTCTTGGCTGGCTTCTGTAGTCTGTGAGGCACCATCTGTTGTTTCATTGGTTAGTTCATTAATCGCCACAACTGAGCGAGTAATTTCTTCACTGACAGTGCTCTGCTCTTCTGCTGCGCTAGCAATTTGCACGTTCATATCATTGATGATGGTAATCGCCTTCACAATTGACTCTAAGCAGGCAGTTGTTTTTAAGGTTTGTTCAACACCCGCTTGCGTTTGTGAGCGCCCTGCTTCCATAGCCTTAACGGCTTGAAGTGCGCCCTGCTGCAATCGCTCGACCGTATCATTGATTTCTTGTGTGGATTTTTGTGTGCGTGAGGCAAGGGTGCGTACCTCGTCAGCAACGACAGCGAAACCCCGTCCTGCCTCGCCCGCTCGAGCCGCTTCGATAGCGGCATTCAGTGCAAGCAAGTTCGTTTGCTCAGCAATGCCTTTAATAACATCAAGCACGCTGCCTATTTCTTCACTGTCTTTTGCCAGCGACTCAATCACGCCAGTGGCATGCTCAACTGCCAACGCTAGGCTTTCAATTGCCTCAATAGTCTGCAGTGATACATCACGACCAATAATGGCTTCTTCATCGGCATGGCGTGCAGCGTCTGCGGCTAAACTTGCACTGCGTGCCACTTCACTTGCTGTTGCATGCATTTCATTCATAGCCGTCGCTACTTGAGAAATTTCGCTCTGCTGCTTGCCCATGCTTTCGCTGGTATGAACAGTTACCACGGATGTTTCTTCACTGGCTGCTGCCAACTGTTCAGCGGAGCGGTCGACATCATGCAGTGCAGACTGGAAGCGCGCTCCCATATTATTAAAGGCCTGCGCTACTGCGCGCAATTCATCATTGCTGTGATACTCAACGCGCACTGTTGTATCACCAGAAGCCATTTCTTCAGACGCTCTGCGCAATAAGTTGACAGCATTTTGAATGCTAGCAATCACACGCATAGCTATAAGAAGAATGAGTGCTCCCCCTATAGCCATGACAAAAATAAACAGCTGCAGAGTTTGTTTATAACGAAGTTCGCCTTGATTGAACCCATTTTGTGCATACTGCATAAGGTTGCTACTTAGCTGCGTCATTAGCTCACGTATTTTGATAGTCGGAGGCATGACACGAGTCAATATGAGTTCGTTGGCGTGATAATAATTATCTTCATAAATGGCTTGCATGACTGGATTAATACCATTCGTACGCAAATCAGCAGCCTGTGCTTGCAAGCTAGTAATCAATTGCTGATCTTGTGTGCTGAATTGTTGCGTTTCAAGCTGCGCCCAAGCGAGCCGAATGCGCTCTTGACTTCGCTCAACTGCATCAGTGTGTTGCTTAACAGGGTGATTATGTAGACTGAGGAAAGGTGAATCAGCATCATGCTGTAATGCCAGTAGCAACTCTGTGCGGGCATGGTTGATATCTGAATAAATATCCTCTAGTAGCATCGCTGGTACCATATTCTCTCTATAAACATCATCTAGTGTTTTATTGAGTGTACGGATACCTACTAACCCAACGGCTGCTACAGTTACGACAAGAAAAACAGCAACAACTGTAAGCAGTATGAGTCGTGCTTTAAAAGATATTTTGTTAAGCATGCATTTTCCTTAACCATAATTTTGCAAAAGCTCAATTTGAATGTTAACGCTAAGAGCTATTGAGATTTGCGTGTAAGTCATTGAGTGAAATAATGAAGGCCGCAATATTAAGGTAACTTGGATCAATAATAAGCGAGTTTGCTATGCTGGGCCGCATGCTCAGTGATGAATGCTGGGCAGAGCTGAAACTCGTCTAAATCACCATGCTTAACAGATAATAAAGAAGGTGAGAGATTTATCCTCTAATATCAATGTGCTCTGTAAGCGCTTGATTAAAGAATGGTGCTCGCCTTAGCTGAAATTATAACGACCTAAAAGTTGTGTTGTGTAGTATTGAATCTGGCCTAAAGAGTCACCTGTTTGGGTCTTAGTGTTTTAGGGTGTGGCGGCTTGGTAAGATTTTTTGCTTGTAGCCCGCATGATACGTGGCTTTAAAAATGGTGGGCCTGCACGGACTTGAACCGTGGACCAAAGGATTATGAGTTTGCGGCTGAAACGCTAAACCTAGGAAAATCAAGCGTATACAACCGTAATCAAAATAAGTAGAAAGTACTTATGCATCAGTAGTTTAGCGTATTTATGCGCAGATGGCCAAAACTGATGTGTGTACCGCTACTGTACCGCTGGCCATGGCAAATTCCGGTCAGATCACCATCTGGTATGAGCATCAATTACATAGAGACATTCAGGGTGTCGTGCTACACTGCACTTTGCATGTAACACATGAGGATGATGCCATGAGCGATGCCACTTTTACTTTCCGAGTCGATGACGGCCTGAAGGCTGAGTTTGCCAATGCCGCCAAAGCTCATGACCGTACCGGAGCCCAGCTTCTTCGCGACTTCATGCGCAGTTACGTGGCCCAGCAGGAAGAAGCACAGCAATACGATGCCTGGCTGGCGAAGAAGGTCGAGCAGTCGCGAGCGTCTGCGGAGGCGGGCAACCTGATTCCCACGTCTGATGTTGAAGCCCGCTTTGCCGCTCGCCGCGCAGCGACCCGTGCCCGTATGGCTGCACCTGAATGATGGAGCTGCTATGGACGCCAGAAGCGGTCAAGGATCGTGAAGACATTTACGACTACATCGAGGAAGACAACCCCCTTGCTGCCCTAGCGCTTGATGACCTGATAGCAGAAAGAACAGCAGCGCTTCAGGATTTCCCAAGAATGGGCCGGGGCGGGAGGGTGCCCGGCACCTTTGAGTTGGTCGTTCATAGCAGCTACATGGTCGTGTATGACCTTGTGGAAACGCAGGTGCGAATCCTGAATGTCGTGCATACCGCCCGGCAGTGGCCGCCGCTGCAAAAATAAGTGATTGATACCATGCAGGCCAGTTGCCCCTAGACTGCCTTGTATAGAAAAAGGAGCAGTCTATGCATAGGGTTAGCTGTATTCATATTCAGAATTTTCGTTCGTGCCGTAACGTTACCCTTCCATTGGAAGGCTATACGCCTCTGATTGGGCAGAACAACGCAGGGAAATCCACCATTCTTCAAGCTATCGAGTGGGTGTTGCAGCCAAAGGCGTTGTCTGCAGCAGATTTTTCTACTCCAGAAGTACCTGTTGAGGTTGCTGCGTGCATAGATGGCATCAGCGAGGAGATCCTGTCGCTAATACCCGAAGAAAAACATAGGAAAGCAATCGAGCCATATTGCCGGGATGGCCGTTTATGGATTCGCGTCGTGGCAACGGGTACCACTTCAAAAGCCACAAATGCAGAGGTCTGGGACATCGATCAGTGTTCTGGCGAAGGTTTGCCGGAACACTGGAGATCCTACCCCACAGGGCTGTCCCAAGCGGTTTCTGTTTTATTGCCAAAGCCCCTGGTTGTGCAGGCCATGCACGATCTTGGCGAAGATCTTGGTAAAGCAAAGGCTGGTACCACGATAAAGGGCTTGCTTGATGAGATCATGGGGCCGTTGCTGGACGCTCACGCCGAGTTGAGCACGGCGCTGGAAACTATCCGCCATGTGCTGACTTCCGGCGGTGAAAACCGTTCCCAGCATTTGCAGCAATTCGATACCGATGCTACCGAAGCGCTTACCCACTTTTTCCCGGGTTTGGCGCTCGACCTGGACTTGCAGGTGGTTGATGTCAAGGAGTTCTTCAAGGCCGGTGACCTGCATGTCACTGATAAAGCTACCGGCGACCGGCGACGTTTTGACCAGATGGGTACGGGAGCGCAGCGGGCTATTCAGATGGCGTTAATTCGCTATCTGGCTGAAACTCGGAGGGGGGGCGGGGACCGACCTGCACGTCGCCTGCTATTGATAGATGAGCCTGAGTTATATCTGCATCCCCAAGGTGTAAGGCGTTTACGACAGGCTCTGAGCCATCTTGCTGAGCACGGCTTTCAGATCATCTTTTCCACCCATTCGCCGCTGATGCTGAGCCGGGAAAACGCTGCTGACACTGTGATTGTGGGCAAAACAGCAGAAGCAGGTACGACCACGCAAAAGCCTTTACGTCATGCGGTCGAAGAAGCGCTGAGTAATGCTGAAAGCCAATCGCGCACCCTGTTTGAGCTGGGCAACCTAGCCGAGATTTATTTTGCTAGTAGGGTGGTCATTTGTGAGGGCAAGACAGATGGACGCTTGCTGCCGATAGCTTACGAAAGGCTGTATGGCATTACCCCTGACATTGATCATATTGCCTTTGTTTCTGTTGGGGGCTGCGGAAATATCCCCAAGGCGTTGCCCGTTATGGCCGCCATGGGGATAGCTGCTTGCGCTGTAGTAGATCTGGATTTCGGTTATACCCATGCCCGTTCCGGAGGTATGTTGCCACGGGATGGAGATGATTTGACCAAGGTTAAAGCAGAGTTAGTACGTTTGCAGTCTGAACATGGTTTCGTCTTGCATGATAACGGCCTTCCAAAGAATGATAAAACCACCGGGCACCTGGCTGCCGATACTTGGGCTCTCTTCGCTGCAGACGACGAAGGAAAAGCCCTTGCTGTGCAAACCCAACATGATCTTCAAGCCCATCGAGTCTGGGCCTGGTGCGAAGGCTGCATTGAGCAGGTAACTGGAACAGACGATAAAGGCGAAGACGCCATTATCGAGCAAGAACTACGGTTGCGCAGCATGAGCGCCGCCGAATTAGAACAGCAGATGCCCGCTTTCAAGGCGTGCTTTGATTGGATCAGGAGTTTTTAATGCCCACGCTTGAGTTCAAGGGTAAGCAGTTTGTCTATTCCCATCACCTTGGGGTGCCGTTTCGTGAATTACAGGTGGTGCCTGAAAAGTCGCTGTCCGCTGAAGGCAAACAGCCATCGCTGGATGACAACCTGATCATTCATGGCGACAACCTGGAAGCGCTCAAAGCATTATTGCCGACCCATGCTGGTAAAGTGGATTGCATCTTTATCGACCCGCCCTATAACACCGGAAACGAGGGTTGGTGCTACAACGATAATGTGCGTTCGCCTTTGATGAAGGAATGGCTGAAGAAATCGGCTAATCCGGTAGACAAGGAAGATCTAGAAAGGCATGACAAGTGGTTGTGCATGATGTGGCCAAGATTAAACTTGCTGCGTGAGTTGTTATCGGATGAGGGAGTTATATTCATTTCGATAAGTGATGTTGAGCAACACCGGCTGCGGAATCTTTTGGATGAGATTTTTGGTGAAGAATGTTTTATCGCTTCAGTAGCGTGGCAAAAGCGCACATCGCCAGATGCAAGGAAGCGTTTAGGTGCTGCTCATGACCTGATCCATGTCTACTCCAAACGGGAGAATCGCGTTGTGCTTTCAAAGCTCCAGCACTCCAATGAGCAGACTGATTCATTTTCAAACCCTGACGGTGATCCGAATGGCCCATGGGTGTCAACGGATATGACGGCGCAAAATATCGATCCTAGCGGACGGCAAGGCCAACAGTACAAGATCAAGCTGCCTTGTGGGCGAGAGGTCTCTCCGCCTTCTGGACGGTGCTGGTCGATGCTAGAGCCCGAGTTTTTGCGGTTGAAAAAAAACGGTCGAATTTGGTTCGGGGTAAATGGCGATGCTCGGCCTCGAATTAAAACTTATCTCAATGAATCTGAGGGGGTTAGCAGTTGGACTTGGTGGGAAAACTCCGAGGTGGGCCATAACCAAGAAGCAAAAAAGGAGATAAATCAGATACTGGGCCCGGATAACCCTTTTGATTACCCTAAACCAGTGAGACTTATATCCAGGGTTTTGGAGTTGTCTACGTCCAAAGAAAGCTTAATTTTGGACTCTTTTGCAGGCTCGGGAACAACTGCCCACGCAGTCCTGGATGCCAATAAAAAGGATAATGGCAATCGCCGCTTTATTTTGATTGAGTGTGAGGGGTATGCCGACACTCTCACTGCTGAACGAGTTCGACGGGTTATCAACGGTTATCCATATACCGGCACCCAGCGTGAAGAACTGCACCAGGAAAATATCACCTGGAGCACGTTCGGGAACGGGAAAAAGCACAAGAAAGTGATGGATCATATTGCTTCCATCGAAAACCTTCACGGCCATGAATACGACAAGATCAAGAAAGAGATTAAGGATGGTGTGCTGACTGTAACCGGGGAACGTAAGATCGAGAAAACTGCGCCGGGCTTGGGTGGCAGCTTCACCTACTGCACCCTGGGCCAACCCATTGATATTGAAAGCCTGCTTACCGGTGAAGGAATGCCCAGTTTCGAAGCGCTGGCCCGCTATGTGTTCTACACCGCCACTGGGCAGTCATTGGATAAGGTAGGCAAGCCTGCGGCGGATGGTCTGATCGGCGAAACAGACTTGTTCCGCATCCATCTGTTCTACCAACCCGATAAAGCGTGGCTGCGTTCCAATGAGGCGGCTCTTAATGCCGAGCGAGTAGCTGCGATTGAGGCAGGTAACAAGCAGGGCAAGCGAGCGATTGTGTTCGCAGTTGCCAAGTTCATGAGCCAGAAGGAGCTGACGGCACGACGCATCGAGTTCTGCCAGCTGCCCTATGCCGTCCACCGGATTCTGGGGGATTGAGCATGGAACTGAAGGAATACCAGCAGGGCGTACTTGAGCGGCTGGATCGCTATCTGACGGTGCTGGCTGAGAAACGTGAAGAAGCCGAAGATTTTGTCGAGTTTCAGAAGAGCAAGGGTAAGGTAGCCAGCTTGGGCGACTACTGCCGGGAAGCTTGGGATCAGCTCAATACGGAACGCTTGCTGCCTTACCTCTATCACGACGGCAAGCCCGTGGTGGCTCCTTATCTAACGCGTCACGATGGCCTGGGCGGGTCGATTCCGAATATCTGCCTGAAGGTGCCGACCGGTGGCGGCAAGACGTTGCTGGCCACGGCCTCTCTGGAACGGGTGCAGACAGATTATTTCAAGCGCCAGATCGGCGTAGTGTTGTGGGTGGTGCCTTCGGAGGCGATTTACCGGCAAACATGGAAACAACTGGCCAATAGGGAACACCCCTACCGGCAGATGCTGGAGCGGGCCTCGGGTGGCCGGGTGAAGCTGCTTGAGAAGGGGGATGCCTTCACCCGTAAGGATGTGGAAGGGCAGCTCTGCGTGATGCTGCTGATGCTGCCTTCGGCGGCACGTCAGTCCAAGGAAACGCTGCGGATGTTCCGCGACAGTGGCCGCTTCACTTCTTTCTTTCCCTTGGAAGACGATAACGAAGCCAATGTGCAGCTGCTGGGGCAAGTGCCCAACCTTGACCAGAATGACTTGGCCGATCTCGGCTATGCCGACGGCGTGGTGCCGGGTACGGTGTCGGTCAAGCAAAGCCTGGGCAATGTGCTGCGATTGGTGCGTCCAGTGGTGGTAATTGACGAGGGCCATAGGGCCTACTCCGATACCGCCCGCGACACCTTGGCGGGCTTTAATCCGCGCTTCATTCTGGAGCTGTCCGCAACGCCCAATACCAACGGCAAGCACCAGTCTAACGTGCTCGTCAACGTACCGGGAACCGACCTCAAAGATGAGGAAATGATCAAGCTGCCGATCAATGTCATCAACGAGGGTAAGGGCGGTTGGCGGCATACGCTGTCACTGGCTCACGCCAAGCAGCAGGAGCTGGAAGAGGCGGCGCTGGCCTTCCAGAACGAGTCTGGTCGTTATATCCGTCCTATTGTACTGGTGCGGGTGGAGCGTACCGGTAAAGAGCAGCGCGACGCCGGGTTCGTGCACGCCGAGGATGCCCGCGAGTATTTGCGTGACCAGCTCGGAGTGAAAGAGGAACATATCCGCCTCAAGACCTCCAGTGATGACGAACTGGCGGACGAAGACCTGCTGTCATCCACCTCCGCAGTACGCTTCATCATCACCAAAGATGCCCTGCGCGAAGGCTGGGACTGCCCCTTTGCCTATGTGCTGGCTATTCTTTCGCGCACGACCGCCACCACAGCCCTGACCCAGATGATCGGGCGAGTGCTGCGCCAACCCCACGCTCGGACAACCGGTGTTGAAGCGCTGGACGAGTGTTACGTCTTCACCTTCGATCAGGATGTGACGGCGGCGGTCGATGGGGTGCGCAAGGGACTGGAAGACGAAGGTATGGCCGACTTGGCTTCCAGCGTCAAAGCTGTAGATCCTGCCAGCGGCCAGGCCCGTAATATGCGCCGGGAAACGATACAGCGAAATGAGAAGTTCGCTGGATTGCCGCCTATCTTTCTACCCCGTGTCTTGCACCGGGATAGCAGTGCCCCGGATGGCTATCGTGCGCTGGATTACGAGCGTGATGTACTGGGAGCTCTGGATTGGGAAGCGTTGCAGTTTCTGGCTGATAAGGCCGTCATGGATGACGACAAGCTGCAAAGGACAGTGGCCCGCGTGACGGTTTTGGATAAAAAATCCAAAGAGTCCGGGCAACAGGATTTCCAGCTTGATCATCAGGAAATTGAGGCCCTGCCGGAAGAGGGGCTGGATGCGCCCTATCTGGTGCGTCAGTTATTGGACGTTGTGCCCAACCCATGGCAGGCCATGCGCTTGCTGGAAGAGACCCTGGATGCGCTGCGAGCCAGCGGAGTCAGTGAGGAACAGATTTATATCAACCGGCTCGACCTGGTACACGTCATGAAGACGGATCTTCGCCGTCAGGTGAATACCATGGCCGAGGCGCTGTTTCGCGCCAAGCTGGAGAGCGGTGATATTGCATTGAGGTTGGTGTCGTCCAATGATCCGGCATTGAACTGGAAAATTGCCGAAACGCTGGAAATCGACGTGGCCGATATTGATCCGCTGTTGTACCGCAAGAACGGCGAGGCGCTGGAAAAAAGCCTGTTCGAGAAGGTCTACCAGAAGGAATTCAACGAGCTTGAAAAGAACACGGCCTGGTATCTGGATGAGCATCAGTGTGTGTACTGGTGGCACCGTATCGCGGTAAACCAACGCTCATACGGCCTGCAAGGCTGGCAGCGACATCGCGTGTATCCCGATCTTCTTGCCTGCGTGCATGGCACCGAGAATGGTAAGTTCCGCTTCTCAGTTCTGGAAACCAAGGGCGACCATCTCAAAGGCAACGATGACACCGAGTACAAGCGTAAGCTGTTCGAGTTGTTGACTCAGTATGCCGATGAGACCGCTACGATAGGTCAGCTTGATTTGGCAGGCCAAGGCGAGAAAACCCAGTTTCATATGGTTATGGAGCAAGACTGGAAGAAGACGGTATCGGACTCGATAGGATAGGTGTATGGGCACGTCAATAGAATTAAAAGTAGGCAACGTGTCGCTTGATTACGCCAAGAACTCGATGGGTAATGACTATGGATTTCTTTTTCAGGAAGACGATCTAACTCGAATAAAAAGGGAGGGTATCGATTACGAGTACTATGCAGAGCACCCGGAGGAAGGCGCAGAACTTGAGATCAGTGAGCTAGCATTTGTTCGGCCCTTAGCTCGAGTAATACCAAGATTGGATTTGCTGGGACATACTCTTGAGAGCGCAAAAATAGAATATCAGAGCCTTATTAATGAGGAAAATTCTTTGTGGGATGAGGTTTCCATAGCTCATGAAAAAAAAGATTTTTTGACTTTTGAAGAGTTTTGCTTGTTGGCTAACCTTTTTCCCTTGGATGACCTTGCAAACGAGTATGTGGACTTTTCTGATAGGGAACGAGAAAAGGTCGCGCAAGGCAGGTTTGCTGAGCATTATGCAGACTTTTCACGCTTACCTAGCCTTGGCTCATATAATTCGTACTGGTCTGAAAGTAGCTATCTGTCAGATAAAATCTGCATTCTTAGCGCTGAGTCAATGCTACAAGTGTTTTACCAGAACCCGGAAAATAGTGATGCTGAAGTGGTTTGGGAGTTTGGCTCAATTGTCAGCGCTGGCTGGGTCAATCAAGATATGTTTCAAGCTGGGGCTGGACGGCAACAAACTATTCTTGTCGCTACAGAAGGGGCTTCTGACGCAAGGATAATTCGGCGCGCTTTGGATATTTTCAGACCGGATGTTTCAGATTTTTTCCGCTTTATTGATGGCGAAGAACGGCATGTGTTCTGGGGTACAGGTAACTTGGTTAAGTTTGCCGAAGGGCTGATCCGCATCGATATTCAAAATCGTGTTATCTTTTTGTTGGATAACGATGCAGAGGGGATCGATGCATATAATAAACTCTGCAAGTTTCAAATGCCAAAAACAATGCGGTCAATGCTGCTGCCGGACCTAGAAGAGTTTCAGAGTTTTCCTGCTCTAGGGCCTGAAGGCGTTGTTAATAGTAATATCAATGGACGGGCCGCTGCTATCGAATGTTATCTAGACCTGAATCTAACCCAATACCCGTCTGCTCAAGTAATTTGGAGCAATTATAAAAAGGAAATAAATTCTTGGCATGGGGCGCTAGAGTACAAAGATTCATATACAGATCACTTCTTCAAACATAGCGATAAAGACTTGTTGGCGGGGAGCTATGACTCATCAAAGCTAGTAAAGGTGTTGGATGCCTTGATAGCCGAGGCTACCTTGCTTAGAGGCTAAGCTCACAGCGGGTGTGAGGTAGATAATCACTGGCCTTGAAAAAGTTTGGCTGAAGCTTCAGCAGAAGTGATAGCACCCGCTAACGATGGATATAATCATACTGGAGCTATAGGATATTCATCATATAGCATGAAAAATATTCCATAGAGCTATGAGTAATCCAGCTACTGTTCCGAAAAAACCAATCGCTTTTGCAGCCCTGCTCTCAAATAGCCTGTCTAATGCGATACCAATCCCTTTTGATGCCGTTTTAAGCTTGCCGCTTACCAGTTTTCGCATTACAGAACTAAAGAAGCCTATTTTTGAGAGCGTAGAGGTGTGCATGCGCAAGAACTCTTTATTCTCAAAAGCGGTAACTTCTTCCTGCCCCGAAAGAAAGTCTCTATGCTTTCCCCCATTTAATTCCATGAGTGACAACATCTTGGGGTGCTTTGCATAATCCGAACCGTAACGGTCTGCTATAAGGTCATTCAAGTTTAGCCGCCGCTCTACACCAATGACACAGGCATCCGTTCCACCTAGGGCGCGGTAGCGATGCTCTAAATGCTCAAATCCATAGGTAAGGTTCCTCATGTTCCAATGGACCCAATATTTATCACGGCGGTCACGAATAAATGCATAGAACTGCTTTAATAGCTCAAGCTCAACCTCATCAAACTTGATCAGAACTTGGTCGCGAGGAATTCGTAACTCTTCGGCTATTGAGTGGGTTGAGAAGCTGATTGACTGCCCCGTAGCGTAGTGGTTTATAGCAATAGAAGTTATGCGGGGTGAAAGCTTTTCATTGTCATCATTAAGATTTTGGCAGGAGTAGTGGATCAGATAAAAGTTTTCAGGGTTGTTTTTTACTGCTTTTATAAACTTTCGGCTGTCTGTAATATTCAATTCTTGTCCCTTTTCAAATGCATGGGTGCCCCTGCTTGCTTATTTGTTAATTTTAGTAGATGGTTTGTTGCGCCGTTATAGTTTGGTGGTGATTCGTGCTTTGGTTTGACTTTTGGTACTTATTTTCCATCGGCTAATGCTTGCATCTTGCACGGCTGCCACCTTATCCGTATGCAGATAGATAAACTCGGCCAGCTTTTCAAGCTGTTCCGCTTCCACAGTATCCACCAAACCTTTGTTAATCCTTTTGATAATCTGGTTCAGGTTCCGTCCAATCGTCCGGAGTTGATACGACGATTCCCATAATGCTTTCGTGGCGTCCATCGTGAACTGCGGTTCATGGGTAAGGCTCGCCCTCACGCAGTTGATCACCCAGCGCTGAGGTGAACAGCCTTCCGCTTCTGCCCTGGTCGTAACCGTCTGGTACTCGGTCGGCGTTAAACGAATTTCCATCCTCTCTTTTGGCCCTTCGTCTGGTTGGCCTTCTACCTGCTCGGAAATCCAATGCCGAACCTCTGGCGGCATCTCGTCCTGAATCATGTAGCGCATCAGGGCTCGTAAAGTTGCGGCGGCTTTCTTGTCATTGCGCTGGCAATAGGACAGCCACTGATCGCGTAAATCAGCTGGTAAACGCATGGTGTAGACATAGCTACCTCTCGTAGCTCCAATCTTGGCAGGCCGTGCCATAGCTTCTCTAATTCAATCTGTGGGAGGGAAATTAATTATAGTGTAATACACATTACCGGCGTTAGCCTATCCTGCATTAGTCCACACCCACCTACAATTTTTCGTCATGACGAAATTTCCTTGGTCATGACCAAGGTTTTGATTTGCAGTTGAACTGGGAAACGTATGGTGTAGGTCATGTTGGATGGCGCGCTGCAATTGTCTTGGCGTTATGCCGCGTGTTGTGTGGCACAAAGAACCGGCGATTCGCCTATCCTGCATTAGTCCACACCCACCTACAGTTTTTCGTCGTGACGAAATTTCCTTAGTCATTGCCAAAGTTTTGATTTGCAGTTAAGCAGGGAAATGTATGGTGTAGGTCATATTTGATAGTGCGCTGAAATTGTCTTGCGTCAGCGCTGAAACTGTCTTGGCCGTGATGCCCCCAGCATTGTGCAGCACATACAACCGGCGACTCGCGCCATCCTGCGCTGGCCCATATTCCCCACTATCCTTTTGGGAACGCCAGCAGCAAGGCCATAGGTTTGACGGAACTGATCGAATGCACGCCGCCCCTGGCCTGTCGGCTGTGGGGGAAAGGCGCGTTCCGCGCTAAATAATAATAAGAAGAATAAGATTATTATTATTCTTATTGAACGGTGCGAGCCTTTGGGGAGATGGTGACAAGTTCAGCTGTACTCGGAAGGTTCGCCGTCACCAAAAAGAAACCCCGCATTTGCGGGGCCGTGGTGTGAGTTTGAAGATCTATCGTTTGCCTTGTGCTCTTCTCAGATTAGCCAAGACAGCATCACGGTAGGCAGGTTGCCAGCCACCACCACCGGAGCCACTACCGCTACCCGTTGATCCGCCATTCTCGACCTTGTTACCCCGCCGGAGCTTGTTGGCGGCCCATTGCGCTGCGCCGTACATACCTTTGCCTGCCGCCAGGGAGCCTTTCCCGGCACCTTTAGCAATATCAGCGGTTTGTTTTACGCCGCCGCTCAGGCTTCGTGCTGTCATGACCCCCATCGTGAGGCCACCGGCAAGCGCCGCTGCCATCGGCATGACGCCTTTAACCAAGGCGTACAGAATGGCGGCCACAATCAGAAGCTCAAGAGCGACTGCCAGCATGTTCTGGTCGCTATCCATCGCGACCTTTGATATCTGGTGGTCGTAGATGCTGACGCCCAAGGTCAACACCACGGCTGTCAGCGCAACAATGATTGTGTGGTTTATGACGAAGCCGAACCATTGGTCAAAGAACCGTGCCGTGACAGGCCACATAAGCATCAAGATGAACAAGGGGCCGATAGCGAAAAGGATTTTGAGGTAGACGGTCGACAATAATATGGCAATGCCACCGAAGACCACGACCAAGCCAAACCCTACGGCAATCAGTGCTGCGATCAACCACCACCCGAAGATTGTCCCCATCTGCCGCCAACTGGCTTCACTGGCTTTTTCGCGAGCCTGGAGAATGAGTTCCAATCCTTTGCTCAGGCTGTTGTCCAATGTTTCGTAAACGGTACCGCCGCCTCCACCGCCAAACGCCGATGTAAGCCCCTCCTCAACGCCCTGTAGGCCACTCACCACCCAGTTCAGATAAATATCCGCATTAAGCGCCAGAAGGCTGATGATGAGGACCTTTCCGGTCATGATAAAACCGCTTGAACCTGCATCCTGTATTCTTCCCATCATCAGCATGTAGCCGTAGAGAACAAGAAAGATGGTGAGGCCGCCAACAGCCCAGGGGTAAATCGTTGCAATGGTGTCTGACACAACATCCGTCACGAAGGTGGCTGTAGCATTATCCAGCGTGGCTCCGATCCCTTGGAATACAGTGGTTTTTGCAGTCATGGCCGCTACCTCCCAAGCTTGATATCGGTCATGGGCTGCACGTCGAGACTGCCCCTCTTGGACGTATTAGCAAGGCTTGCTGCTTGCTCTGCATTGACACAGTTTGGCGTGTCGGCGAGTTCGCCAGGGTTGGCCCGGCACTGCGCCAAGCGTTCATCACGCTCAACAGTGTTTTCTTTGTACCAGTCAACGGACTGGACGACTTCGGCCTGTTCTTGTTTGCAGCCTGCCAATGTAGAAGCGATGAACAAGGGAAGAATGATCCTCTTCATTTCCGCACCTCCAAGGCACCGGAATCAATGACAAATCTGCTGGCTTTCATAGCGCGGGAAACTTCGACCGCATCCAAAATACGGAACGCAACCAGGGTACGAACGGCGCTTTCACGCATTCCACCCCAGGATGGACCAGCTTCAAAGCGTCGCCCGGCGTTTTGCCATGATAGCCCCATGCAAGTGAGGCAGCAGGCCGTCGCCATGAGGACGTATCCCCAATCAGCCAAAGGTTCGTCGTGGAAGAGCAATGGCAGAGTGAAGCCCCAGCCTAGAGCGGCAAAATAGAGGGTGGTAAGAGCGGCGAAGATGGTTACCACATCGAGGGCCATCATGTGCGGCGCAAGGCGCATCAGCTCTTTCGATTGGCCGAGCTGGTGAACGCAACGCCAAAACCGATAGAGACCAACGCTGATGAGCGTTACGGGGACAAGCGTAAAAACAAAAAAAGCATTCATGGCGGCCTCCTTAGCGACGAAGTGAAAAGTTCATGGGCTCGACGTTGAGGCTGCCGCGTTTGGCCGCTTCCTCCATTGCCATTTCCTGTTCGCGCTGTTCTTGAATCCGGTCTTCGGCTTCGGCCACCATCGCGTACATTTGCAGCTTCGTTTGTTCGTTGGCAATCATCGCTTGTTCAGCCGCTATACGGCCTTGCAGTTCAGCAATGTCTTTCGGGTCTTGGGTGGTGTTGATGCGGCCCATCAGTTGGTCAATCTGGTTCAGGCGGTCGCGGGCGGCATCGTAGGCGTCCAGGGCGAAGGCTTTATCCTGGGCACCTTTCACTGCCCGCGCTTCACAGCCCAACCGCTGGGCATTTACCTGAATATGGGCGCAGCCGTCAAAAACCTGATTATCGTTGTAGATTTCAGCGGCACGACCAGATAGCCCGGCATAGCCACCATTCCGCACCGCGTCATAAACGCCCTGCCATTCAGTCGGCAGGTACTCCCGGTAACGCGGGTCATTCAGAACGGTGCCAAGGCCGCGACCACCTGTAAGAGCCTTGTATTCGCGCTCCATGCCATCGATCTGCTCAACCATCTGGTCGTATTGCATTTTCCACTTTGCAATTGTCTCAATCTGGTTGGTGACTTGCTGAGCAATAGAAGCGCCGTCAGTGACGGGAATTTGTGCATTGGCCTCATGGTTGCCGAAGAGCATCCAAGCGGATACGCCGGCCACGGCCAGAATTTTGATAGTAGACATGGTTACCACTCCTTGTTGAATCAGGAGGGCATCGGACTGGCGTAAAGCCAAGGCCATTCAGTTGTTAGCTGTCTTGGTTCCCATCCAGAACCGTACCTTGAAGGCGATTAAACAACGCGTCTTTCCGTGTGGTCATGCTGTCTGTTCCAGCAAGTCATACCGGGCGCAGCGCGGAGCCGGTCAAGCAGATGGGCGACACCCATTCAAAAAAGCACTGGCAAGACAATTTCAGCGTTACCAGTTGCTGCGTTCAATTATAAATATTTCGCTCAAATACGGAACATTAACAAGCTCGTCGAGTGCCTGATCTACCGTTCGGAACCAGACGGGATCACCCTGATCATCAACAACTTGCCGTACATCCTCGGCGTTCTCTACCCACAGCGCGTAGCCTCTGATGCGACTGGCTTTCAGTGTGACCTGTACGTTGCCCGTTCTCTCCAGACTGTCGCAGTAGCCATCAAGGTCACGGTAACGAATCGTATGCTGCACAGTGGAGCGCCTTGTAATCTTTTTCAGTCAATCGCGTCGAAGACGCCTTTTCCCCAAGGCCGTAGGTCGGGGGCGGTGTGTTTGGTTTGAATACGCCTGGTTATATTCTTTCTGGTATTACTCTTGTTGGTCTTCTCTTATTGGTATATCCCCCCATTTTCCATTGGATGGTCGGCCATCCCGTGGTGGACCATCCGGTGGTTAGCCATCCGGTGGTTTTGGGTAGGATGGTGGCGCTGGGGTGTCGGTAACGAAGTGACTCCATACTATCCTCCCTCCCGCGCTATGGGCGCGCTCTTGCTGAAAGTAACCTGCTGATTGCATCTCTCGCCTAGCTTGTCGCCATTGCTTTTCACTGAGCTGGAAAACCTTCCGGATATACCAAATGCGAAGTTCGAAATCGGGACTTCTGCCGAGCATCCATGCCAAGAGAATGCGTGTGCGATAGCTGAGGCGGTCATCAACCAAAATGTCATCAGGCACCACTGAAAACGCGCGGCGTTTGACCTTGATGGTCTGGCTCATGCGATAGCTCCGCCATCCAACGCCAAAGCCTCCTTGACCTGGAGAGTGCGGAAATAAACGCGGCGGCCTATCCGCAGCATGGTTGGTTTTAGCTTTCTGGAAACATCCGTATCTGAGTACAGGGCGACACGAATGCCTTCTGGTGAGCGATCCAGTAAGGCCGCTATGTCCGTCATGCTCATTAGCGGGCCATATTGTTTGAGTAAGTATTCTTCCGTCGTCATTAATACATCCACCGTGTTTCAAGTAGTTGAACGTATTTTTGGACGGAATAGGCAGGAGGTCAAATTTAAGCCTTTGATTTAAAAGGCCAAAATATACTCTTCGCAGATACCAAGAACTATGCTTGGCGAGTACCAATATATAGTGTCTTGGTTTCCAAAAAATATTTCCGCAAAAATAGGCTTTAATAACAATAGGTTATGGTGGCTATCTTTTTTTAATTATTGATAGAAATAAATCATCATTAGGTTCGTGATTTTTCCAGCTTATCGAGCTTTTCCACCAAGTCTTCCGCTCGAAGATGGGTGTAACGCTTGAGCATTTGCATGGATTTATGGCCGCTGATGGCTGAAACCTCTTGGTCGGATAGCCCGGCTTCGACCAGTCTGCTGACTGCTTCGTGTCGTAAGTCGTGAAAACGAAAATCCAGTATGCCTGTGCTCTTCTTGATGCGAGTCCAAACAGGGTTGAACTGGTAGGCGCGTCGTTTGCCATCTTTTCCGGGTTCGCCAAAGAAAACAAGGTCGGTGTCGATGGGGCGAATCGGGTTAGCCAGGGCTTGGCGGAATAGCCGCGTTGCTTCGTTTGTCAGTGGAACGGTGCGTGATGTGGTGTTCTTGGTCTCTCGTAGCCTCACCACGCGTCGATCAAGGTCTATCTGGCTTCTGCGTAGGGTTGTGATCTCTGAAGAGCGCATGCCGGTTTCCAGGGCGATACGCACTATCCAGCCCAGCATGGGGTTGGAGTGAGCATCAACGGCTGTCAGAAGGCGTTTCTGCTCTTCAGGGGTAAGCCGCCGGTCACGACCTGGGCCTGGGGCAGGGCGACGGATATTTTGGACGGGATTGTGGGTCAGTCCTATGCCCCATTCCTTGATGGCGATGTTGAACATGTGGCCCAGCAGGGCAAGGTCGAGCCGAACGGTATTTGGGGATCTTGGCCTGGGGTCTGGTTGGCCTCTGGCGTCTTTGCGATCCAGCCCTGCGAGGCGGTCATCGCGGTATTGGGCGATGATTTCCGAGCTGAGCGCGGCGAGAGAGTATTTTCCCAGGTGCTGGATCAGTGGTTTGGCGTGGCGGGCCTCACTTGCGGCAGAGGTAGGACGCTTGGTTGGTGAGATTTCCGCAAGGTAGCGCTTCAGCGCTGCTTCAACGGTCAGGCGTTCGGAGCTTGCCCGTTGGATATAAACGCCGCGCACCATTTCGTCTTCTGTGCGGCGTGCCCAGTCTTCGGCGTCGCGTTTGGTGCGAAAGGTTTTTATGGTGGTCGGCCATCCAGATTTGCGGATAACGGCCTTCCAGGTGCCGGAAGGGGTCTTAACGATTGTAGCCATCGGTTGATCCTGAACAGTGCTTCACATATTGCCACTGTACCGAAACTGTACCGAAACGCTAATTTAAGGAAAGTTGGTGGGCCCAGCTGGACTTGAACCAGCGACCAACGGATTATGAGTCCGCTGCTCTAACCAACTGAGCTATAGGCCCTTTTTCTAAAATCTTGCATTTCTACAAGGTGTTTCTGTTGCTTCCCGTGGGCGTCTCATTCCAGCTTGAGCAGTGGATTATGAGTCCTCTGCTCTAACCAACTGAGCTACAGGCCCCCAGTTGCAGCGGGTGATTATACCTGTGTGCTGCAAAGACGCAAACAAAAACCCCCGAAATTATCGGGGGTTGTTGGTTTTACTCATCAAGGAAGGAGCGTAAGTGCTCGCTGCGTGATGGGTGGCGCAGTTTGCGCAGCGCCTTGGCTTCAATTTGACGAATCCGCTCGCGGGTTACATCAAACTGTTTACCGACTTCTTCCAGCGTGTGGTCAGTATTCATATCAATACCGAAGCGCATACGCAGGACTTTTGCTTCGCGCTCGGTAAGACCACTGAGAACATCGCGAGTGGACTCTTTAAGGCTCTCTACCGTGGCAATATCAATCGGCGACTGCATGGTAGCGTCTTCGATAAAGTCACCCAAATGTGAGTCTTCATCATCACCGATCGGCGTTTCCATCGAGATTGGCTCTTTCGCAATCTTCAGGACTTTACGCACACGGTCTTCAGACATTTCCATGCGCTCGCCAAGCTCCTCAGGAGTCGGCTCGCGACCCATCTCTTGCAGCATTTGACGAGAAATACGGTTGAGCTTATTGATGGTCTCAATCATATGCACAGGAATACGAATGGTGCGCGCTTGGTCAGCAATAGAGCGGGTGATTGCTTGACGAATCCACCAAGTGGCATAGGTTGAAAACTTATAACCACGACGGTATTCAAACTTATCGACCGCTTTCATCAAACCAATGTTGCCTTCTTGGATCAAGTCGAGAAACTGTAGGCCACGGTTGGTGTACTTCTTGGCAATCGAGATCACCAAGCGCAGGTTTGCTTCGACCATTTCTTTCTTGGCGCGACCGGCCTTTGCTTCACCAATCGACATGCGACGGTTGATGTCTTTGATATCGGCAATGGACAGCTGTGTTTCTGTTTCTAAATCAATTAAGGCCTGCTGATGGCGCTGAATGTCTTCAACCAGCGGTGCTAAAGCGGCTGCGTAGCGTGCTTTGCCTTCACTGAGTTTTACTGACCATTCAAGATCGGTCTCATTGCCAGGAAAGTGCTTTAAAAAGTCAGCACGCGGCATGCGCGCATCGCGAATGCATAACTGCATAATCGCGCGCTCTTGTCTGCGCAAACGCAGGAGTGAATCGCGCACATGCAGAACCAAGGCATCGTACTGCTTAGGTACCAACTTGATTGGCATAAACAGTTCAGCAAGTTCTTGCAGGGCGGTTACTGCTTGCTTGCTATTGCGCTTATGCTTGAGTAAGACTTTTTCAACTTTGGCGAGCTTCTCAGCAACTGCGCCAAAGCGCTGCTTAGCAACTTCAGGGTCAGGGCCACCGTCGCCAGCTTCTTCCTCTTCTTCTTCCTCTTTGTCCTCTTCGTCGTCGTCTTCATCGTCATCAGATGCTTTTTTTGCAGCAGCTGCGTTGCTTTTAACCGCAGCAGCCGCAGCTGCAACAACGGCAGGTTGGGCAACTTCATCGTCAGGGTCAATGTAGCCATTGAAGATGTCAGTCAGTCGAGTGCCTTCAGTGATAGCGTGATCAAAGCTGGCAAGAACACCGGCAACAGTACCAGGGAAGTGCGCAATAGCGCCCATTACATCGCGAATGCCTTCTTCAATACGCTTGGCGATTTCAATTTCGCCTTCGCGCGTAAGAAGCTCCACTGTACCCATTTCACGCATGTACATGCGTACTGGGTCAGTGGTGCGACCAATGTCAGTTTCCACTGCTGCCAAAGCAGCAGCAGCTTCTTCAGCAGCCGCTTCGTCGGTATCAGCGCCGGCCAATAATAAGGCGTCAGCATCAGGTGCTGTTTCGAAAACATTAATTCCCATGTCGTTGATCATGCGAATAATATCTTCAACCTGTTCTGGGTCAGAAATATCTTCAGGAAGGTGGTCGTTGACCTCAGCGTAAGTCAGGTATCCCTGCTCGCGACCGAGGGCGATGAGTTCTTTTAAACGAGATTGTTGTGCTTTTGCGGACATATCACCCTATCCATGAAAGGTCTGGGCCGAACGGCAATAAAGCGCATATTATACTGCATATAACCGCTTAATTACCAGTTTGGCCGGTGCTTGGTAGATTGTTGTGTTGTTCAAACAATGTACGCAAGTGTTGTTTTTCTTCGCTAGAAAGTTCGTCAGAGCGGGCTTTGTTGAGTAACTGCTCAATAAGGCGCTCGCGTTGACGTGATGCTAAGCGAGTTATGGTGTCGAAAAATTGTTGTTCAAGGTTATCGGCATCAATCAGCCATTCTTTTTCAGCCAATGCACGTAAAAGGTGGCCCTGTTCGGTGCCATGCCAGCGTGCAATCAATTGTAATGGGCTCAGGTCTGGGCTTTTCTGTAGCGCTTCAAGCAATGAGACGAGCAATTGCGCATATAAGTCATCTTCTGCAGCCAGTTTACTTGCGGTGTCAACTTTTAACGCTAAGTGTGGATGATGCAACAAGGTACGCAGAGCGGCCAAGTGCGGGGTTTCTACAGCGACATTGGCACGGTTTGATTGGCGTGCTGGAACGTTTTTTGGATGCCATGAGTTTTCATTATGGCTGTGTTTTCTAAATGACTGGGGTTGTGTCTCGGTTGCTATCTGCGTGTAGTCATTGGCGTGGAGCTGGTTGTAGGCGTCAAGATCAATTGGCTCGTAGTCGTCGTTAGCAGGCCAGTCTGGTGCCGGTGGTGGACTCGCTTCTATGCTTGCAGCACCGGAGAGGCCGGTCATTTGAGTCAGTTTTTGGCGCATTAAGGCGCGTAAATTTGCACCAGGAATACGCTCGATCAGAGGCGCGGCAAGGGTTGCCATGTGCGCTTTACCTTCCAGCGACTCAAGGTTTACTTCTTCTGCCAAATGGCTGAAGAAATATTCAGTTAAAGGTACAGCTTGTTGTGTTATGCGCGCCTGAAAGGCATCCAAGCCTTCGCTGCGAATTAAGCTGTCTGGGTCTTCGCCGTCGGGAACAAATAAAAACCGCGCCTGATGGCCGTCTTTTAGATTGCTAAGTGTGGACTCAAGCGCACGCCAAGCGGCTTTACGGCCGGCATTGTCACCATCAAAGCAAAATAAAATGCTAGGCACGACTCTAAATAAGCGCTTGATGTGTTCTTCGCTGGTGGCGGTGCCAAGTGTGGCAACGGCATTACGTAGGCCTTGTTGGGCGAGGGCGATCACATCCATATAGCCTTCAACAACAATGATTTCATTGAGTTGTCGGTTGTGTTTGCGTGCCTCATAAAGGCCGTACAGTTCTTGGCCTTTATGGAATACTGCTGTTTCTGGGGAGTTGAGGTATTTGGGCTTGTCGTCACCCAATACGCGTCCGCCAAAACCGATGATGCGCCCACGCGAGTCATGGATCGGGAAAATAATCCGATCACGGAAACGATCATAGCGGCGTTGAGTCTCAGCGTTTTCAGCCAGTAGACCGGCATCAACCAGCGCTTTTTGCTGCAGGCTGTCACCACCTAAGTGTTTGCTCAGGTTGTCCCAGCCAGGAGGGGCAAAGCCCAGTGCAAAATCACGTGCGATGACGCCAGAGACGCCACGGTTTTTTAAATAATTAACCGCCGCATTGCGCTGGGGGTGGTTTTTCAGTGCTGCGCGGTAATAGTCACTGGCTGCTGTCAGCAAGGCATAAAGTGGCGAGTCAACAGCTTGGCGTGGCTTTTTTGGGGCGCTGCTGTCTTCATGCTCGACTTCAACGCCGGCGCGCTTGGCGAGCTCTTCGACCGCCTCAGGGAAATCAAGGTGGTCGTGATCCATAATAAAGCCAAGCGCATTGCCACCGGCGCCGCAACCAAAGCAGTAATAGAACTGCTTGTCATGATTGACGCTGAAAGAGGGCGTTTTCTCTTGGTGGAAAGGGCAGCAGGCGGTGTAGTTTTTTCCAGATTTTTTTAATTGCACGCGCGAACTCACCACTTCGACAATGTCGGTGCGGTTGAGTAAGTCATCAATAAAGCCTTGTGCAATTAATCCAGCCATGGCGTTCCTACAATGCTTGGTTTATATCACTGCGGCGCTGTTTGCTTTGAGAGTCTAGTGCTGGCGCGCGTACCAGTATGACAGTTAACTGTGAGGTAAGTTTTGCAGAGCTGAGCGTCTGAGTTTAGCTGAGCTGTTGCAAGCATAATGGCTAGCGCTTGTCATAGCAGTGGCTTTAATGCTGAGCTCGTTAGAAAATTAAGGGTTTAAAACGACAAAACCCGGACGAATCCGGGCTTTGCTACGCACTAAGCCTATGAAACTTAATACAGGCGTTCGTGACGACGTTGTTCGCGTTGAACTTTTTTTGCATGGCGCTTTACTGCAGCTGCGGCTTTACGCTTGCGTTCGGCAGTAGGCTTTTCATAAAATTCGCGACTGCGTACATCAGCAAGAACACCGGCTTTTTCGCAGGAGCGCTTGAAGCGACGCAGAGCAACGTCAAATGGTTCGTTGTCTTTAAGTTTGACAGTTGGCATCCGATTCGTACCTTCATCAATGACCGGGTGGTTTGATATACATTCAGTAAGAATATATATCGGTTTTCAAGGGTTGCGGATATTACCTGCTTTTTTCAGTAAAAGCAAAGGCATTGCTAGAAAAGCATAGAACATCACCGCTAAGCCGCTTATGATGCGTGCATATTCTTTTTTTGTAAAGTTGGACGGATAGATTAAATGCTAGTCTTGGGTCTAGAGACATCCTGCGATGAAACGGGCGTTGCTTTGTATGACAGTCAGCGTGGGCTGTTAGCCGATGCATTATTTAGCCAAATTGAATTGCATCGCCTGTATGGCGGTGTGGTGCCAGAGCTGGCTTCGCGTGATCATATTAAACGTATGTTGCCGTTAATTGAACAAGTATTGGCGGATGCGCAGTGCTGCCCAAGAGATATTCAAGGTATCGCTTACACCGCAGGGCCTGGCTTAGTTGGCGCGTTGTTGGTGGGTGCGTCTTGCGCACAAGCCTTGGCGTTTGCTTGGGATATACCAGCCATTGGTGTGCACCATATGGAAGGTCACTTATTAGCGCCGATGCTGGAAGAAACACCGCCAGAGTTTCCGTTTGTGGCTTTATTGGTGTCTGGCGGACACACTCAATTAGTGCGTGTGGATGGTATTGGTCAGTACCGCTTGCTGGGTGAGTCAATTGATGATGCGGCCGGCGAGGCGTTTGATAAAACTGCAAAAATGATGGGTTTAAAGTACCCCGGTGGTCCTGAAATTGCCCGCATTGCTGCGCAGGGGCAGCCGGGGCGCTTTACCTTGCCTCAGCCGATGACGGATCGCCCAGGCTTGCAATTTAGTTTCAGTGGCCTGAAAACTGCAACTTTGACTGCGTGGAATAAATGCATTGCCGCGGGTGATGATGGCGAGCAAACACGGGCTGATCTAGCGCATGCCTTTCAGGTTGCGGTGGTGTCAACGCTGACGATCAAATGCCAGCGCGCACTTGAGCAAGAAAATTTAAAAACCTTAGTGATTGCCGGTGGTGTCAGCGCCAACCAAGCGCTGCGCCGCTCATTAGAGAAGGTGCTCGCCAAGCGTCAAGGCGAGGTGTTTTATGCGCGCCCAGAGTTCTGTACCGATAACGGCGCGATGATTGCCTATGCTGGTTGTCAGCGCTTATTAGCAGGGCAAAAAGAAGGCGCAGCGATTCATGTGCGCGCACGCTGGCCGATGGAAGAGTTGCCCGCGCTGACTGCAGAAAATTAATCTTTAAAACGACGTTCTTTACCGGCCAGCAAATCTTTTAAATTGGTGCGGTGCCGCCAGACCAGCAGTACGCTGAGAACGCTTACTGGCAATAACGCATAAGGCTGCTGCCAAGCCAGTAGCGGCAAGCATAGCGGCACGCTAGCCAAGGCGGCGAGCGAGCTGATGCGGGTCAGGCTAAAGGTGAGTAGCCAAGCAGCCAGTGCTAGCAGCGCTGCTGGAGGGTATAAACCCAGTAGCATGCCGGCAGTTGTTGCAACCCCTTTACCGCCGCGAAATTTAAAATAAATAGGATACAAGTGACCAATCACTGCTGCTAAACCGACCCAGGCCTGTTGTCGCTCGCTGAAACCTAGAGTGCTGGCAATTAAAATTGGCAGTAATCCTTTGCTCAGATCGCCGAGCAGGGTCAGAATAGCCAGGCGTTTACCAGCGACACGCAACATATTGGTCGCACCAGGATTACCAGAACCCTGTGAGCGCGGGTCGCTATTGCCATAATAACGGCTCAATATGATGGCAAATGAAAATGAGCCAAGCAGATAAGCGCACACTAGAAGTAACTCAAACATTTGCATGATCCAAGGCCAGCGAGTCTTGATTCTAACGAGGCAGGAGCAAAGTGGACACGGTATTTATCGAAAGTCTAGAAGTAGACACTGTTATTGGTGCCTATGACTGGGAGCGTACAATTCGCCAAAACCTGTTGGTGGATGTGCACATGGGCTGGGATAATCAGCCCTGCGCCGCAGATGATGCACTGCATTTGGCTCTAGATTACGCCGCAGTATCTGAGTGTATTCATCATTTTGCACAAGACAGCCGTTTTGAATTGGTTGAAACCTTTGCTGAACGACTGGCTGCTTTATTAATGCTTGAGTTTAATATTCCTTGGCTGCGCTTAAAAATTACCAAACCTGGTGCTGTTGCCAGTGCGCGCGGTGTCGGTGTGGAGATTGAACGCGGATGCCGTTAGTCGATGTGTACTTGGGGGTAGGCACTAATGTTGAGCGTGAAAAACATCTGTGTGCTGGCCTTGATGCTTTATTTGAGTTGTTTGGTGATCTAGATTGTTCGCCGGTGTTTGAAAGTGAACCTGTGGGGATCCGCAGCGCTCGTTTTTTAAATATGGTGGTGCATGTTAAAACCCGTATGCCTTTGCAAGAGCTGGATCAACAACTTAAGCAGATTGAAGCACTAAACGGTCGCTATGCTGTACCACGCATAGGCTTGCCGCTGGATATTGATGTGTTGTTATATGGCAAGCAGGTTGGTGTATACGGCAATGTTATTCTGCCGCGCGCTGAAATTTTAAAGAATGCGTTTGTTTTGTGGCCGTTGGCACTTTTGGCTGGGCAGGTACAGCATCCGGTTGCACGGCAGACGTTTACGCAGTTGTGGCAGCAGGCACAGATAGAGCAAGACTTGTGGCCGTTGGCTTTTACCTGGCGTGAGCAGTCGCTTACGCCAAAAAATTTATTAAAGGCGAGCGCAGTCTAAGTAGGACCAGTATTTAAGAATCAGCAGAACTTGAATGAATCAAGTAGCATTGGGGGCAATATGCGGGTACTCGTATTAGGGGCAGGTGTTGTTGGCGTAACTAGCGCGTATTATTTGGCAAAACAAGGCTATCAAGTGGTTGTGGTTGACCGTCAGTCAAATGTCGCTGAGGAAACCAGTTTTGCCAACGCTGGGCAAATATCACCTGGCCATGCATCGCCTTGGGCGGCGCCAGGTATACCGTTTAAAGCAATCAAATGGATGATGCGGGCGCATTCGCCTTTTTCTGTGCGTTTGCGCTCTGATATTTTTCAGTACCAATGGCTGGCACAAATGCTGCGCAACTGTACGTCAGCACGTTATACGGTGAATAAAGAACGCATGGTGCGTCTTGCCGAGTACAGTCGTGATTGTTTAGATGCGCTGCGTGCCGATACAGGCATTGAGTACGAAGGGCAGCAAAAAGGCACCACACAGCTGTTTCGCACCCAGCAACAATTCGATAGCACTGCGCAGGATATTGCTGTGTTAGAGCGCAACGGTGTGCCTTATGAGCTGATGGGTGCGGCAGATATTGCCCGTGTTGAACCGGCCTTAGCCGCTGTATCTGACACCTTAGTTGGAGCGTTACATCTGCCCAATGATCAAACCGGTGACTGTAATTTATTTGCCCGCAATTTAGCTGCTAAAGCGCGCGACCTTGGCGTTGAGTTTCGTTTTGAACACACCATAGAGCGTATCTGTAGCACTGGCGATCGCATCAGTGGTGTTTATATTAATGGTGAGCTAGAAACTGCTGATCAGTATGTGGTTGCGCTGGGCAGTTACTCTCGTTTGCTGCTTGAGCCTTTGGGGATTAAAACCCCGATTTACCCGTTAAAGGGCTATACCTTGACGATGCCGGTGACAGACCCTGCGATGGCACCGCGATCAACTATTGTTGATGAAACTTATAAAGTGGCAGTGACCCGTTTTGACCAGCGTGTCCGTGTTGGTGGAATGGCGCATATTAAGGGCTTTGATTTGACGCTTAATCCCAAACACCGTGAAACATTAGAGTATGTGATGGGCTTGCTGTATCCGCGTGCTGGTGATTTAACTCAGGCTGAATTTTGGACCGGTTTGCGCCCTGCAACACCGGATGGTACACCGATAGTTGGCAAAACAGCCTATCGGAATTTGTTTTTAAATACAGGGCACGGCACGTTAGGGTGGACTATGTCCTGTGGTTCAGCGAGTTATTTGGCAGACATCATGAGTAAGAAAATCCCGCAGATCAGCCGTGAGGGTTTGGATATATTTCGTTACTGCTAAAGAACAGTGGGTTGCTATGGTCGTGTTGCTTGTTTCGTGCGATTGCTAGCGTAAACATCGGCGAGTGGTTTTATTTTAGAGAGTGAGCAGGTCATGCGTCCAGCGCGCGCGTTAATTAATTTACAAGCCTTGCGGCATAACTATCGAGTGGCACGGCAGTTGTGTGCAGATAAAGCCTTGGCAGTGGTAAAAGCCGATGCTTATGGGCATGGTGCTGTGCATTGTGCGTTGGCCTTGCATGATATTGCTGATGGCTTTGCTGTGGCGTGCTTAGATGAGGCGCTTGAGTTGCGTGAGGCGGGCGTGACTTTGCCTATTTTATTGCTTGAAGGTTTTTTTGATCCGGATGAATTGCAGCTGATTGTTGCGCATGATTTGTGGTGTGTGATTCATGCTGACTGGCAGTTAGAGGCGCTTGAGCGAGCTGCGCTACTGCGGCCGCTAACTGTGTGGTTAAAAATGGATTCGGGTATGCATCGTGTGGGTTTTTTTCCTCGCGAGTATCAAGCGGCATGGCAGCGCCTGCAGGTTTGTAGCAATGTTGCCACCGTGGTGTTAATGAGCCATTTCTCACAAGCGGATGAATTGCACTCCGCACGCACGCAAGAGCAGTATCAGATATTCACTGACGTTGTGACTGGTATGCAGGCCCCTATTAGTCTATGCAATTCACCTGCTTTATTAGCATGGCCCAGTATTCGCAGTGATTGGTCGCGTCCGGGTATTATTTTATATGGCAGCCAGCCCGTGGCAATGCATGGGGTGAGCGTTGAAAAGTTGCAGCCCGTTATGACCCTGCAATCTAAAATTATTTCGGTACGTGAGCTGTCTGCCGGTGAACCGGTAGGTTATGGTGCGCAGTATGTCAGTGAGCAGCCGGTGCGCGTAGGTATTGTCGCAATGGGCTACGCTGATGGTTATCCGCGTCATGCACCGACCGGTACGCCAGTTGCTGTGGATGGCCGTATGACTCAAATACTGGGTCGCGTCTCCATGGATATGTTGGCGGTGGATTTGACCGGACTCAAACAGGCTGGCGTTGGTAGCAGCGTCGAACTGTGGGGTGCAATAGTATCTGTGGATGAGGTAGCGACGCGCGCAGGAACTATTTCCTATGAACTGTTATGTAATGTAAAGCGTGTGCGCTATGAGTACTCGGCGTATGATTCATTAAAAAACACTATTGCCTAGATTGTTCTGTTTGCCTGGCGGCGGGGAGTGGTTATACTGTGTAGAGCTCGTAAAATACGACTTGCGAGCATGAATTGCCATGATAATAGAGGGTGTACTGTGAACCTGATGAAGAAAATTCTGGTAGCTCAAGCAACTGTCTTAGCCTTATGGGCTGTCAGTGCACAAGCGACCACTGATGAAGAAATTGCGCAGCGCATCAAGCCTGTCGGCGAAGTGTGCGTCCAAGGTCAAGAATGTGCGAATGCTCCTGCTCCAGCCGCTCCTGCTGCCGCTGCAAGTACTGAAGCTGTAAGTGCTGAGGCTGAGGCTCCTGCTGTTGCTGCTTCAGCAGGTCGCAGTGGAGAGGATGTTTACAATCAATTTTGTACTGTTTGTCACTCAATCGGCTTACTTGATGCGCCTAAGACTGGCGATACTGCAGTATGGGAAGCGCGTGCCAAGATTGCTGGTGGCTTAGAGGGTCTATTAAAGACTTCGATTAGCGGTATTAATGCGATGCCACCAAAAGGCACGTGCAGCGATTGTACTGATGACGAGCTACTGAGCGCGATTAAGTCAATGTCTGGCTTATAAACCGCACGCCATTAAAAAAACCGCCGATCGGCGGTTTTTTTAATGTTGGTTAAAAATAATTCAACCCCAGCGGTTCATATCTTGGGAGTGCGGGCTGTGCTGCAAAGTTACACCAGCGGCTTATTTATTGCGCTAGGATTAATTATGGCGATTGGCGCGCAAAATGCCTTTGTTGTCTCACAAGCATTGCGCCGTGAACATCACCTTTGGGTTGCCAGTGTTTGCGTCTTTTTTGATGTGTTGCTAATTGCCTGCGGCGTTTATGGCCTGGCGCAGATTCTCACCAGCAGTCCGGTGCTGCTTAGCATTGCACGTTGGGGTGGGGTGCTGTTCCTATCATCTTATGGTGCATTGGCCTTGCAGCGTGCTTTTCGTAGAAACGTTCTGGAAGCTGCAGTTGTACGTCCGGCACAGTCATTGCGAGCGGTAATAATGACAACTTTAGCGGTTACTTTGCTAAATCCGCATGTGTATTTAGATACCGTCTTATTGATAGGTTCGCTTGGTGCGCAGCAAGCCTCACCGAGCGCCTATGTGTTGGGCGCAGCAACAGGTTCATTGTTATGGTTTTTTAGTTTAGCACTAGGCGCAGCGAAATTAGCACCTTGGCTGGCGCGACCGATAACATGGCGGATCATTGATTTTTTAGTCGCCTTGATGATGTTTAGCGTAGCTGCGCAATTAGTGCTTGGTGATTAGGGCTACTTAGGTGCAACATGGCTAAGCCGCCTCTGAAGTGCTACAATACATGACTTAAAGCAAGTCGGAGCGGTTGGCAGTTGAATCGGCCGTCCAATTATGAGCTTGCTGATTGTGCCTTGTCTGATGTAAATGGAGAATAATCATGGCTTTTGAATTACCTGCACTTCCTTACGAAAAAAATGCACTAGAACCTCATATTTCTGCAGAAACTTTAGATTTTCACCACGGTAAGCACCACAACGCCTATGTTGTGAACTTGAACAACCTGGTTCCAGGTACTGAGTTTGAAGGCAAAAGCTTAGAAGAAATCATTAAAACGTCAAGCGGCGGTGTATTTAATAACGCCGCACAAGTGTGGAACCATACGTTTTACTGGAACTGCTTAGCGCCAAATGCTGGCGGTGAGCCAACAGGCGCTTTAGCTGATGCTATTAATGCAGCCTTTGGTTCGTTTGCAGCGTTCAAAGAAGAGTTCACTAAAACCGCAATCGGAACATTCGGTTCTGGCTGGGCTTGGTTAGTTAAAAAGGCTGACGGATCTTTAGCACTGTCTAGCACTATCGGTGCAGGCTGTCCGTTAACTACCAGTGACACAGCGCTATTGACCTGTGATGTTTGGGAGCACGCTTATTACATTGACTACCGTAATGCGCGCCCTAAGTACGTAGAAGCATTTTGGAACTTAGTTAACTGGGACTTTGTAGCGAAAAACTTCGCTGGCTAAGTGCTAGTAGAACTAAAGCCTGCTTTATAAAAACCCCCAACTGCTGCATTGTCAGCGTTGGGGGTTTTTTGTAATGGCTAGGTTTTGAAAGGGTATTTTGTTTTTGCTTTATGGAGTATAAATAAGGCGTTTTGAGAGCAAGGCAAATGGTTGGTTGCTAACAAAACATAATAAGAAGGCAGCTATTATTGAACATAGAACGTAAAGACGGTTTGTCATTTAAGCTTTTGCGCTGGGTCGTTGGTGCGGCCTTGCTTGTAGGTGTTGTCTTAAGTTTTATGCAAATTGCTTATGACGTGCACCTAACAGAGCAGCAAATCGAAAATGATGGTCAGCGCATATTGGCGATGTTTAACGATCCGTCAACGCAAGCACTGTACAGTCTTGATGAGGAGGTAGGCCGACAGGTTATTGAGGGTTTACTGCATCATGAGTCGGTGCGTTTTGCCAGTATTGGTCACCCAAGTGAAGTGCTTTTGGCGCAAGGGTCGCGCGACTTACAGGTTTCGCAGCGTCGTCATTTTACCGATCTTGTGTTTGCTCAAGAGCGTGCTTTCAAGGTGGCGTTGGGCAGAGCTATAGGCGATGGTGAGTATTATGGTGATTTAAGTATTGTTTTAGATACAGCTTTATATGGTGATCGTTTAATTAAAAATGCTGTCGCTATTTTAATTTCGGGCGTACTAAGTGCATTGATTTTGGGCTTAGTGTTGTATTTGATTTATCACACATTGTTAACGCGACCGTTAGAGAAGACTATCCAGCATCTAAGCCGTGTTAACCCAGACCGACCGGCTGACCATCAACTGCCGCTGCTTAAAGGGCATGAAAAAAATGAGCTGGGTTTGTGGACACGCAAAGTTAATCAATTATTAGCTGCTATTGAGCGCAATACACACTTGCGACGTGAAGCAGAAGACAGCTTATTGCTAATGTCGCAAATTGATTTTTTAACCGGGCTGCCCAACCGACAAGAGTTGCAGCTGCAATTGGATAAAATCCTTGATGATGCACGTGATAAACAGCACGGCGTTGCTGTGTTGTGTCTTGGCTTGGATGATTTTAAAAATATCAATGAGCAGCACAACTATCAGATCGGTGATTGGTTGCTGCAAGGTGTTGCCCAGCGTTTGCGAGTGCACGGTGAGCACGAAGGTTGTCTTGCGCGCTTAGGTGGTGATCAGTTTGTGATTGTTAAGTCTGGCATTGAAGAGCCTGAGCAAGCTGCAGAATTAGCGCAAAGTATTCTTGATAGCCTAAAAGAACCTTTGCTGATGGCACAGTCATGCAGCCCTGAGCTTTTGTCGGTTCGCCTGTACGCCACTATTGGTATTACTTTGTTTCCAGATGATGGTGGCAGCACCGAAGCGCTGCTACAGCAGGCTGAGCAAACGATGCAGCTGGCTAAAAAAGGCGCACGTAATCGCTACCAGTTTTTTATTGCCAGTATTGATTTAGAAATACGCAGACGGCGCCGACTTAAGGAAACACTGAACAAACCCCAAGCGGGCTGCAGCCTTTGGTAAAATAGTCCAATCCGTAATTAGTATCGAGTCCACAGTCATGCAAATCACTTTCGCCGAAGCCGAGTTCGTCAGCAAAAAGAAGCAAACCCGTAGGGATCGACTGTTGATGGACCTGGAAACTCTGGTGCCTTGGTCTGTTCTGGAATCAGTGATTGAGCCGTACTATCCGAAATCTGACGGCAAACGAGGTCGTCCGACTATGGGGCTTTCTCGCATGTTACGTATGTACATCCTACAGCAGGTCATGGGGTTTTCCGATGAAGGAACTGAGGATGCCGTTTATGACAGCGCAGCAATTCAGCTGTTTATGGATATTGATCTTGGGCGTGATGCCGTGCCGGATGCGACCACTTTGTTGCGTTTTCGTCGTCTGCTGGAAACTCACAGCTTGACTCAACAAATTTTTGCTGCGGTCAATTACCAACTGGCGAGCAAGGGCTTGTACCTCAAGGAAGGCACGGTGGTTGACGCTACAATTATTGCCGCACCACCTTCCACCAAGAATAAGAGTAAAAGCCGTGATCCGCAAATGCGCTCCACTAAGAAAGGCAATCAGTATTACTTTGGCATGAAAGCTCACATCGGTGTTGATGCGGCTAGCGGTTTGGTGCACACACTGGTCACCACTGCGGCCAACGTGCACGACGTGAACCAAGCTCATGCTTTGCTACACGGCGAGGAACAGCAGGTATACGGTGATTCTGGTTATCTGGGGGCTGACAAACGGGAAGAAAATAAGGATAAAGATGTGGAGTGGGTGGTAGCCATGCGCCATGGAAAGCGTCGAAAGCTGCGCGATAGCGGCACAGAAGAAGGTCAACTGGCTGACAAAATCGAAAAATTAAAGAGCCGGATACGCGCCAAGGTTGAGCATCCCTTTTACTGGGTCAAAGTGCACTTTGGTCACCGCAAGACTCGCTACCGTGGCTTGGCGAAAAACACAGCCCATCTCTATAGCCTGTTTGCCTTGGCAAACCTGTTCTTGTCGAAGCGATGTATGCCGTTGGCGGGATAAATCCGCCTAAAAACCGGTAAGCTGCCGGGAAAAGCAGCAAAAACGGGTAAAACTGCTGATAAAAAGGTTTTTTATGGCCCTGAAGTTGAAATTTAAGAGCTGAATTTTAAATCCGCATGGATTGGCTGGTTTGATTGGTTTTATTCAGCGTTTCCTTAAAAAGGAGCTTAAAGATGCGGTCAGTAATAATCAGCTGCATTTGGTCTACCAGCAACAAGTTAATTACAGCAGCAAGGACGTCATTGGGGTAGAAGCGTTGCTGCGTTGGACGCATCCAGAGTTGGGCATGATTGCGCCTGATGTATTTATTCCGCTGGCAGAGCAAAGCAGCCAAATTATTGAGCTGGGCGACTGGGTGCTCGATCAAGCCTGCCAGCAGTTGCGAGCCTGGCATGATCAAGGCAAAACAGATTTAAGAATGGCGGTTAACCTGTCGGCAGCACAGTTGCATCACGCAGACTTATTACGCCAAGTGAAGGCTAAGCTGGTGTTGTATAACTTGCTGCCGGATAGCTTGGAGTTAGAAATTACTGAAACAGGTTTGATGGAAGATATTAGAGCTGCCGCTAGAAACTTGCGCGGTTTGCGCAGTATGGGTGTGCGCATAGCCATTGATGATTTCGGTACAGGTTATTCGTCTCTGAGTTACTTAAAAACCCTGTCTTTAGATAAGTTAAAAATTGATAAAAGTTTTGTGCAGGATGTATTTGATAGTGAAGATAATGCCACTATTGTAAAAACAATTATTCAATTGAGTAAAAACTTAGGGATGCAGGTCATTGCTGAAGGGGTGGAAACTCTAGAGCAGGAGCGCTTCCTGATTGAGCTGGGCTGCGATGAAGGACAGGGTTATTGGTATGGAAAACCGGTGACCGCAGCTCAAGCAAGCGCAACATTTCTATGCGCGAGCACTATTTAAAGTTCGGTGCTGATGCGGCTAGACGAGTGATTGACGCCAGTAGAACGTTTAACGGCTAAACGTGTTTTTTACTCGAGTGTTGAGCGCTAAAACCCATTCAGGGTAAGAAGGCTTAAGCGCTTGCAGGTAGTGGCTGGCACCCAGCTGCTGTACTTGGCGACGAATCCAGCGTGCACGTTGCTCTGTTGCTGCGCTGGGCTGGCTGGCACTGCGTTTTAATGGGCTGGGCAGTATGGCTGCGAGTAAGTAGGACTGCTGGATGGATAAATACGCTGCGCCTGTGTTGAAATGATACTGTGCTGCTGCTTGTGCGCCGAAAACCCCTGGCCCCCACTCGGCACTGTTTAAATACACTTCAAGAATGCGCTCTTTACTCCAAAGCAACTCAATCCACGCAGTGAACCAAGCCTCTAAGATTTTTCGCGGCCAGCTGCGTGATGACCATAGAAATGTATTCTTCGCCACTTGCTGTGAAAGGGTGCTAGCGCCTCGTATACTGCTGCCTTGCTGGTTGTAGCTGAATGCAGCGCGAATGGCGTCAAAATCAAAACCGTAATGGCTGGAAAACTGCTGGTCCTCTGCGGCAATCACCGCCATCTTTAAATGATCAGGCAAAGTATGCCAAGGCTGCCAAATGCGCTCAGCTGTATAATCTTGCCCAGATAGCTTTGCTTCAATTTGTCGCTCAAGCATAAGTGCGCTAAAGGGTAAGTTAACCCAGCGTAATGCCAGTACCAGTACAATGCTGAGCGCCATACAGGTGAGCAGAGTGAAGAGTAAAGTACGAAACAGTTTGCGTGGCATCGTTTTTAACCTGAAAAAGCATAGATACCAGTATAACTAGCGTTTTAATAATGTGGAGAGCCCGTTGTGCGTTATAGCCTATTCATCGCATCCGTTTTTGGTGGTTTAGCAGTCTTGCTGGGTGCCTTTGCCGCACATGGTTTGAAAAACATATTGAGTGCAAGTTCATTAACTGTATTGCAGACCGGTGTGCAGTATCAGTTTATTCATGCGCTTGCTTTGTTGCTGGTCGCCGTTTTAGCGCAAAGCCGTCCTTCGCGGGCGCTGTGGTTTGCGGCGCTATTGTTTACAGTTGGGATTGTTTTATTCTCAGGCAGTTTGTATGTGCTAGTACTCACGCCGTTTAAGCCTGGCTTAGTCACACCAATTGGTGGCAGCTTGTTGGTGCTCGGCTGGGTGAGTTTAGCCTGCTCAGCTTGGCGTAAAGCCTAAACATTTGGCGATCAGTGGCCGAACCCGCTAAAATAATGCCCCTTCGGAATTTCACGGTTGTGTTATGCATATTCAGTTGAATGGTGAGACCTACCCATTAAGCGAGTCGCTCAGTGTGGCAGGTTTAATTGAGCATCTGCAGTTAGCAGGGCGCCGCGTTGCCGTCGAGTTAAACTTCGAAATTGTGCCACGCAGTCTGTATGAATCCACACAACTTAAAGACGGCGATGTCATTGAAGTTGTGCATGCGATTGGCGGTGGTTAGTTATAACTGACTGCTTTGATGAATTAAGAGAGACGCTAAATGAATCCTGTGCGTATTGACCTGCCATTTGAAATAGCCGGTAAAACATACTCCTCACGATTGTTGGTGGGTACCGGTAAATATAAAGACATGGAAGAGACCCGCTTAGCGATTGAAGCCTCTGGTGCTGAAATTGTGACTGTAGCGGTGCGTCGTACTAATATTGGTCAAAATAAGGATGAAGAAAATTTATTGGATGTGATCAGTCCTGATCGCTATACCATTTTGCCCAATACCGCCGGTTGTTATGATGCCGAGTCTGCGATCCGTACCTGTCGCTTAGCGCGTGAGTTATTGGGTGGTCGCAATTTGGTTAAGTTGGAAATTCTTGCCGATCAAAAGACTTTATTTCCCAATGTGGTGGAAACTCTAAAAGCCGCTAAAGTGCTGGTCGATGAGGGTTTTGATGTCATGGTCTATACCAGTGATGACCCTATTATTGCACGCGAGCTTGAGGCGATTGGTTGCATTGCAGTGATGCCGTTAGCCGGTTTGATTGGTACCGGTTTGGGCATTTGTAACCCGTATAATCTGCGTATTATTTTAGAAGAAGCGAAGGTTCCGGTGCTGGTGGATGCGGGTGTGGGTACAGCATCTGACGCCACTATTGCGATGGAAATGGGTTGCGCAGCCGTCCTTATGAACAGTGCCATTGCCAACGCACAGCAACCTGTTTTGATGGCGCAAGCCATGCGCCATGCGATTATAGCAGGGCGCTTAGCGTATTTAGCGGGACGTATGCCCAAGAAGCTCTATGCCAGCGCCTCTTCGCCGCTTGATGGCCTGATCGGCTAAGTTGGCTGTTATTTAATTAAATGGCTGTGCATGTCCTGCGCAGCCATATCGTTCATATAGATAGGATTCCCATGACTGATGATCTCATCACGGATGAGGTGCTGCCAGTGCATCGCCGTGAAATTAAAAGCTATGTGATGCGTGCTGGTCGGATGACTGATGGTCAGCAGCGTGGACTGGATGAGGGCTTGCCAAAATATGGCTTGCTGCTGGCTGATGGCTTACAAAACTTTGATACGGTGTTTGGCCGACAAGCACCGCGCACCTTAGAAATAGGTTTTGGCATGGGGCAGTCGTTGCTAGCAATGGCGCAAGCTGCACCTGAGCAGGATTTTATTGGCATTGAAGTGCACCGACCTGGCGTCGGCTCATTGCTTAATAGCTTGTTGACAGAAAAAGTCAGCAACGTGCGAGTCTACAATTGTGATGCGTTAGATGTATTAAAAAACTGTGTGGCCGATGCCAGCCTTGATCGCCTAATGTTATTTTTCCCTGATCCATGGCATAAAAGTCGCCACCATAAACGCCGGATTGTGCAACCTGAGTTTGCCCAGTTGGTACGCAGTAAGCTAAAAGTGGGCGGTATCTTTCACTTAGCGACAGACTGGGAACCCTATGCTGAGCATATGCTCGAGGTATTAAATGTAGCGCCAGGTTTTGTTAATTTATCCGAAGACAACACCTATGTGGTGCGTCCTGCAGAGCGCCCTGTGACAAAGTTTGAGCGCCGTGGTGAGCGTTTAGGGCATGGTGTCTGGGATTTGAAGTTCCAGCGGGAGGCTGACTAAATCTTATTTTGTCTTTAATGTTGTTCAATGTTGGCTGCACTAGGCTATGCATGGCAGGCTTCAACCTGCTGTTTAAAGCCTAGTAGGCCGCTTAATCATCGCGGCTTGGATAAAGTCTTAGAAGCAGCCTAGCTGACCTCACTCAGTTTCGATCTGCTAAAATTCCAATCAGAATAAACACCATCACTAACACAGGTGCGAGCGTGTAGTTATTGAGATGAGCGAATGCACTAACCAGCACGGGTGTTAGGTAAATCATCGCGCAGCCAAAACCAATGGCGCAGACTAAGACAAAAATCAGCGTGCGTATGACAAAGTTAAAATGACTGATTGAGCGTCGTACCCAGCTAATCAGCGCTGGACCAAACAGTACCAATGCCGTGGCCATCACGGCCAGAGAAATATCATGCAGGTGTGTGCGACTCCACTTTGAGAGGGTCAAGATTAGGTCAAAAAATACGTCCATAAAACTTCCATGCCGTTTGTCTAGGGTTTAACGCTCAGGAGCTAGAAAAATTTGCAATAAATCATTTAGAAACAACTGCCCTTGTGCGCTGGCCGTTAAACGTTCTGGATCATTACTCAGTAAACCGCGTTGACGGGCTTGTGTTAGCCCATCGAGCAGCACCTCAGTAGATAGACCGGTGCGCTCGCTAAACAGCTTGAGCGCCACGCCATCAGTCAGCCTTAAGGCATTCATTAAGAACTCAAAGGGGAGGTCGTCAGCGGCTAGAACTGAGCGTCCTGCTAGGAAAGGTGTCTCACAATCTAAATAGTCACTGGGTTGACGGGTTTTCCATGTACGCTGAATGCGCCCGTGTGGGTCGCTGACTTTGCCATGCGCGCCGGCACCAATGCCAATAAAATCACCAAAGGACCAATAATTAACATTGTGCTGCGCCACTGCTTCGGCACGTGCATAGGCCGATACTTCGTATTGGATATAACCGTGCTGAGCCAGCAAGACTTGCCCCGCTTCTTGAATATCCCAGAGCACATCATCTTCAGGCAACAGTGGCGGCTTACTCCAAAATACCGTATTGGGTTCCATGGTCAGTTGGTACCATGACAGATGTCTGGGCGCTAAGTCGATGGCTGTTTGCAAGTCAGCTAAGGCTTCTTCGGGCGATTGATCAGGCAAGCCATGCATTAAATCGAGATTAACATTATCAAAGCCAGCTTGGCGTGCCATCTGCACTGCGGCAATTGCTTCAGTTGCTGAGTGCACACGACCCAAGGCGTGTAACTTGCTGTCTTGAAAACTTTGAATGCCGATCGATAGGCGGTTAATCCCCAGCGCACGGTAGGCGGCAAATTTCTCTTGCTCAAAAGTGCCAGGGTTGGCTTCTAAGGTGATTTCAATGCTCGGGCTAAAAGGCAGGCGCTGTTCAATACCCTCTAATAAAGTCTGTAAGGCGTGCGCAGAAAATAAGCTGGGTGTGCCACCGCCAAAGAAAATAGAGTCTAACTGACGGCCATGGGCATGCGCTAAATCAAGCTCTAAGTCGGCCAGCAATGCAGCAACATACGCCTGTTCAGGTAGCTCAGGGCTTGCCGCATGCGAGTTAAAGTCGCAGTAAGGACACTTACGAATGCACCAAGGAATATGCACATACAACGCCAGCGGGGGCAGTTCAAAGCCATGCTCAAGCGGGCGCTGTAGGCTTAAATCAGATGTAATTAGGCTCATAGCGACAGCTGTTGTTTAAGCAGCTGCATGGCTCGAGCGCGATGACTGAGTTGATTTTTAATCGCGCTGGGCAGTTGTGCGCTGCTGCAATCCTGTTCGGCGACATAAAACAGAGGATCATAGCCAAAGCCATGCTCACCCGCTGGCGCATGCAGAATACGACCGTGCCAGCGTCCTTCACAGATGATCGGCAAAGGATCGTTGGCGTGCTGCAATAAGGCTAATACGCAAATAAACTGAGCACCACGCTGTGCGTCCGGCACGCCTTGTAGTGTGTTGAGCAGTTTTTGGTTATTACCCGCATCGCCGCCTATTGCGCTGTAGCGCGCTGAGTAAATTCCCGGTGCGCCCTTTAAGTAATCAACAGTTAAACCTGAGTCATCCGCTAGCGCTGGTAAGCCGGAAACTTGGCAGGCATAGCGGGCTTTTAAAATAGCGTTTTCAATGAAGGTCAAACCCGTTTCTTCTGGCTCAACTTCAGTGAACTCACTGACTGAGCGAATCACGACCGCGTCGCCCAGTAGTGCTTGCAGTTCGCGCAGCTTGCCAGTGTTATGACTGGCTAAAACAAGCTCTTTCATAAATCAGGGAACACTTCTTGATTGAACTTTAAGGTATGGGTTTTACTGTCGCTGTCGGTTACTTGCAGCTCAAAGCGCAACAGTTCTTGGCTGGTAATGGCAAATTGAGTCAAGTAGTAAACGGCATCGCCTTCATCAATTTCTTTAAAGGTCAGGACGTGTGTTTGCCCGAGTAGGTTTTTAAAGCTGCCGGAGACCGCACCTTTTTGTCCCTTGCCATTTTTGACCATTGATACATTCAAAACAGCTTGGTTTTTGCTGCGATTTAAGCCGACCGCTTTGGCGGTGTCAGGTTGTAAAAAGGTTGAGTTAAAGATGTTGTAATGTACATCCAGCTCACCGTAGCTTTGTTGGCGCTTAACTTCGGCGTGCGCAGCAAACGCCATAAAAAAACTTAAACTTAGAGCCAGTAAATAGCGCATAGCGATAAACTCCTTTAGTTAACGAGCATTAGCACCGGTCACACGGTAAATACCAATTTCACCGAGTAAGTTGGGCCAGATTCGATTGCCAATATTGTGGCGATGCTGGCGATCTACCGCAAGACGATCTAAGACAGTCATTTGCATATCACGGCACAACGCCTCAAAGTCAGCAAAGGTGCAAAAGTGAATGTTAGGTGTGTTGTACCATGTATAAGGTAAAAAGTCTGAGACCGGCATGCGGCCCTTGTGCGCCAAATACCAGCGGCAACGCCAATGGCCAAAATTTGGAAAGGTGATAATACAAGTGCGCCCAACACGCAGCATTTCTTGCAAGATTTTATCCGGATAATGCACCACTTGCAGTGCTTGCGTCATCACCACTACGTCAAAACTGTTGCTGGCAAAGTTGCCCAAACCCAAATCGAGGTCTTGCTCGATGACATTAACGCCTTTTTCGACGCAGGCGGCAATATTGTCAGGATCGATTTCTAAACCATAGCCGGTGACATTTCTATTGTCTTGCAGCCACGATAAAAGCTCACCATTACCGCAACCTAAATCCAACACGCGGCTATTAGCGGGAATCCATTGCTGGATAATTTCTAAATCTGCTCTCATAAATGCCTCACACGCTGATGCGGTTCATGTAGCCACGAAATGCTTGCAGGTAACGTGGGATTGGAATCAGGAAAGCATCGTGACCTTGCGGTGCATCAATCTCTAAATAGGATACGTTCTTTTTCGCATCTATCAGAGCGTCGACAATCTCGCGCGAGCGGGCGGGGGAGAAACGCCAGTCTGTGGTAAAGGATACCAGTAAGAAGTTAGCTTTTGCTGCACTGAATGTTGCTGCTAAATCACCGTCATGTTTGGCTGCTGGGTCAAAATAGTCGAGTGCTTTAGTCATCAGCAAATAGGTGTTGGCATCAAAGCGGGTCGAAAACTGCTCACCTTGATAACGTAAATAACTTTCAACTTGAAACTCAACGCTATGAAAATCATAGTTGAGTCGGTCCGTTCTTAACTCACGGCCAAATTTCTGGCCCATTGAGTCATCTGATAGATAGGTAATGTGCCCCACCATGCGCGCTAAAATCAGGCCGCGCTTGGGCACTTTGCCTTCTTCAACAAAGTGCCCTGCATGAAAGTCAGGGTCAGTTAAAATAGCTTGCCGTGCCACTTCATTAAAACCAATATTTTGAGCTGATAAGCGCGGTGCAGCAGCAATTGCCACGCAATGGCGCACGCGCTCGGGGTAGCTGATGGTCCATTGCATCGCTTGCATGCCGCCTAAACTGCCACCAACAACCGCGGCCCATTGCGCAATGCCCAGTTGGTCAGCGAGGCGTGCTTGACTGTGCACCCAGTCTTCGACAGTGACGATAGGGAAGTCTGCGCCGTAGACTCTGCCTGTTTTCGGGTTGCGACTGCTCGGACCAGTGGAGCCGTGGCAGCCTCCTAGATTATTCAGGCTGACGACAAAGAATTTGGTCGTATCAATGGCTTTGCCCGGGCCGATGCAGGCGTCCCACCAGCCAGGTTTGCGATCCTCAATGCTGTGATAGCCCGCCGCATGATGGGTGCCAGACAGCGCATGACAGATGAGCACTGCATTGCTGGCTGCGGCATTGAGCTTGCCATAGGTTTCATAGATCAGTTCGTATTGATCAAGGGTGCGGCCGCAGGCTAAGTTCAAGGGCTCATCAAAATGAGCCACCTTAGGGCTGACTAAACCGACAGAATCTGCAGGAAAAACGGAAGACACGGCAACTCTCTCCAAAGTAAGAGATGCAGTCTAAAGAGCCTAGCCAGTCGCGGCAAGGTGTATGCAGTATTCGTAGCTCAATCTTTGCCGGTTGCAGTCAGTGGCGTTGCCAGTTGCACAACTTTAGCGTGACGACGCTGCGGTGCTGGACGGCTAATATTGCGCAGGATTTCCTGTGCTTCTATCTGCTGCGCACTCAGGTCGCTAATAAATTGATTGAGTAATTGATTGCGTTGCTGGCTGCTATGCGCGGACTGAGCTAATGATTTTAAGCGTAAAATGTGGTTTTCTAACAGTTGTTTTTGCTCAAGATTTTGCTGAATAAGTGGGGTTAGCGCATTATTTGACCAGATCAAGGTGTCATGACGTATGCGTTCATGCTGACTGATTGCTTCTTGTACGAGCGTAGAAAAAAAGCGTCGGCTTAATTGATATTGTTCAGTCAGTAATGTTTTTATATTGCGGCGAAAGCCGTCCGCTTTAGTGCGTAATAGCTCGAGGTCTCGCCTATAGCGTTTAACCCTTAAAACAGGAATCTCAATGCCGATAGCCGGTTGCTCTAGGTCATGGCGTAAGTAGATTGCCCGTATCATTTTGTTAGCCATCAACGCTTCATTTTCAAATGCATGCAGGTTGTTTTCAAGGGCTTTAAAAAAGTCAGTAATGGCGCGATTGATACCCAGTGTTGTCCAGCTGTTAGTAAAAGTTTTTTGTGTATCTAAAATAGTGTTCTTCAGTGCGTGGGAGTTCATTAAGGCGCAAAGAATATCCCCTTGGCGATGCAGTAAACGTTGATTGCTTTTTAGGTTGAGTAGCTTGCTGTGGTAGGCTTGGTGCTCAATTTTTGCTTGCTCAAGTAAATCTCGTAACACGCTAGAGTTGCTGTGCGGTTGCTGATTAAGTTGTTGTCTTTCTGTGTCAGCTAACTGTATGCGTTGGCTCATACGTTTTTGGCTGCTACTCAGCAGGGTGCACAGCTGTTCAACAATGCTGCGCTCTAAATGCTGCTCCTTTTGTGCCACAACATGTCTGGATAGCGTGTCCTCTAGTGTTTTAATACGGCTGCGCGCTAACAGTTCAGGGTCGTTGTAAATTTTAGCTTGTAGCGCGCCTTTGGCCGATAAAGGTAAGACTTGTGAGGGTTCCAGGCCGAGTATTTGTGCGGTCTGATTTTGGATCATCTGGATGCTGTATTCGGCGAACGCATCATGGTTAAGACTGTCCCACAGTGTGTCTATTTTATTGAGAACGGCGAACTGTAGCGTTGGCTGGGCGGCTTGATGTGGACGTACATAGTCCTGCCAAATCGCCATGTCACTGGCTGTAACGCCGCTTTCTGCGGATAACAAAAACACAATAGCTTGCGCTTGCGGCAGTAACGATAAAGTCAGTTCAGGTTCGCTGCCTAAAGCATTCAGACCCGGCGTATCAATAATGCGTAAGCCTTGACGCAGTAGTGGGTGATCAATATTGATCAAGGCATGGCGCCAGGCAGGAATTAAGACATGCTCAGGCAGTTCGGCGGGCTCTAATGTATCAGGCAAAAAGCCCAAGGCAATGGCTTCTTCCGCTGCTACGCTTTTGGTTTGCGCAATATGCGCGAAAGCATGAATCAGACTGTCCGTATCAGAGTAGTCCAGATCAATACTGAGCCAGCGCTCAGGGTGTAGTTTAAGCTCGGTTATGCTGTGGTTATAGTAACGTGTTTCAATAGGCAGCAATTGTATTGAAGATGCAGCTTGGCCAGAGTCAAAAAAAATCTCTGTGGGGCACATGGTTGTGCGCCCTGCCGCAGAAGGCAGCAAGCGTTGACTAAAATTTGCAAAAAACAGGCTGTTGATCAGTTCCGTTTTGCCGCGTGAAAACTCACCAATAAAAGCTAAGGTGATATGGTCTGCGCGCAGCGACTTTATGCTTTGTTCAAGTTGTTTGAGCAGCTCTGGTGTGTCCAGTTGGTTACGTGCCAGCCATGTACGGTAGCGCATGATTTCTCGAATCAGTGAGCGCTTCCACAGTGCATATTCATCCATATGTTTGTGCAGCGATTGCATGTTCATTCAATGTCCCTTTTGAGGTGCAAGCAAATGGACTGAGCTGTTCACTCATGTAAAAACTATTCACTAGCAATGACGTAACACAATTGCCTGAGACAGTTTAGCTCACTGTTTTAAATTACTAAATGTTTAAACTCAGGTCGTTCTGGAATTTGGTTTGGCTTGCTGATGCGCAGGCGTTTTTGTCTACTAAGTTCGCCGCTTTCTATCTGTATCGCGTGTTTGGGTACAGCGAAGGCCTTACTTAGAAATGCAATGAGTTGGTTATTGGCTTTGCCGTCCACTGGCGGAGCATTGAGGCGTATTTTAATACGCTCGCCATGCAAACCGACAAAGTCACTGTGTTTGGCACCGGGCTGCAGATGACACAATAAAATTAGGTCATCGGCATCCCAGCGCACATACGAGGTCATAAAAAAGGACTGACCAGCGCGCGAATTGGACCGGTTAAGCCGGTGCTCACAGCTAGGTTGGTAATCACTAAGCGCTCCAGTAAGTTTATCGCAATAAATGCAAAAATCGGCGAGATGTCTAAGCCACCTAGGTTGGGCAATAGGTTGCGAATCGGTGCGAGCATTGGCTCGGTAATTTGCTGAGTCAGTTGTGCACCAGGGTTATGACTGCCGGGTGCGACCCATGACAAGATGACACTAATGATCAGCGCAAAGAAAAATATTTTTAAAAATATGCTGCCAATCGCAATCAGAGACCAGGCCAGTATATTGGGTATTAATTGCAGCACATCAACACCTGAAATGGCGAGAATACTGCTGATTAAGATCAGCTGCAGCAACACTGCCAGCACCAAGCCAGCCAAGTCGAGACCGGCTACGCTAGGGATCAGTCGCCGTAAAGGGGCCAGCAGCGGCTGAGTGGCTTTGACCGTGAATTGGCACAGTGGATTATAAAAGTCGGCGCGTACCAGCTGCAGTACAAAGCGCAGCACGACGATCAGCAAATAAAGCTGGCCTAATGTTTGAATAATATAGATAAGTGATTCAGTAAGTCCTGACATGCAGCCCCCTTATGAGCTCAATTGTTGAGCAAGCTCTTGCGAGCGTGATGCGGCGCTGCGTACAGCGGTATCCACTAATTGGTTAAAGCCACCTTGTTGAAACGCATCAATTGCGGCTTCTGTTGTGCCATTTGGAGAGGTGACCTGTAGTCGTAGTTGTGTCGCATCTAACGCACTCTGGCAGGCCATGCTTGCAGCGCCTTGCGCAGTATACTTAGCAAGTTGTGCGGCAATATCTTCAGGTAAACCCAGCTTTACTCCGGCTTGAGTGATGGCCTCAATCAGTAAGAAAAAGTATGCAGGCCCGCTACCGGATACAGCCGTTACGGCATCAATCAATTCTTCTGTGTCCAGCCACACCACTAGGCCTACTGCAGATAATAAAAGCTCTGCTTGTTCACGCTGCTGTGCAGTAACATGCTCTGTTGCGTACAGGCCGCTGACACCTTGTTGTATTAATGCCGGTGTATTGGGCATGCAGCGGATAATCTTGTTAGCACCTAACCAGCGGCTTAAACTTAAGCTGGTGATGCCCGCTGCGATGGAAATGAGCAATTGCTGTTCAGTAAGATGCGGCGCGAGTTGCTCACACACTTGGCGCATTATTTGTGGCTTAACTGCAAGTACAATGATGTCAGCGTCTTTAACAGCTAAGCTGTTGTCAGTGAAGGTCTTGATTGCGTATGCATTTTGCAGTGCTTCAAGTTGAGCTACGCCTGGATCGCTGGCGCGAATGTGTTCAGCGTTGACACCCTGCTTGCATAAACCGCCAATTAAGCTGGCTGCCATATTGCCAGCCCCTATAAATGTAATCTGTGTGTTGCCCACGTGGTCAGGCTCCTCTATCGCTGATGCAGTTATGAAAAATATAGATGCAGGATACATAGCGCGGAAATAGTGTACGCAATGATTCATTGCAGTTACAGATTGTGCTCTGCTCAGCAAATTTACGCAAAAACTGCCATAGTCACGAGAGCTTAACAAACCAATGCGCGATTTTAGTTTGGCAAATGCTTAAATAATCAATAAAGCTGCAAGCGACTTCACAGCTTGTAACGGCAAGTTTTGCATTATTGTCTGCTATCGTAGACAGTATTTATATCGAAATAAACCGTACAATAATACAGCGGCATATTAACTGTTGGTTTGTGATTGGGGAATTGCATGGATATTACTGAACTGCTGGCATTTAGCGCCAAACAAGGTGCGTCTGATTTGCATTTATCATCGGGTTTGCCGCCTATGATACGTGTCGATGGTGATGTACGCCGAATTAATTTGCCCGCCATGGAGCATAAGCAAGTTCATGCGCTGATTTACGATATTATGAATGATAAGCAGCGCAAAGATTATGAGGAGTTTTTAGAAACTGACTTCTCTTTTGAAGTGCCTGGTGTGGCGCGTTTTCGGGTCAACGCATTTAACCAGAACCGTGGTGCAGCGGCAGTGTTTCGTACCATTCCTTCCAAGGTGCTTTCGATGGAAGATCTTGGTTTAGGTGAAGTGTTTCGTAATATCGCCGATGTGCCGCGCGGCTTAGTGCTGGTAACAGGGCCAACTGGTTCAGGGAAGTCAACCACGCTGGCAGCACTGATGGACTATTTAAATAGCACTAAATATCAGCATATTCTCACTGTTGAGGATCCTATTGAGTTCGTGCATGAGTCAAAAAAATGCCTGATTAACCAGCGTGAAGTTCACCGTGACACCCATGGTTTTAATGAAGCGTTGCGCTCTGCTTTACGTGAAGATCCGGATATCATCTTGGTCGGTGAGATGCGAGACTTAGAAACCATACGCTTAGCACTGACCGCTGCAGAAACCGGTCACTTAGTTTTTGGCACCTTGCACACCACCTCGGCTGCAAAAACCATTGACCGTATTGTGGACGTGTTTCCAGGTGAAGAAAAATCCATGGTGCGCTCCATGTTGTCGGAGTCGTTACAGGCGGTGGTCTCGCAAACCCTGCTGAAGAAGGTTGGTGGTGGTCGTGTTGCTGCGCATGAGATCATGTTGGGTACTCCTGCTATTCGTAACCTGATCCGTGAGGATAAAGTTGCACAAATGTATTCAGCGATCCAGACCGGTGGGGCGTTAGGCATGCAGACGCTAGACAGTTGCTTAAAAGGCCTGTTGGCGAAAGGCTTAATCAACCGCGACAGTGCACGTGAAAAAGCGAAATCTCCAGAGAACTTTTAAGCCTTCGCGACTCACCTCTAAGGTGAAAGAGGATATGCCATGGAATTTGAAAAGCTTTTACGCTTAATGGTTGAAAAAGGTGCGTCTGACTTGTTTATTACAACAGGTGTTGCGCCTTCAATGAAAATCAACGGTAAAATCATGCCAGTCACTAAGACACCTTTGTCGCCAGAGATGGCGCGTGAAATGGTGTTGGGTGCGATGAACGAACAGCAGCGTCGTGACTTTGCTAAGCAGCTGGAGTGTAACTTTGCTATTAGTGCACGCGGTATTGGTCGTTTTCGAGTCAGTGCTTTTTATCAGCGTAACTTGATTGGTATGGTGTTGCGCCGTATTGAAACAACGATTCCGAGCCTCGAAGACTTAAAACTGCCAGAGATTTTGAAAAAACTGTCCATGACCAAACGTGGGTTGGTGTTGTTTGTCGGCGCCACAGGAACGGGTAAGTCGACTTCGTTGGCTGCAATGGTGGGGCATCGCAATAGAAACAGTTCTGGGCATATCATTTCGATTGAAGATCCGATTGAGTTTATTCACCAGCACAATAAATGCATTGTCACTCAGCGCGAAGTGGGGATCGATACTGAATCATTTGAAGTGGCTTTGAAAAACACACTGCGCCAAGCGCCTGATGTGATTTTAATTGGTGAGGTGCGTACTCGTGAAACTATGGATTACGCAGTAACTTTTGCCGAAACTGGCCACTTATGTCTAGCTACGTTGCACGCTAATAATGCTAACCAAGCACTGGATCGCATTATTAACTTCTTTCCGGCTGATCGTCACGAGCAGGTTTGGATGGATTTATCGCTTAACTTGCGTGCTATTGTTGCCCAGCAGTTGGTGCCAACGCCTGATGGTAAAGGCCGACGAGCTGTTATTGAAGTATTAATCAATACGCCACTTGCGGCAGATTTAATCCGCAAAGGTGATGTGCACGGCTTAAAACCTTTAATGAAACGCTCGACAGAGCTGGGCATGCAAACCTTCGATCAAGCGCTGTACGCGCTGTATACGCAAGGTGAAATAACCTATGAAAATGCTTTGGCGCATGCGGACTCAGCTAACGATTTGCGCTTAATGATTAAATTGGGATCAGAAGTAGCTGCTGATCATTTGAGCAGTATGCCGACTGGATTATCGTTAGAAATTTCTGATGAAAATATAGATCGGCGTATGCGTTAACTTAAAAAGGAGTTGGGTAGATGGGTAAACAAATACGAGTGTGGGATGCACCGTTACGTATATTCCACTGGCTACTTGTCGTCAGTGTGGTGGTCGCTTTATATACGGGTTGGCTCGGAGGGAGCTGGATGGCCTGGCATGAACGCTCGGGCCTCGTGATCATCGGCTTGCTGAGCTTTCGTATCGCTTGGATGCTATTGGGCTCAACCTACGCACGGCTATCGACGTTACTGTGCTCACTGTTGGCACTACCGCGTTACTTTCGCGGAGAGTGGCGCCAGTTAGGTCATAACCCATTGGGTGTATTGTCTGTTTTTGGGATGCTCGGCATACTTACATGGCAAGCCGTCAGTGGCTTGTTTACTTCGGACGATATTGCCTTTACTGGGCCTCTGTACAGTTTTGTTAGTCGTAGCTTAAGCAGTGATTTAACGCGTCTGCATAAACTGGGTATGTGGTTTATTATCGGTTTCATTGTTGTGCATATACTGGCGATTGCTGCCCATTTTGTGCTTAAGAAGCATAACTTGGTCAAGCCCATGCTGACGGGTAAAACTGAGCAAGAATACCCAGAACAAAAGCCAGCCAAAGGGGGACATTGGCTTGCTTTTATATTTGCTGTAGCAATTGCTTTGGGTGGTGTGTATTTGGCATCTGGCGAGTGGATAAGCAAGCCTCCGCAGGCACCTGCTGTAACGCCTGCTTGGTAAACAAGTAACACATTACCGCAATAAAAAAGGTCGCCAATAGGCGACCTTTTTATTTCATATAATCGAGTAACTAAGCGTAAAGCTTAGTCCATGCGATATTTGTCGTGGCAACCTTTACAGCCGTCACCCGCTGCTGCAAATGCTTTAGCAACCAACGCTTTATCACCCGTTGCTGCTGCTTCTGCGAGTTCGTTTGCCGCTTTGTTAAAGGCTACACCAACTTTGACAACACCTTCACCGTCAGTAAACATTTCAGGCTTAACGGCTGTTTTTGTGTCGCCAATGTTTTTCTCAGTACCTGGGCCGTACAGAGCACCCATGCCTGAGTTGGCTGTTGCTGCAATGCTGTTTGCTGCGGCTTGTACTTGTGCTGGATCCCAAGCAATACTTTCATCAATAGCCATAGCTTTGATTTTTTCCATGTTCCAGCTCATAAAAGCGTAACCGGCTTTACGAAAGTGGATTTGATCTTCCGGATCAATTTGTGCACTTGCGCTGAAGCTAGCTGTTAAAAATAGTGCAGCTAGGCTGCCAATCATTAGTTTTTTCATCAATGTATCTCCTTTTATAGCAACATTGCCCTAGTTATCTTCTAGGTTGTTGCGGGGTGGTGCAGTAAACGTTTGCATCGCCAAGACAATTCGTTAGCGAGCTATTATCATCATGCTCAGGGTGCAAAACATGAGTGATGACTTATAATGACATCCACTGGGCTATTAAGCCTAGGACTAATAATAGCGTAAATAATGTTTTAAAAAATTATATACAATAAAAAAGACCTCTACTGTAGCAGAAAATGTTGCAAGGTGTTGGTGATACAAACAATTATAACGCTGATTCTGGCTCGCTATCAGACATCATTGCTTCTGTGTATCGCAGTGCCATCAATAGTATTTATTTGCCCAGACTCTAACCTATGAGGGGCTGAGCAGAGAAGCAGAACAATACGGCACAACGTGCTAGTTTAGGGATGCACATTGTGTGTTAAATGCATTTGCAATCATTGTGACACAATAAAATAACCCAATTGAACCGTTACATCTTGAGTCCAGACGCAGACCTTGCCAGACTTCATATTGCGCGGCCATGACGCGCATTTAGCCTGACCCACACAATGAACTAAAGGAGCTATGCACGTGAAAAAAACAAAGCAAACACTATTGGCCGCTGCTGTAAGCATGGCAGTTATCGCTTCAGCACAAGCTGAGCAACGAGAACTCAATGTCTACCATTGGTCTGATTATGTTGCACCGCACACCATCAGTAACTTTGAGAAACAAACTGGTATCAAAGTGATCTTTGATGTCTATGACAGTAATGAAGTGCTTGAAGCTAAACTGCTGTCCGGTGGTTCTGGTTACGATATTGTGGTGCCGTCGAATCCTTTTCTGGCCAAGCAAATAAAGGCAGGTGTGTACCAGAAGCTTGATAGAGCTCAGCTGCCACTGTGGGATAACCTCAATAAAGATTTGCTCAGCACGCTTGAAGTCAGTGACCCAGGCAACCAGTACTCGATTCCATATATGTGGGGTTCAATCGGTATGGGTTATAACATTGATAAAGTCAAAGCTGTGTTAGGTGATCAACCGGTTGATACTTGGGATTTGATTTTTAAGCCTGAACATATCAGCAAGCTGCATGAGTGTGGTGTGGCCTTGTTGGACTCGCCGTCAGAGATTATTCCTACCGCGCTGCATTACTTGGGCTTACCTGCGGACAGTACAAAACCTGAGGACTTAAAACAGGCTGAAGAATTACTGCTGAAAATTCGCCCTTATGTCACCTATTTTCACTCGTCTAAGTACATCTCAGACTTAGCCAGTGGCAATATTTGCATGGCGGTTGGTTATTCGGGTGACCTGTATCAGAGCAAGGCGCGTGCTGAAGAAGCCAGCGGTAACGTTAAGATTGACTACCAAATCCCCAAAGAAGGTGCGGGTACATTCTTTGATATGGTGGCGATTCCTAACGATGCTAAAAACGTGACGGAAGCCCACGAGTTTATTAATTACCTGCTGCAGCCCCAAGTCATGGCTGATCTGACGAATTATTTGCAGTTCCCTAATGCCAACGATAAAGCTACGCCCTTAGTGGATGAGTCGATTCGTAATGATCCAGGTATTTATCCACCTGCAGAAGTGATGAGCAAGCTGTATACTTTCCCTGATGTTCCAGCCAAAACACAGCGAGTGATGACGCGCAGTTGGACTAAAATTAAATCAGGTCGTTAATCTTACTAATAGGCTGCGCTGTTGTTCTTCTACTATGGATACAGCGCACGCTCTAGCGAAGTGTCAATATTAGGCTGCCCAGAGCAGCCATTTTTAACAGAAGGAGGACGGGCTATTGCCTAGATCGATACAGAGTGTTGTGCTGGCTGCGACAGCGAGTGTACTGATGAGCACTGCAGCCTTTGCAGATTCTAAAGTTCATGTATATAACTGGTCTGACTATATCAGTAAACCGGTGTTGGAAGACTTTACTGCGCAAACGCAAACGCAGGTCATCTACGATGTGTTTGATTCTAACGAAGCCTTAGAAGGTAAGTTATTGGCCGGTGGCACTGGTTATGATGTGGTTGTGCCATCAGATCACTTTTTAGCGCGGCAAATTCAAGCCGGTGCTTTTGGCAAGCTTGATAGAAGCTTGCTGCCTAATTGGGATAATTTAGATCCGCAGCTGATGCAACAGGTTGCCAGTAATGATCCAGGCAATCAATACGCCGTACCCTATCTTTGGGGTACCAATGGCATTGGTTACAATGTTGATAAAGTGAAAGAAGTATTAGGTGTTGACCATATTGATTCTTGGGCCGTTTTATTTGAGCCGGAAAATATGGAAAAACTTAGCAGCTGTGGTGTGGCATTTCTGGACTCAGCTGATGAAATGATTCCCGCTATGCTTAACTATTTAGGCCTAGACCCTAACAGCCATAAGTCTGCAGATTACAAAAAAGCTGAAGAGAAACTGGCTAAAATCCGCCCCTATGTCACCTATTTCCATTCATCGAAATATGTTGGTGATTTAGCCAATGGCAATATTTGTGTTGCAGCTGGTTTCTCAGGAGATGTGTTGCAAGCTGCTGACCGTGCCGATGAAGCTGGGCAGGGCGTGCGCGTGGCATATAGCATTCCCAAGGAAGGCGGTAATTTATGGTTCGATATGTTAGCGATTCCGGCAGACGCTAAAAACGTCGAAGAAGCACACGCGTTTATCAATTACTTGCTCGATCCAGCAGTGATTGCCCAAGTCAGTGATTATGTGGGTTATGCTAATCCCAATCGCTATGCGTATGAGCTGATGGATGAAGATGTACGCAACAATCCAGCGGTTTATCCAGAGCAGGCCGTGCTGGACAATCTATTCGTTTCACAGTCGTTGCCCAGCACTGTACAACGTATAAAAACGCGCAGTTGGACACGCTTTAAATCTGGAAAGTAATCATTTTTTAAGTTAAAAAAGCTCAGCCCTTTGGCTGGGCTTTCTGCATTGGGAGAACCCTATGGCAATACCCTCAGGCGCGTACAAGAAAGCACTGGCTAACTTGCAAAAGCCTAAAGACGTGTTGGTTAAAATTGAACGCGTCACTAAGTATTTTGATGACACCTTGGCGGTGGATGAAGTCTCGCTGAAAATCAATAAAGGTGAGATTTTTGCTCTGCTTGGCGGTTCGGGTTCTGGCAAGTCGACATTGCTGCGCATGCTGGCTGGCTTTGAAACACCAACAGAGGGGCGCATCATCCTTGATGGTGTAGACATTACCCACATGCCACCCTATGAGCGTCAGATTAATATGATGTTCCAGTCTTATGCGTTGTTTCCGCATATGACCGTTGAGCAGAATATTGCCTTTGGCTTAAAGCAAGACCGTCTGGGCAAAGAAGAGATTGCCGAGCGCGTCAATGAAATGCTGAAACTGGTGCACATGACTCAATACGCCAAACGTAAGCCACACCAGCTGTCTGGTGGTCAGCGCCAACGTGTGGCCTTAGCCCGTTCTTTGGCTAAACGTCCTAAGCTATTGCTGCTGGATGAGCCAATGGGAGCGTTGGATAAAAAACTGCGCTCACAAATGCAGCTTGAATTGGTAGAGATCATTGAGCGTGTTGGTGTGACCTGTGTGATGGTCACCCACGACCAAGAAGAAGCCATGACCATGGCTGAGCGTATCGCCATTATGCACCAAGGCTGGATCGCGCAAGTGGGTAGCCCGATGGATATCTATGAAACGCCGGCCAGCCGTTTAGTCTGCGAGTTTATTGGTAACGTCAATTTGTTTGAAGGTGAAATCATCACTGATGACTCTGACCATGCGGTGATTATCTGTCCCAAGCTTGAGCGTCCAATTTATATTGGTCACGGTATTACCAGTCTGGCTGAAAACAAGCGTGTGACCTTTGCTTTGCGCCCAGAAAAGCTTTTACTGAGCAGCACTAAGCCCGAAGATCTTGAGCATGAAGATTACAACTGGGCCAAAGGCATTGTGCATGACATTGCTTACCTAGGCGGTCACTCGGTGTACTACGTGGAGTTGCCTGCAGGCACTATCGTGCAAGCATTTATGGCGAACTCAGAGCGTAACGTGACACGACCCACCTGGGACGACGAAGTGTACGTGCATTGGGTCGACGACAGTGGCGTGGTGTTTCAATCATGAGCATGCGCAACACATTACGCAGGATACTGCCTAAGGGCCGTCATGCAGTGATTGGCGTGCCATTTTTTTGGATGCTGCTGTTCTTCTTATTACCTTTTGCCATTATTTTAAAAATCAGCTTTGCTGAAGCGGATATTGCCATTCCGCCATACACTAGCCTGACTGAGTGGGCAGATCAGCAGCTGACGATTTTACTAAATTTTGGCAACTACGTATTACTCAGTGAAGACCAGCTCTATATCTCGGCATACTTAGGCTCATTAAAAATAGCCCTCGTCAGTACGCTGCTGTGCTTGTTGATCGGTTACCCGATGGCCTATGCCATTGCGCGCTCGAGTAAGCAGATGCAGCCGGTGTGGTTGCTACTGATTATGATGCCGACCTGGACTGCATTACTGATTCGCGTGTATGCCTGGATGGGCATTCTTAGCAATAACGGTTTACTCAATAATACCTTGCTGTGGCTGGGTGTGATCAGTGAGCCGTTGCAAATTCTTAATACCAATATTGCCGTGTATATCGGTATTGTTTATGCCTACTTACCCTTTATGGTGTTGCCGTTGTACGCAAATCTGGTTAAGCATGATTTGTCATTGTTAGAAGCTGCAGCCGACTTAGGTGCTAAAAGTTTTAGCGCATTTTGGAAGATCACGGTGCCGCTATCCAAAGGTGGGGTGATTACTGGTTGTATGTTGGTGTTTATTCCAGTGGTGGGTGAGTTTGTTATTCCAGAATTGCTTGGCGGTCCAGAAACTCTAATGATTGGTAAAGTGCTGTGGCAAGAGTTCTTTAACAACCGCGATTGGCCTGTGGCGTCTTCCTTGGCCGTCATTATGCTGTTGATTCTGATCGTTCCGATTATTTTATTTAATCGTAACCAAGCCCGTGAATTGGAGGGCAAGGCATGAGGAAATTCAGCTTTTCACGCTTTATGCTGATTGCAGGCTTGCTGTTTATTTACCTGCCCATGCTGATTTTGGTGATCTACTCCTTCAACGCCTCGCGGCTGGTGACGGTGTGGGGCGGTTGGTCAACCAAATGGTATGCCGGCTTATTGGATAACACTCAGCTGATGAGTGCCTTGATGCGCTCCTTGGAAATTGCCACTCACACGGCGATTGCAGCAACCGCATTGGGCACTTTGGCGGCACTGGTATTGACCCGTATTGGCCGCTTCCGTGGGCGTACCTTGTTTGGAGGTATGGTCACCGCACCGCTGGTGATGCCTGAAGTGATTACCGGTTTGTCCTTGCTGCTGCTGTTTGTGGCAATGGCACAGTTGATTGGCTGGCCGATGGAGCGTGGGCTGGTCACCATCTGGATTGCTCATACGACGTTTTGTACGGCATATGTAGCGGTGGTGGTATCGTCACGGCTGCGCGAGATTGATCGCTCGATGGAAGAGGCGGCGATGGATTTGGGTGCTAAACCATGGAAAGTGTTTTTCCTGATTACTGTACCTATGATTGCGCCATCCTTAGCGGCAGGCGCTATGATGTCCTTTGCCTTGTCACTGGATGACTTGGTGTTGGCCAGCTTCGTTTCCGGCCCAGGTTCAACTACGTTACCGATGGAGATCTTCTCGGCGGTGCGTATGGGGGTTAAACCCGAAATCAATGCCATTGCCAGCTTGATTCTGTTGTTTATTTCTCTGGTGACCTTTTTGCTGTGGTTCTTTACTCGACGTGCAGAAATGCGTCGTAAAAAAGCCATGCAGCAGATTAAAGAGTTGGAGCGTGCTGGGCAGGTATAGGCACTGCTAAATTAGGCACTGTTAACTAAAATGGCGCAGCTTACATAAATAGGCTGCGCCATTTTAGTTTGTGTCAATAAACGTCAAACCTAGCTTAGGTCAGACTCTGTTATTGCGGCAGCAAACGCAAGGTGCTTTGCGTATGCTCCTTGATGTCTTTATCAGCTAAGTGCTGTTGAAAATACTGACCTTGCATATAGGCATGGGCTTGGTCGGCGTAATGCTTATCAAAACGTACTCCGCTTTGCCCGAGGGGATTAATGCCCAGTGACTTATCTGCTGCGGCAAAATCAATAATGCGCCGTGTTGACGGTCCGTATTCGACGGCCCATGGTGCGCTGCTATAGCCGCTAGAAAAGTTATTGGGCATCTCATGTCCACCGGGTGCGGCAAAACTACCAATGTTCAATATGCTATCGAGCGGTGATTGCTCCCCGAGAGGATGCTTGTGGGTCAAGGTGTGCGTTGTGCCCCAGAGCCAATCATTTGGATCTGAACCAAAGGTTGTACGCAAATGCCATAACGCTGCTTGCCATGCTTGGGCAACAACCTGCTGGCGGGTCTGTTGTTCGCCGTTGGCATGGTTATGCCACCAAGGTGATTGTGGGTCAGCGGCCAGTAGAGGTAGGGCGCTGTCAATGATGCGGGTGCGCAGCAAATTTGCAAACACCTCGTCACCCAGCTCATCAAGCATCGCAGCCTGTAGCAGTTGCTGGGTAAACTCGGTAAAAAGGCTGGGTAGGTAGCTATCAACGGGATAATCACCCTGCCATTCGCTCAGTTGTTTAATCAGTTTCTTTTCTTCATTGCCACGGGCAATCGCCTTTAAATCCTCAAGCAGCGGGCTGAGTAAGCGCTGAGCATAGCCGGTGCGGATACCCAGCTGTACAGCTTGACTGTTTTGTGTATCCCATTGCACATCAGGTTGGCTTAATTGCTCAAGCAGCTGTGCGCCGCGGTCAGCTAAATTGTAGTAACCGGGTAAAGGCACTTTGTTTGGTGATGGCGGTAGAAAATTAGCGGAAACAATATAGCCACGAGCGGGGTTCTCTTCTTGTGGGTTATCGCTAAATGGATAAAATCCGTACTTTTTACTGCTCGCTGAATGGCTGTCAAGAATAAAAGAAGGTTGCGCAGATTTGTCACGGATCGGCATTTTTGCAGCCGCCCACCAGGCAATATCACCTTGGGCATTGGCCCAAACGATATTAAGACCGGGGGCATGAATTTTACTGGACGCTTGGCGTGCCTTATCCAATGTATTGGCGCGGTTTAACTCATAGAAAGCCTCTAAAATAGGGTTTTCAGTTTCTAAAAACGACCACCACATGGCAATTGGTGTATCGCTGCTGTGTTCACTTAGGATGTCATTGATAATTGGGCCGTAGGCCGAGTCATGCAGGATTAGCTGCTGTGGGTCTTGGTCTTTAACCACAATCCATTGGGTTTGTTTGTTCAGTGTTTGCCATTCATTATTGTGCCAGACTTGCTCTGGGTCTTCAGGGTTACTCTTGAGTGCAATTAGATCCAAGTCATCATTTTGAAACATAGTGACTGTCCAGCCAAACTCCTGATTATGACCGAGTAGGGCAAAGGGGTTCAGGGCTTGGAAGTGCCCATACAGCTCAAAATCAGGTGTTTGCAGGTGGGCTTCGTACCATACTGCTGGGACGGAAAAACTAATATGCGGGTCGCCGGCGAGTAAGGGCTTGCCGCTGGCGGTTTTGGAACCGTCCAATACCCAAGCATTGCTGCCCTCAAATTGCGGCAAACCAGCAGCAAACAAGGCTTCTTGGCTCAGTTGTGCAACGCTATGCAAGAGCGACCAATCGTCTGTACTGAGGCTGGGCTGGGCTGTGTTTGCCAGTGCACCAGTGCTGGGGAGTTCAAGGTCAAAAATAGCCAAATAATCAGCGCCTAGTTGTTGGCGAATATAGCTTAAAGTCGGCTCGGTACGAAAAGCGGCAGCAAAGCTGTAAGCTAAATAACCGGCAATACTGATGGTGTCTTCCATGGTGTAGGGGCGCGGATTGATTGCGAGGAGGTCAAACTCAACAGGTTTGGCACCTTGTGCTTGGAACTGATTAACACCGTCCAGGTAAGCTTGCAAAGCCTGCGCTGGCGCCGTGCTTTGATCGATCGTTTGTACATACTGCTGGGCATGTTCATATAAGCGTAAGGTGCGAAATAAGCGGTCGAGTTTGACGGTTTTTTCGCCGAGAATTTCCGACAGCTCTCCGCGCGCTAGTCGGCGCATGATCTCCATTTGAAATAAACGGTCCTGCGCCTGTACATAGCCCAGTGCGCGGTAAGCGTCCAGTTCATTTTGTGCTTGGATATGCGGCACGCCACGCTCGTCATAGTGCACGTCAACGGGCGCAGTCAGTTCGGCTAGCTGCATATTGCCGCTACGCTGTGGCAATTTGTCTTGGATGTACCAGGTTGCAATCAACGCACAGCAGCCAATGAGTACGCTGCAAAAGATAATAAAACGTTTCATCGTTGTTGAGCCTACATAACGCGTAAATATATTGAATAGAGTCAGCATCTAGCGTGACATAAAGTTGATCTCTGCGCTGCCTCGCTAAAAGGGCGCAGAGGTTGTTGTCAAACTTATCAAAATAAAGCGATTAAAGAGCTGTTTTTTTTGAATGAGTTGATAAGGCGTGTGAGTTAAATCACGGCTTTAAAGCCTCGACTTATGGCTTGTAAAACTGCAATATCGGCAAGATAAAGCCAGCCATAGGTGACCCGTGAGTCACCTATGGCTGGCTACAATAATAAGAAACATCTTGGGGATTGCTATGAAGATTCTACTGTATCCAGCGATTAAACTGATGAATCGCTTAAGCTTTGCGATGAAATTTAGTTTGATTAGTGCGCTGTTTTTTTTACCGATGCTGGTCACCAATTTTTACTTAGTGCGTGACTCCTATAACGACTTTGTACATACACAGGCCGAGATAAATGGTTTACAGCTACTGGATAAGAGCTTGAAGACCACCGCGCAGCTTGAGGATTGGCATGATTTATTGCAGATCAATGCAGTGATAGGCCAGGGCGGGGCCAGCGGTGATTTAGAACAGCGTATCGAGGGGTTGCAGCAGCACATTAGCAGTCAGTGGCAATCTTTACAGCTGTTGCAAGGTGACGAGGAGCAACGTGCTGATTTTGCGGTAAAGCGCGATCAATTGTTACAACGCTTAACTGCAGTTGGTGGTGAAGCCTCTTTACAAAATAGTGCAGTTTTAGCCAGTGAGCTGTTGGCCAGTGGCGTGCTATTTAATCGTTTTATCGCCAGTTTGACAGGGTTGAGCCAAGATTCTCAATTAGAAGTGCGGCAGTTGGTGGCTTTGATAACTGAGGTGACGGCGGATGTCACCCAGAGTCTCAGCGAGGGACGTGCGGTTGCCAGTCTTTCGATGGCACGAGGCTATCTGGACTCGACTAACAGCAATCGCCTGGATGACTTGCAGTTGGGGCTTGAGAAGCTCAATGCAGAATACGATATGAAGCTGAAAGAAGCCTTGTCGGCCAGTGAGGCTGCTTTCCAAGCGCTGAATGCTCCTGCAGCTGAAAGCCGAGCAACCTTGCTCGATGCGCTGCGCTTATTTGAGGATGAAGTTATTATGGCTGACTCTTTAGATAAACCCTGGCGAGACCTGTACCAAAAGAGCTCTGCTTTAATCAATAAAACTCACCTACTCAATAACCAAACTCTGAGATATTTAGATGAGCAGCTGAACGAGCGCTTAGTCACCTATCGTTTACAGATGCTGTTATTGATCAGCGCGCTGGCGGCAGTATTTTTGTTAATAGGCTATTTGTATAGCGCTTTTTATGTGTCGACACTTGCCAGTTTGCGCAGCCTTGGCCGCGTGATGGATAAAGTGGCCGACGGTGATTTGACAGCACACTTTACCGTACAAAGCAGGGATGAGCTGGGTGAGCTTGGCGGTGCTTTTAACCAAACCGTGCAGCGCATTCATGGCTTATTGGGCCAGGTTAATAACACTGTGGTGGATGTTGAGGGTCAAGCCGTGCGGGTTGAGCGCGTGTCGGCACAAAGCAGTCAAGCGGTGGATCAACAGCGCGCGCAAATTGAGCTGGTGGCAACGGCTATGAATGAAATGTCAGCCACCTCGCAAGAAGTGGCCAATAGTGCCGCAACTGCGGTCAGTAATGCGCAAAGCGTTAATAATGAGACAGTCGCGGGCCGCGTGAGTGTTGAGCAGCAAGTCAGCAGCATCCAAAAGCTGGCGCAGGAAATTGATAGCTCTGTGCTAGTGATTAATCAGTTAGCGAGCAATAGTAAATCGATTGGACAGGTCTTAGATGTGATCAAATCGATTGCTGAGCAAACCAACTTATTGGCGCTCAATGCCGCGATTGAGGCCGCGCGAGCAGGTGAGCAAGGGCGTGGCTTTGCTGTGGTGGCCGATGAAGTGCGTCATTTAGCGCGGCGTACGCAACAGTCCACCGCAGAAATTGAGCAGATGATTGGCCAATTACACAGCGGTGTCAGCTCAGCAGTTAAGGTTATGAATAGTAGCCACTTGATGGCGAATGAGACAGTGGCGCAGTCTGCTGATGTGCAGGCAGCGCTAGATAATATCTTGGCGGCTGTCGGCATGATTGTTGGCCAAGTTCAGCAGATCGCCGCTGCAGCTGAGCAGCAGACTGCTGTGGCGCATGATATTGATCAAAATATCGTACAAATTAATCAAACCGGTGAGCTGACTGCTCAAGGAGCAGATGAAACAGCACAGGCCAGCCAAGATATGAGCGTGCAAGTTGAGCAATTAAAAACCCTGATTAGCACTTTTAAGTTGTAACTGGGCCAGTTGAGTTTAACTGCTCCAGTTAAACAAGCGCTGCACGTTTTCTGTGGTACGTGCAGCGAAGTCTTGCGCGCTGATGCCGTACACTTGCGCGAGCTGTTGGCAAATGCGTGGAAGCTGCTCAGGGCTGTTACGTTGTCCCGCGAGCCATTCAGGCGGCATATCTGGACTGTCTGTTTCTAAAACAATACTGTCCAGTGGCAGGCGCTTTAATACTGCTTGTAAACGTGTCGCGCGCGGCCAAGTCGCAGCGCCACCAAAGCCCAGCAAGAAGCCCAGCTTGATGTATTCCATCGCTTCTTCATAACTGCCAGAAAACGCATGAATAATCCCCGCACGCGGCAGCTTAGCCTCTTTTAAACAGGCTGTGACTTGCGCGTTGGCGCGCCTAGAGTGAATGATTACCGGCAGGTTAAACGCTGTCGCTACGCCAAGCTGTTGCTCAAACAAATCAATTTGCTGTTCACGGTCGAGGTCTTTTAAAAAGAAATCCAAGCCGATTTCACCCACTGCGCAGAGCTTGGGGTGATCTTGGTAGCGGCGCAGTTGCGCAACCAGCGCCTGAATATCGCCGTCTTGATGCTCAGCGAGAAAGTAGGGGTGCAGGCCGAAGGCGGCATAGAGGTCTTCTGTATTCTCTACGGTGTTCCATAAGCGCGGCCAGTGTTGGCGTGTTACGCCCGCGACAATCATCTTCTGTACACCCAACGCTTGGCTGTGGGCAATCACCGCCTCACGGTCGTGGTCAAAGTCTGGGAAATCCAGATGGCAATGGCTATCAACTAATAACATGCAGTGCTCCGACAAAAAAGCGAAGGCATAACCTTCGCTTTTAGGATGAAACGTATGGCACTTAGCTTAGCGCATTTAGTGAGATTCGCGCGTGGCTAAAAACTTAATATCAGGCCAGCGCTCTTCCATAATGCTTAAGTTAACGCGGGTGGGCGCCAGATACGTCAGATGGCCTCCGCCATCAATCGATAGGTTCTCATGCGCTTTATCTTTAAATTCTTGCAGTTTTTTCTTATCGTCGCATTCAATCCAGCGCGCTGACCAGACGTTGATGCTCTCGTAAATGCACTCCACTTTGTATTCTTCTTTGAGGCGGCTGGCAACTACATCAAATTGCAGCACGCCAATGGCGCCGAGAATAATATCGTTGTTGCGCTGCGGGAAGAACACCTGGGTGGCGCCTTCTTCAGCCAGCTCTTGCAGGCCTTGGCGCAGTTGCTTGGCGCGTAACGGGTCAGCCAAACGCACACGGCGGAACAACTCTGGAGCAAAGTGCGGGATACCCGTAAAGGACAGGGTTTCACCGGCGGTGAAGGTGTCACCAATCTGAATGGTGCCGTGGTTATGCAGGCCAATAATGTCGCCGGCATAGGCTTCTTCTAAACGCTCACGTTCGCTAGAGAAGAAGGTCAGGGCATCGGTAATGCGAACATCTTTATTGGTGCGCGCATGGCGCATTTTCATGCCTTGCTCATATTTACCTGAGCACACCCGCATAAATGCAATGCGGTCGCGGTGACGCGGGTCCATATTGGCTTGGATTTTAAAGACAAAACCGCTGAATTCTTCTTCGCTCGGCAACACTTCACGTACATCTGTCATGCGTGGCTGTGGTGCTGGCGCCCAATCAACAAAAGCATCTAAGACATGATCAACACCAAAGTTGCCCAGTGCGGTACCGAAAAATACCGGCGTCATCCGGCCTTTAAGAAACTCATCGTGATCAAAGTCATGGCAAGCACCTTGTACCAACTCGAGGTCTTCGACAAATTGATCGTATAGGTCACCTAAGTGCGCGCGCGCTTCATCGGTATCGAGACCCTGAATGATTTGTGCATCAGTGCGCTCATGGCCATGTCCGGCTGAGTAGACATAAATGACATCTTCAGTGAGGTGGTAGACCCCTTTAAACTCACGGTAGCAGCCAATCGGCCAGGTAATAGGTGCCGCTTTGATACCTAAAACATCTTCAATTTCATCGAGCAACTCAATAGGATCGCGAATATCGCGGTCTAGTTTATTGATGAAACTGATGATTGGCGTATCACGCATGCGGCAGACATTCATTAAGGCAATGGTACGTGGCTCCACCCCTTTACCACCGTCGATCATCATCAAAGCACTGTCGACCGCTGTGAGCGTACGATAGGTATCTTCCGAGAAATCTTCGTGGCCTGGGGTGTCGAGCAGGTTGACCATGTGCTTGCGATACGGGAACTGCATCACCGAGGTGGTAATAGAAATACCGCGTTGTTGCTCCATGGCCATCCAGTCCGAAGTGGCATGACGGTCAGATTTACGTGATTTAACCGTACCAGCCACAGAAATGGCCTGTCCCATCAGCAATAAGCGTTCGGTAATGGTGGTTTTACCGGCGTCCGGGTGGGCAATAATAGCGAACGTACGACGTTTCGCAACTTCGGCAGCCTGTTTGCTCATGCTGATAGCGCCTCAAAGGAAGAGTTCAAAAGTAGCCGGTAATTATAGCGGACTTGCGGCCTCAGTTGGAAATTGGTGCGCTTAATCAGCGATTAAATAGTGTTGATTGTGTGTTCACGCAGTACTTGGGGCTGGCTAGGTTAGAATAGGCGGCTGGTGGTTATTAGCCTTTCAGATGCGGTTTGTTAGTTGTTAAGGAAAAATGAATGAGTGTGAGCCTGTTGTTCGCTTATATTGTTGCGGTGGTGGTCTTGATCGCTACGCCAGGGCCGATTGTCGCGCTAGTTATCAACGCTGCGACTCGACATGGCTTTAAATATGCGCTGATTACGGTGCTGGGCGCTAACCTAGCATCTATGGTTTTACTGGCCAGCGCTGGTTTGATTATTGCAGGCGTGATCGCCCTTGATGAGCAAACGCTTAAATGGGTGAGTCTGATCGGTTGTAGTTTTATTGCCTGGATGGCGCTGAATGGTTTGCGTGCAGGATTAACCTCGCAAGAGGAGGTGGGCTCTGAGCAAGAAACACCTGTTCGGCAGCATTCAGGGTTTTTTAATGGTTTTTTCCTAGGCATATCCAACCCTAAAGATATTATTTTCTTCGTCGCATTTTTCCCGCAATTTATTAGCGTGACGCCAAACCTAAAGCTGAGCTTAGCTGTATTAACCCTTGTTTGGATGCTGGCTGATTTTGTGATTCTACTGAGCTACGCGTTAATGATGCGTGGTAATTTTTTCCAGCAGCATCAAGGTAAAATTGCTTTACTCTCATCTGCATTCTTATTGTTAATCGCTATTTCTGGGGCGCTGTATATCTTGATTGGCGGGTAGAGCTAATCAGTGTATTTTAGGTTTTTTAATGCTTGCTGAGTTTTTTATTGCTCGCCGCATAAATATGCTGAATTCTTATAATAAATTAATCTTAAAATGCAGCTTTTAAGGTTGCTATCTCAGAGTCATAGCCCTAAAGTGCGCGCCTAGAACGCTCATGCTGAAACGATCCATCCGGCTCAAGTACTGACGACGAGAGGTTGATAGCTTTAAGACTATGAATCATCGGCGACATGCCTTGGGAAGTAGGCGAACCAAAGTGGGGAAACGGATTCGGCGTTCATGTTTAACCCCTTATTTTCTTGATTTGCCTGACTTGGAGATGAATCCTACGATGCCCATTAAAGTGGAAGACTATTTCGCACCTGAAACCTTTAAAAAAATGAAAGCGTTTGCTGATCAGCATGAAACCCCGTTTGTGGTGATTGATACAGCGACCATTGAACGCGCTTATGATGAAATTGCAGAAAGCTTTCCTTTTGCAAAAATTTACTACGCAGTGAAAGCCAATCCTGCCGTAGAAATTACTGAACTGCTGAACAAAAAAGGCTCTAACTTTGATATCGCCTCGATCTATGAACTTGATAAGGTGATGGCATGTGGCGTAAAGCCTGAGCAAATCAGCTTTGGTAACACCATTAAAAAAGCCCGCGATGTGCGTTACTTTTATGAGAAAGGTGTGCGCATGTTTGCTACTGACTCAGAGGCAGACTTACGCAATATTGCTAAAGCAGCGCCAGGCTCTAAAGTGTATGTGCGTATCTTAACTGAAGGCTCAGGCTCAGCGGATTGGCCGCTATCACGCAAGTTTGGCTGCCAAACGGATATGGCCATGGATTTATTGGTATTGGCGCGTGACCTTGGGCTTGTGCCTTATGGCGTGTCGTTTCATGTTGGTTCTCAGCAGCGTGAAATTGGCTCTTGGGATGCAGCGATTGGTAAAGTGAAAATTATTTTCGAACGCTTGCGCGATGAAGATGGCATCCACTTAAAAATGATCAATATGGGTGGTGGTTTTCCGGCCAACTATTTGAACCGTACCAACCCTTTGCAAGCCTACGCTGAAGAAATTACGCGTTTCTTGCAGGAGGATTTCGGTGATGATTTACCAGAAATTATTCTTGAGCCGGGTCGCTCTTTGATTGCTAACGCTGGTATTTTGGTCAGCGAAGTGGTGCTGGTATCACGCAAGTCACGCACAGCTGTGGAACGTTGGGTATTTACCGATGTGGGTAAATTCTCAGGCCTGATTGAAACCATGGATGAATCAATTAAGTTTCCGATCTGGACCGAAAAGAAGGGTGAGTTAGAAGATGTGGTGATTGCAGGGCCAACCTGTGACAGTGCCGATATTATGTACGAGAACTACAAGTACGGTTTGCCGCTTAACTTGGCCAGCGGAGACCGTTTATATTGGTTGTCGACCGGTGCCTACACTACCAGTTACAGCTCGGTAGAGTTTAATGGCTTCCCGCCGTTGCGCTCTTACTTTTTGTAATTTGCTGCAGCGCTGTAAAACTAAAAACCTCGCTAGCACTTAGTGTTAGCGAGGTTTTTTTATGGATCTAAGCTTTGGGCAAAACTGAGTAATGCCCCAGTTTTCTTACCAATAGTATTCAGTGCTTCCTTAGAATTGGTATGTGGCTGACATCCATAAACGACGGCCTTCTTCGATTGAACCGGTGGTGGATTTGCCTGAATGGCTGTAGTCAGTGCCGTAGGCAGTGTCGCCGCCGCTGGTCAGATAAGATTTACCCTTAACAAAATCTTTGTTGAGCAAATTATAAATTGTTGCGTTAAAAGCCAGTGCGTCGGTGGCTTGATAAGAGCCGCCTAAATGGAAAAGCGTATAGGCCTTGGTTTTATTACCCAAGGTTGTATAGATGTTCTTTTCTGTTGCATCTAAGTTGGCATACTTGCTGGTAAAACGTGAGCGCTTGCCACGGTACTCGGTATTGAGCCATAGATTTAAATGGTCATTGGCTGCCCAGTTTAAGCTGGCGTTGGCTAAATGGCGTGGCGTATTGGTCAGTTGTGCGCCCTTGTCATCACCGCTTTTCTGCTCACTGTCAGTGTAGGTGTAGTTACCTTTGATGCTCCAGTCGTCAGTGAAATACCACTGCGCTGCTAGCTCAATGCCCTTGGTGACGGCATCATCGACGTTGATATTTTGTGAGCACAATTTAGAGCTGTTAAATTCACATGCTGTATCTGGGCCAGCGCTTATTTTGTCTGCAAATTTATTGTGGAACATTGTGACGTTAGCGTTAAAGCCATTTAAATTATCAAAGTAGGCGGCCAATTCAGTGCTGGTACTTTTTTCTGGCTTTAAGTTTGGGTTACCGATGGTTATCACTGCGCCTTGCCGTGTCGCGCCATTGACGCCGTTGTGTAGCGCATTAAGATCGGGCGTTTTATAGCCTTTGCTAACACCACCTTTAAGCGTCCAATTGTCTGTGGTATTCCAAACCAGATAAGCGCGCGGACTGAAGTGGCCGCCGAAGGCTTGGTGACGATCATAACGGCCACCCAAGGTTAAGGCTAAATCATCCATAAAGCGCCATTCGTTTTCAGCAAAGACAGCAGCGGACTCTTGTTTAAACTCATCTATGGCAATGCCATCTTCAAGTATAGAGTCGATGTATTGTGCGCCGATAGTGGTGATGTTGTTCTCAGAAGTGGGCGCAATAAATTTCGTGTCGAGGATTAAGTCTTTTGACTTGAGTGTGCGCTTAGCACCCGCAAAAACACCCAGTAGTTTAGCGTTTGTCAGCTTTCCAATTGTGCCTGGGTTGGTTCGCCCCAACGTTTCCGTGATGTTGTAGGTGATGGCACTGTCGAGGGTGCCTAAAGCAAAGCGGCCAGTGTGGCTTAGGGCATACTGCGTGCGTTCAAATTTAAGTTGATCGCTGTAGCCATTTGCTTTGCTGGGTTCATCTATATCGCAGCCGTCAGCTGAATCGCCACCTTTTTTGCCGTCTAAATTACCCAGTTGGCAATTGTCGTTATTATATTTTTGCCGGCCTTTCTCAAAGTCCAAAGCAAAGTCATGATCATCGTGGGGAGTAAAGTTTAAACGTGTTCCTAGGTTAAAGTTTTGTGCTTCTACCGGTGAAGGGCCGCGACGGTTTACATTGATACCACTGCCGTAAGTTAGATTAGATTCTTGACGGTCAAAGAAGCGACCGCGCACATTCATGCCTAGTAAGCCTTCAACCAACGGGCCGCTGCTGTAAAAGCTGGTGCCACCGGTATCGCCGAAATCACGCTCTTCTTGATAGGTGTAATCAGCGGTGACGCTACCTGTCCACTCGGTGCCAACTTTTTTGGTGATGATGTTAATGACGCCGCCCATAGCATCGGAACCATACAGGGTCGACATCGGGCCACGAATGACTTCAATGCGCTCAATGGCCGACATAGGCGGCATAAAGCTAGTGGAGGTCTCGTTAAAACCGTTTGGGGTGACGTTGCCGGCTGGGTTCTGGCGACGACCATCAATCAAAATCAGAGTGTAGTCGCTGGGCATGCCGCGCATGCTGATGTTCAAACCGCCCGTTTTGCCGGTGCCCTGCTTAATATCGATACCTTCAACATCGTCTAAAGCTTGGGCTAGATTGCTGTAGCGTTTCTTTTCTAGATCCGCACTGCTTACCACTGAAATACTGGCTGGCGCATCAGTAATTTTTTGTTCAAAACCAGCGGCACTGACTACGGTTGAGCCCAGCTGAGCGGGTGACTGATTAGCAAAAGCAACGCCGCTACTGAGGATAGAGCAAGCAATAAGTGAGTAAGTGAATGGGATGCGCATAATAGACTCCAGAAATTAGAGTTGCGCATGCTAACCATTCTCATTTGAAGTGTAAATACTATTGTGAATTATTCTCATTTATTGGTGGCTGATAATGCATAAGCTGTCCGGCCACTTTAACCGACGGTCTTGTTGCGCGCTTACAACGGCTTAATGTTTAAGCCGTTGTAATTTTTTACTTTAGTCGCGCGGGAAGATTTCAATCACACCGTCAGCAATAATACTGACTTGGCTGCTACCGGCTTCTATTTCAGGGAGCACGCTGCTTTCATCAGACATCGCAGATGACAGCATTTTTGCTGAGCGTGCGTACACGGGTGGGCGGTCATAGCCGCTGCTGTTAAGGTTTAAACTGACCACTTTGTAGCCTGTGCTAGCAAAGGCCTCGCTTACCAGTAGGGCTCTTGCTTGGAAAGCGCTAATGGCGTCTTTAAGCAGCTGATCTTCACTGCTAATACGAGTTTGAGGAGCAATGCTGAACTGCATATTGGCCATTTTAAGCGTCTGCAGCAGCTCACCTGTGAGCATGGAGAGGCTAGGAAAGTCGGTGCTTTCTAAGCGAACTTCTGCACGTTCACGCCAAGCTGTAATTTTTTGGCCTTTACTGTCATGCACTGGGTAGCTTCTGCGGCTACCGAGTTTTACACTGACATTGGTATGCTTACGTGCTGTTTTGAGTGCGTGGTTGAGCGTTTGAGTGACCGTGCTGGCGAGTTGTGCCGCATCAGTGTTTTGCTCTTCAGTGTACAGGGTGACTTGCATTTGATCATGAGCCACCTCTTGGTGGGCTTCTGCGCGCAAAGAAATTTGATTGTAAACATGCTCGCTAGCGAGTGCTGCTGTGTTTGTGACTAAGCTGCTGATGAGTAATACGAGTGGGGCAGTGCGTAATAACTGAATCATAATAGCTCCATAGGCATGCTGTGCATGAAATAAAAAAGACAGTATCAATACGTGCTAGTTCCTAGCATGGTGCGTGCTTGACCATGCTACGCACCTTGCGTGAATAGGCACAGGACCGTTTTATTCTACAACTGAACTAAGAGGGCATTATGCTGGCACCCATACAGCTTTTATCTGCAAGCAGCCAAAATATGTGGCGGCTCACTTGGATTCGTCTTTTAGTGCTGATCGCTCAAGTTGCGGCGTTTGGTTTTGCTTATTTAAGCGCTACGGTTATCTTGGCTTGGATGCCAGTGCTGGTGTTATTGGCGCTATCACTGAGCATGTGTATTTTAACCGGACTGCGCTTGCGCGGCAGCTGGCCGGTGACTGAGCTAGAGTTCGCACTGCATTTGGCTATGGATGTATTTATCCATAGTTGTTTGCTGTATTACGTGGGCGGCTCGACCAATCCCTTTGTGGCCTATTACTTGGTACCACTGACTATTGCTGCGGCAACCTTGCCTTGGCTGTACTCAATTGTGCTTAGTGGTTTAGCCTTAAGTGGCTACACGGCATTATTGATCTGGTACCGGCCCTTGCATTTGCAGGGAGAACACGTTGATGAGCTGCTCATTAATTTACACTTATTCGGGATGTGGCTTAACTTCGCATTATCTGCTGCGTTTATTACTTTTTTTGTATCGAAAATGTCAGAGGCAGTACGAGAGCAAGATCAGTTGCGTGCAGCGCGCCGTGAAGACAGTATGCGTGACCAGCAATTGCTTGCAGTGGCAACGCAAGCGGCAGGTGCTGCTCATGAGTTGAGCACACCGTTATCAACAATGAGCGTATTGCTGGCTGAATTACGTCATGCGCATCGTGATGAAACGGAATTACAAGAAGATTTAATTTTGCTGCAAGAGCAAGTGAAACTCTGCAAAGGTACGTTGCAGCAGCTGGTGCGTGCTGCTGAAGCGGATCGCCGTCAAGCAATTGAAAAGCAAAGTGTAGTGGGGTGGCTGGAAGGGGCTTTAAACCGGTGGCATTTAATGCGTCCAGAAGCTACGTACCATTATCAACTGGTTAATACTAATCTTGCGCCAGTGCTGCTGCCGCCGGTCGATTTGACTCAAGCACTGCTTAATCTATTAAATAACGCAGCAGATGCTTGTCCTGATAATTTGCTGATTCGCCTAGATTGGGATTCCCAATGGATCATCATTACCATTCGAGATTATGGCGCGGGTGTGCCCTTGGCGATTGCGGAACAGCTGGGCAAGCCTTTTATCACTACTAAGGGTAAAGGCTTTGGTTTGGGCTTGTTCTTAAGTCAGATTAGCGTCATCCGTTTAGGTGGTACAGTAAAACTGTATAATCAAGAGGGTGGCGGAACTCTAACCGAGTTGCGTTTACCACGCATGTATAAAGAGCTGTAAGCGAGGAGTTGCACGTGACTGAAGAAAACCTCTTTGAAGGTGAAACACCGCCGCATGTCTTGTTGGTGGATGATGATGAAACCTTTACTCGGGTCATGGCGCGCGCCATGTCGCGCAGGGGCTTACGCGTCTCGATTGCTGGCTCTGCAGAAGAGGGCTTAACTCTAGCTAAAGCCGATCTACCTGATTACGCGGTATTGGACTTGAAAATGGAAGGTGACTCAGGCTTAGTGCTGCTGCCGAAGCTACTCGAGCTAGATGCAGAGATGAAAGTGCTGATTTTAACCGGCTACTCGAGCATTACTACCGCTGTCGAGGCAATTAAGCGCGGTGCAGCAAACTATTTATGCAAGCCCGCCGATGCTGATGATGTGCTGGCAGCACTGTTGTCGGATCATGCTGATTTAGAGACATTGGTACCAGAAAATCCTATGTCAGTCGATCGCTTGCAATGGGAGCATATCCAGCGTGTGCTAGGTGAGCATGATGGAAATATCTCGGCAACTGCACGCGCCTTAGGCATGCATCGACGCACCTTGCAGCGCAAGTTGCAAAAGCGCCCAGTGCATCGTTAATCACAGCAAACGCCTGATCTTGTGCAGGCGTTTATGCTGTTTGTTAAAGCAGTTTAGCGCGTACCAAAAACTACCATGGTTTTACCCTTAACGTGCACTAAGCCTTGCTCTTCTAGGTTTTTTAGCACGCGGCCGACCATTTCACGTGAACAGCCGACGATGCGGCCGATTTCTTGGCGAGTAATTTTAATTTGCATGCCGTCGGGATGGGTCATAGCGTCAGGCTCTTTGCACAGGTCAAGTAAGGTTCCAGCAACGCGCCCTGTTACATCTAGAAAAGCTAAATCGCCTACTTTACGGGTGGTATTACGTAAGCGGTCAGCCATCTGATTGCCTAAGGCATATAAAATATCGGGATCTTTATCGGTCAGTTCACGAAATTTCGTATAGCTGATTTCAGCGACTTCGCATACAGTTTTTGCGCGTACCCATGCGCTGCGCTCTTGTTCATCGCTGCTGCAACTAAACAAGCCCATTTCGCCAAAGAAATCACCCTGATTTAAGTAAGCGATAATCATCTCTTTGCCATCATCATCTTCAATTAGAATGGTGACAGAGCCCTGTAGAATAAAAAATAATGAATCACAGCGGTCACCAGCAAAAATAATTGTGCTTTTGCTGGCAAATTGGCGTTTGTGGCAGTGTTCGAGAATTTTGTCGATGTTTCTAATTTTTGGTGTGAGTGTAATAGCAACCATGCAATAACCCCAAGAGTGGAACGGGCCTTTAAAGATCGAGGCAAATAATATTCTTATAATTCTTTAAGTGTGCCGCACTTATCATAAAGAAAAGCTTGCTTTGCGCAAGGTTATTCTCAAAATGTGATGTGTGACACAGTTTTAGATGCTGCACAGCGCCTTCCATCGTGGCGCAAGTGGCTGCACACTCTGTGTTAAACTCGCGCTTTTCCATATTAAAGAGGACAGCATGATGCAGGCGCGGGTTAAGTGGGTAGAGCAAGCTATGTTTTTAGCTGAGTCAGGTAGTGGTCATGCTGTAGTGATGGACGGGCCTGAGCAGAGCGGTGGTCGTAATGTTGGTGTGCGTCCAATGGAAATGCTGCTGATGGGCTTAGGCGGCTGCAGCACCTTTGATGTGGTTAGTATCTTGAAAAAATCCCGTCAAGAGGTGCTCGACTGTGAAGTGCGCATTGATGCTGAACGCGCCGAGGTTGAGCCTAAGGTATTCACTCGCATTGCTTTGCACTTTGTTGTTACAGGCAAAGGATTGAAAGAAACTGTGGTCAAGCGCGCGGTAGATTTGTCAGCGGAAAAATATTGCTCTGCATCGATTATGCTTGGGCGCGCAGGCGTTGTAATCAGCCATAGTTTTGAAATCGTTGAAACTGCATAGACCGCTGATCAAAATACGCTGATTTGTTGCTGTTAATGCTGGCAACTCAAGGGCTTGCTCTGCATAATGGCGCGCTCCTTTTTTACACGGCAAGTGGCTGTGTAAGGAAACCAGAATCGCATTGCGAAGAGGTGAAAACTGCCCTACGCAACTGTATTGTTATAGAGAGTGGATACAGTTGACCGGCGTGCAAGATAACGCGGCTGCGCCGCACCAATCAAGAGACCCTTACGATGACCAGTAAACTCAAGCTCCATGGGTTCAATAATCTTACCAAGACCTTGAGCTTCAACATCTATGACATCAGTTATGCGCGAACCACGGATGATCAGCAAGCCTATGTGGGCTATATTAACGAACAATATGATGCTGAGCGCCTCACGCAAATACTGACAGATGTTGTCGATATCATCGGCGCTAATATTTTGAACATTGCGCGTCAAGACTACGAGCCGCAAGGTGCAAGCGTGACGATTCTGGTTTCAGAAGAACCTGTTGAGCCGACCGCCAGTCAGATTGAGGAGTCGCCGGGGCCGTTGCCTGAATTGATTTTGGCGCATTTAGATAAAAGTCATATTACTGTGCATACCTATCCGGAAATTCATCCAGTGGATGGACTGTCAACATTCCGTGTGGATATTGATGTCTCAACCTGCGGTGTGATTTCACCGTTGAAAGCACTAAACTACCTCATTCATCAGTTTGATTCTGACATTGTTACCATTGATTATCGTGTGCGCGGTTTTACCCGTGACGTTGAAGGGCGTAAGCATTTTATCGATCACGAAATTAATTCAATTCAGAACTACTTGTCTGAAGATACGCGTGCTGCCTATCAAATGACTGATGTCAACGTGTATCAAGAGCATTTGTTTCATACCAAGATGCTGCTGAAAAACTTTGAGCTTGATGATTACTTGTTTGGTGATGCCACGCGAACGTTATCTTACGAGCAGCGTCGTGATGTGGAAGAACGTTTGCGTCATGAAATGCTGGAGATTTTTTACGGCCGCAATATGCCGCAAAATATGCGCTAGCCACGACGTCGGGCACATTAAAAAGGCGCTGATTATCAGCGCCTTTTTAATTTTAGTTAGCCGGCTATCGCGCAACTAAATGCGGTAGGTGGCGCTGGTCATGACCTTGGCCATGAGGCTCATGCCAAATTTAATTGGCGCGGGGAAACGATAGCCGCCAGCCTCTAATGCGCTGTCTGCATGCGCTTTTTCATCGATACGCATTTGCTCTAAAATAGCACGTGATTTACGGTCCGCTTCTGGTATTTGCTGCAGGTGATCATCCAGGTGTTTGCATACTTGGTCTTCAGTTGCTGCCAAAAAACCTAGGCTAACTTTGTCACTGACCGCACCAGCGCTGGCGCCAATCGCAAAAGATAAGCCATAAAATAGCGGATTAAGCAGGCTAGGTTGACTGCCAAGCTCACGAATACGTTGTTCACACCAAACTAAATGGTCAACTTCTTCTTCAGCGGCCTGCTCCATTTTCGTGCGCACGTCTGGCAAACTCGCAGTCAGCGCTTGACCTTGATATAGCGCTTGAGCGCAGACTTCACCAGTATGGTTGATGCGCATTAGACCGGCAATATGACCTGTTTGCTGTGCATCTAGATTGCTTTGCGGCTCAAGCACTGCTGGTGATGGGCGGCTGGCATGACTGCTATTGGGGATTAATGTGCGCAGTGCCGTATCGGCTTGCAGCAACAGTCGATCGATTGGCGAGTAATGGCGTTGAGTTGACATAAGAGGCTCCTATTAAATAGCTGTAGTGCAGCAAAGATAGATACTGTGTTGCATTGCTCTGCTGTCTAGCCCGGCGGCCAGCTCATTTGTCGTTGCCCCAGTACATGTAGGTGGATGTGATACACAGTCTGACCACCCAATTCATTGGTGTTCATTACCACGCGAAAGCCTTCTTCACAGCCCTGCTCTTGGGCTAAACGCTGTGCGGTGTAAAGAATGTGACCGGCTAAAAAAGTATCATCAACGCTCAAGTCCGCCAGCGTGCTGATATGTTTTTTGGGAATGACTAGAAAATGCACAGGTGCATGCGGAGCAATATCGTGAAATGCCACGACATGCTCATCTTCGTATAATTTTTGTGCGGGAATTTCACCTGCAACAATTTTGCAAAACAAACAATCCATAACACAGGCCTCGGCTTGTTGTAATATTCTTGGAGTTTAGCTGGCTGCTGGTGCAATCGCCAGCGTTCGTCATATTTTGATAGGTTGGCATGCTTTGAAAAATGATTTGAAAGATTTACAGCTGGTTTTAGATTCGCGTGTGCGCCTGATTGTGATTGAGTCGTGGGATGAGCTGCGTGTGTTGGAAACCTTAACCTCATTAGCTGTGCAGCGCGGTATGAATCTACGTGTGTGGTCGGTCAGTGAAGGTTTGCAAGGTATGGCGTTTGGCGCTGAAAAACAGGATGACAGTCATATCCCTGAAAAAGCATTGCGTTTAGTTAAGGCTGATCCGCAAGCTGGACTGTATGTGTTTTTTGATCTGCATGCTTTTTTGGAAAATGATGCGCTCTTGGTGCGCTTAATCAAAGACATCGGCATGGCTACAGGACCAGGCAAACCCACCCTTATTTTAGTCTCACATGCGCTAAAGCTGCCGCCTGAAGTGCAGCGCTATGCGGCGCGCTTTAGTGTGTCGTTACCCAGTGAAGATGAGTTGTTGGCTATCGTGCGTGAAGAGGCGCTGCGTTGGAGCGAGGTCAATCGAGGTTTACGTGTGCGCACTGACAATCGAACCTTGCAGCAAGTGGTGAAAAACTTACGCGGCTTAAGTCATGCTGATGCGCGAGTTTTGGCGCGCAATTTAATTTGTGATGATGGCGCTATTACCCAAGAAGATTTACCGGAGCTTAATAAAGCCAAGTTTCAACTGCTTGATCTGGATGGCGTGCTTGGCTACGAGGGCGATACCGCGCACTTTGCCGATGTGGGCGGTTTGCATCATTTAAAACAGTGGTTATCGGAGCGCCAAGCGGTGTTTCTTGCTGGTACAGCCAGTGACTTGCCTAAAGGTATGCTGTTATTAGGCGTGCAAGGCAGCGGTAAAAGTTTGGCAGCGAAAGCCGTTGCTGGGCTGTGGGGACTGCCTTTGCTGCGTTTGGATTTTGCCAGCTTATACAATAAGTACTTTGGTGAGACTGAGCGTAATTTGCGCGAAGCATTGCTGATGGCCGAGCGTATGTCGCCTTGCGTGTTATGGATGGATGAAATTGAAAAAGGTTTGGCTACCGGTGATTTAGATAATGGTGTCAGTCAACGCGTGCTGGGTACGTTACTGACATGGATGGCAGAGCGTAAAACACCGGTGTTTGTGGTGGCGACCGCTAATATTATTGAGCGTTTACCGCCGGAATTGATGCGTAAAGGGCGTTTTGATGAGATTTTCTTTGTTGATTTGCCTGCAGCTGTAGTGCGTGAGGACATCTTCAGAATTCATTTGGAGAAGCGTGAATTAATTGCGGCTGAGTTTAATTTGACGGCTCTAGCAGCAGCTAGTGATGGTTTCTCGGGTGCGGAAATTGAACAAGCAGTGGTGTCGGCTTTGTATGCGGCGCAAGCACGTCAGATAATGGTGACGCAACAATTAATTATTGAGGCGTTACAGCGCACTGTACCCTTGTCGGTTGTAATGTCAGAGGAGTTGGCTGGGCTACGACATTGGGCGGCTGAGCGCACGGTGCAGGCAGGCTAAGATACGTCAATTACATCTAAGGCATGCCAGTGTAGAGTGAACTACGGCTGGATACGTTGATATTTTTCTTGTGCGACTAAAGACTGATGTGTATCTTGGACACTTTTTGGGCTAACCAGAGCCGCAGAATTTAATCGCGCAGCGCGCTGAATTGAGGCGGTGCAGATATTCTTTATGATAATAATGATGATATAGGAGCATGATAATGCGCGTAATTTTGTTGGGAGCGCCAGGCGCTGGAAAAGGCACGCAAGCCGGATTTATCTGTAAAAAATTTGCTATTCCACAAATCTCTACCGGTGACATGCTGCGTGCTGCAGTTAAAGCAGAAAGCCCGCTGGGTTTGAAAGTTAAAAATGTGATGGAGACCGGTGGTTTGGTGTCCGATGATATTATCATTGACCTGATTAAAGAGCGTATTTTGGCTGATGACTGTGCCAAAGGCTTCTTGTTCGATGGCTTTCCACGCACGATTCCACAGGCTGAAGCGTTGCGTGATGCTGGCGTTGAAATCGACCACGTCATCGAAATTGCTGTTGACGATGAAGAAATCGTTAGCCGTATTGCTGGTCGTCGCATGCATCCCGCATCAAGCCGTACCTACCATATTGAGCACAACCCGCCTAAAGTAGCTGGTAAAGATGACGAGACGGGCGAAGATTTGATTCAACGTGACGATGATAAAGAAGAAACGGTACGTCATCGCTTGTCTGTTTATCATTCGCAAACCAAGCCATTGGTCGCTTTCTATCAGGACATGGCTGCAAAGCATGGCACACCTAAATACAGCGCTATTGAAGGTGTTGGTACAGTTGAGCAGATTACCGCTAAGGTACTTGCCGCGCTCAGTTAAGCAGCCGCTAAGGAATGTATTCGCGTTTGCAGTGAGCATGCTTGGTGTAAGCGTGAATGCATTCTTTATTGATGGATATGTAGCATTCGCCTCGTAGCGGTCTGCCTGCTACACTTTATTTTTAATCATTCGACGAAAAACCATGACTACTTTGCTGGCGCTGGATACGGCCACTGAAGCCTGTTCTGTTGCGTTATTACACAATGGCCAGGTGTTCAGCCGTTACGCAGTGATCCCTCGTTTACATGCACAACGTATTTTACCCATGATTAGCGAAGTTCTGGCTGAGGCTGGCATCGCTAAAACGGCAATTGATGCGATTGCCTTTGGCCGTGGCCCTGGCGCTTTTACCGGCTTGCGTATTGCTGTGGGTGTTGTGCAAGGATTGGCCTTTGCTTTAGAGCGCCCAGTCTTGCCGGTGTCTAATTTAGCAGCGATTGCCCAGCGTGCGCACCGTGAACATGCTGCCAAACAGGTTGCTGTGGCGATTGATGCGCGTATGGATGAGGTGTATTGGGGCTGTTATAGCCTAGTAAACGCAGAGATGTGCTTGCAAGGTGTGGAGGCTGTGTTGGCCCCAGAGCGTGCAATGTTGCCTCGTGCAGCGCAAGGTGACTGGTCTGCCGCAGGTACGGGTTGGTTAGCTTATGCTGAGCGAATTGCTGTACCTGTGTATGCCTGTGATGAGCAATTGTTGCCCCATGCAGAAGATATTTTAACCCTCGCGCAGGCTATGTGGTTGCGTGGCGAGGCGATTAGTGCGCATGATGCCCAGCCGATTTACTTGCGTGATCAAGTGGCGACACCGAAACAGCCTTAACTGGATTGAACTCTGTGTCGAGTCTGGTTAAAGTACGCTAGTGTTTATAGGATCTTCGAATAATGCGCATTGACGGTTTATCGCCTGCTTATACGCCCAATAGGGCAACACGTCCGGACGCCAGCGCGCAGATGGATGATGTTGTACGCCAAGTAGAAAGTAAAAACCGTCAACAACAACCGAGCAATGCTTCGGATACACGTTTAGACACCTATCAAGCGGTGCAGCGCCCCTCTGCACAGATGCAGGTTCAGCAATACGAGGCACGCCAAGCCTTAAATAATCCTGCACAGCAGTATCAAGCCAGTAAAGCCTTAGCCAGTTACAGTAATACCGCAGCATTCAGCAATCAGGCTGAAGAAGCGAGCACTGTACTAGGTCTTGATTTGTACGTTTAATGACGGGCTCCAGTGCAGTAAAAACACCTCTTATTCGTGTAGATGCCATAACAGCTGCTGATCAAGCTGCAGCTTTGCAATGGGCGCAGATTTTAAACTTGCCCCTTGATGGCGAGGCTGAATTTGCTTTGCAGGTCAGCGTGGATGGTTTGCAACTGCAGGAGCTAGGCCATTCAGCACCGGGACCGATTCGTGTTGATTTTATTGAAGGCGCGTTGGCCCATCGTCGTCAGTTTGGTGGTGGCAGTGGTCAGATGATCGCCAAAGCGATTGGCATTCAAGCGGGTGTACGACCGACTGTTTTAGATGCAACAGCAGGGCTAGGCCGTGATGCCTTTGTTTTGGCTTGCTTGGGCTGTCAGGTGCAGATGATTGAGCGCAACCCCATAGTTGCTGCATTGTTAGCGGATGGCTTGCGCCGTGCGCGTCTTGACTCTGAAGTAGCAGACATTGTGCAACGTATGCCTTTGTTGATGGGTAATGCTATTGAACTGATGTCGGCGTGGACGGCAGAGGCACCGCAAGTGATTCACCTTGATCCCATGTTTCCCAGTCGCGATAAAAGCGCGTTAGTCAAAAAAGAAATGCGCCTATTTAAGCCGCTGGTCGGCGCGGATGATGATGCAGTGGAATTGCTGGCTGCTGCTTTAGCATTAGCCTCGCATCGCGTGGTGGTGAAACGTCCGCGTAAAGCACCGGCCATCGCGGGTACGCCGCCGACCTATAGTTTGCAAGGCAAATCCAGTCGCTATGATATTTATGCTAAGAAAAGCTTAAAACCTTAATTGGCTTAAATATCAGGCACAAAAAAGCCCGCATAGTGAGTGTGAACTCTAGCGGGCTTTTTAATCAGCAGTTAATGCTTAGTTGGTAAATGCTTAGCTGACAATGGTGCGCCACTCGGGGTGGGCATCGGTCTCACCGCTGACTAAGTCAAAGTAGGCTTTTTGCAGGATCTCAGTGATGGGGCCACGGCGACCAATACCGATTTGACGGGTATCGACTTCGCGAATGGGCGTCACTTCTGCAGCGGTACCAGTAAAGAAGGCTTCATCAGCGATATAGACTTCATCACGGGTAATGCGTTTTTCAACAATTTCGATACCACGCTCGCGCGCAAGGGTTAAAATTGTATTGCGGGTAATGCCGTTTAAGCAGGCGGTAACTTCGGGCGTGTAGATCACACCATCTTTAATGATGAAAATATTCTCGCCTGAGCCTTCAGCCACATAGCCTTCTGGATCGAGCAGCAACGCTTCATCAGCGCCACCGGATACTGCTTCTTGCAGTGCTAGCATCGAGTTGACATAGGCACCGCTAGATTTTGCACGAGTCATGGTGATGTTGACATGGTGGCGGGTAAATGAGCTGGTACGGACTTTAATGCCTGTTTTCAAGGCTTCTTCACCCATATACGCACCCCAGTGCCATGCTGCGATAATTACATGCACTTTAAGGTTGTCAGCACGGATACCCATGCCTTCTGAACCGTAAAAGGCTAAAGGGCGGATATAGGCGCTATCCAGATTGTTATCACGCACTGAAGCAACCACAGCTTGATTGATTTCTTCTTTAGTGAAAGGAATCTTCATGCCCATGATGTGCGCCGACTCAAACAAACGGTCAGTGTGTGCTTCTAAGCGGAAAATTGCCGTACCTTTTGGGGTTTTGTAAGCGCGAACACCTTCAAAGACCCCCATGCCGTAGTGTAATGAGTGGGTTAGAACGTGGGTGGTTGCGTTACGCCATTCAACCATTTCACCGTCATACCAAATAACACCATCACGATCAGCCATCGACATTTTTACGTGCTCCTGAAAATAATACTTAATAAATAGTTATAGATAACTCAAGCCCAGTGCTTGCCA